>CAZKBY010000086.1:0-10398 GCA_964550915.1 uncultured Eubacteriales bacterium | reverse complement strand
CCGCCAGATCACCCATCGCAAGAAACTTCTTAATGTCCGGAGTGAGGTCCGCTATTTTTACATCCTGGCCGATTCTCTCGGCTCAAGACTTGGCTGCATCCTCTTCCAGCTTCCTCCTTCTATCACCTTCGACCTCGATCTTCTCAAAGGTTTTCTCGACACGTTGGCCTCGCAGTACCGCAACGTCATCGAATTCCGCCATGAAAGCTGGTATGATGAGAAAGTTTACGACATCCTCCGGGCTGCCGGCGTGACCTTCTGCACCGTCTCCTCTGCCCGGGTGCCCAAGACGGCCGCCCTGACGTCTTCAGTCGCTTATTTCCGCTTCCACGGGCTAACCGGAGGCTACAGGTATAACTACACCGATGAAGAACTCAAGGAATGGGCCGAGGCGATTAAAGAGGCCGGGGCCGAGGAAAAATATGTCTATTTCAATAATGATTATCAGGCCTTCGCCGTGCGCAACTGCCTTCGGCTCAAGGAGCTGCTGGCCCGGCCCTCCCCCCAATCAGGCTGATCTGTCTGAGGCGGATTCCTTCCGGTAGAGCCAATTATCTACCTTTCCCTCTTCCAGCGGAAAACACCCGTTGAGAACAAGAAGCATCTTCAATCGTGTGATGTCTTTCTGGAAAAGAAGAGGGGGGTGGCGTGGTTCGCGGGCCGACCTTACCCGAGAAGCTGACCGTTGGTCGCCTCTTAATTCCATAAGAGGTGGAGGGAAGATTAATGGATAAAAAATAAAGCTTGGGAGCGTCTCGGAATTATTCCCCGAGCGTTTGATGCCGCGCAACTTCCGCCCCAACAGTTAACAAATGGGTCCGCGAGGGGCGCCGGGGGTGAACCACGACGGGCCCCCCTCCATCACAAAAATAGAGATGCGTACTTGAGGACAAGAAAAGTTGGGCAGACGGGCTTTTTTTGTTAAAATAATATAAATCCGGAATAAGGAGGCTAGGATGGCTGTCGCCACTTTAAAAAACATCGTCCTTGTCCTGATCGGACTTTCGGTTATCTGGTTCATCTGGATCCTCATCAAGCGAGAAACAGAGAACATCCTTCGCTCGGCGCTTTTGATCATTTTGCTTCTCGCTGCTTTCCTTTACCTCCAGGGTACAAAGCAAGAAAAAATCACCTGGGCGGGCATCAAGCAGGAAGTCAAAGACACGTTTTTCCCCGAGAAACCTCCCCAATACGTCTACTATAAAACTGAGGGAACAGCGGGAACCCAGCGCTTCATCCGCTATTCCTTCGAAAGCCCAGGGCCGAAGCTTTCCCTCGTCCTGGATTCAAACCAAAAATATTTTCACATCAAAGACATTCACTCCGTAAACCGGATCCTCGAATATATCGGACTTGAAAAGGTCGAATCTCCTGTGCCCGAGCTGGCTTCAGTCACTGGCAATCGAAACGACCTAAACCACTATCGCTGGGATGATTATCGGGCCGGCATCCTGATCATCGAGAGGGGAATCTGTCAGGACCGAGATCGGCTCGAATCCTATCAGTGCATCGTTACGGTAACCCTCTTCTTAAAATAAAGAGGAACAAAAGCAGGCCGACGAGGAAAAGGTAGGTGACCCCAAGGGGAAGAAACGGTCCGTTGATGAGTCTCTTTGCTCCGTAAAATTCTCCCTCTCCGGGCTTGGGCAAGGGAAGCGGATCCCAGGGGAGGCCGTAGCGAGCCGAGAGGCCTTTGACATAAAGAAGGTGGATGACCGAGATTCCGCGCGAGGCCATTTCGAAGACGACGCCCCTCCTTTCCGGCCCGGGAAGATTTCTGAACTCGGCCAGCCCCGGCTTTATATGAAGGATTTCGGAATCCGTTCCCAAGTTCGCATAGCTGCCGCCGACATTGATGAAAACCTTGACTCCCCTCTCTCCGGCCGCTATCTCATAGAGACGAAGCCTTTCTTTGACGTTTCTCTGAAGATCAGGTTCTTCGAGAACAGGAATCCCGCTTCTTCTGGCCTGTCCAATTAAGAAATCACGGCCTTCTCTTGTCATGTCCTGACCGCTGTCAGCCTCTCCGCCCAGGGAGAGCGCGAGCGGCCGGGTGTCCAGAAGCCCGGCCTCCTTCAGGCAATCCTGGATATCAAGCCAGTTGAACTCAGGGTTATTCGCTCCCCACTGGGATGCTCCCAGGGAGCAGATGAGGAGGGGTTTGAGGTCCACAGCCTTAGCCGCGCAAAGGGAGGCTAAGATGAGCGCCGGGAACGAGCTCGAAGCGCCAATGGCGACCGCATCTCCTTTTTTAGCTCCAGCTTCACTCAGGAGCAGCACAAGCAAGCCTGCGAAGTTGGGGTTGGTCGTCGTCCTCTTCGCTTCCAGGTTTCCGAGCGAGGTCGTGATCAGAGAAGTCTCAAGGCCAATAAGGCCTGTCGCATTCGGGTCAGTCTGCCTGTCGATGATGAGGCCCCGGGTTTCCTTGCAGCGGCGCACGGCATCCGTCGCCTCGTTCATGAGCTCTGACGCCCGGAGCATTTCTCCCTTGATTGCGAGCGGCCTTTCGGCAATGAGTTTGGCCAGGATAAAAAAGAGAACGCTCAGGAAGGCAAGGCCGTAAATTAAGGCCTGTTTCTTTTCTGTCTTATGCAAGAAGCAGCTCGAGCTTGGCCGGGACAAGAGATCTCCTTCTATCCGATCATCCTGATGAGGTTCGCCAGAAAATACGTCAAAACGACAACCGTGGCCAAGGAGGCCAGAGTGGGAAGAAACTTCTGTCTCTCCAGGTTGTTGGCCAGCAAGCCGGGTATGATCCAGCCGACGGCCCGAAGCTCCGGCCGCCCGACAGATAACGAGGGCACAAAGAGGAGCCAGGCCTGAGCCCACAAGCCGCCCAGGAGGAGCATGAGGACAAACCGCCGCTGCCCAAAAAGGATGAAATAGCGCGTGAAGAGCTTATAGACGAGGAGGCTCAGGCAGGCGATAATAATCGTCGACAGGACTCTTGCTGGTTCATTCAAGGAAAGGGCCAAAAAGGCCGGGACGATGATGCCTCCTGGATAAACGCCCGTAACTTCAGCGTAAAGGAGCGCCATGAGAATGCCGATGAAAATCGTCTCAAAGTCCATAGGGTTTGCCTTCCTTGTTCCAGAGTTCTACGAGCTTTGCTCCGAGGCCGCCCATGTTTCCCATTCCGATGAGAACGCCGCCCGCCGGTTCATCCGCCGTTACTTTATCCATGACTGCTCGAGGAGAAACGGAGGTGAGCGGAATGATGCCGCCGTTCGCCATGGCTAGCTTTTTTAACCTTAATGAACGGACATGACCGCCGACAACGTAGAGCCTTTCAAAGCCCGAAAAGAACCCGTTTTCCCAGGCCTCAAGCCACTGGACCGACCGGTCGCCGCGGTCCTTCCTGAAGTTGAGAATTCCGACCACTTTCCAGCACAGAGGAGCCAGCCTGTCCTTGAGAAATGCCAAAATGACGGCTGTCGACTCAGGTTCGTTTGCGGCAAAGGCGCTCACTAAAATCCAGGGGGCTGGCGGACGTCCCAATTCAGCCTGCCAAACCCTAAGAGTTCCGAAATCAGGTTCGGCGCGCCTGATCCCCCGCCAGGCAACCTCTCTTTGAACGCCAAGGGAGTCGGTAACGGCCAGAGCCAGGCGGATATTTTCTTCAAACCCAGGCCACGGCGTTTGGTCCAGCCACGACTCCCGCTCGACAATCCCCTTAGGCACGCCGATCATCCTCGCCTTCACTTTCGCGGCGACTACCTCAAATTCCGGCCTGAGCTCTTCTTCTGTCAAGAAGACGGTCGCCTGCGGCGGGACGGCTGAGGCGAGGCTGGCGGCGATTTCCGGTTTCGACCGGCCTTGCTCTTCGCGGTGATCAAGCCGGACGTTGGTGATGACAAGAATCTGAGGCTTGATTATCCTGCGTGACTCGACCAACGCGAACTCAGGCCGGATGCTCATCATCTCGACAACAAGGGCATCGGCGCCGAGGCTGGCCCCTTTTTTTAAGATCTTTTTTGCCTCCAGAATTGTGGGGTTGCCTCGTCTTTTGATCTCCTCCTCCCGGCCATCGGGAAAGATGACGACCGCCTTGGAGCCCGTTGTTTTCGCCAGGACGGAAAAATGGGCTTCCCTGAGCGCGGCGGCGATAAGCCGTGTTACCGTAGATTTTCCGCGCGTCCCGGTGACGGCGATGCGGAGGGGGATCTTCCTTCTCTTCCGGTCTAGCGATTGCTTTTCTATAAAAAAACAGAGGCCGACGAGAAAAATTAATGCGGAAGCGACAGCCAGTTCCTTTATCTCGGGCCTCCTGTGGACTATATTATTTCAAGAGTCGAGCGGTACGGTCAATCATGAGTAGCGAACCGGCTCAATCTGTTCGAGGGCGGATATAAAAGCCTGGATCTCACCTGGCGTCCCGAGGCTCACCCTGAGCCAGCTCTTCCCGGCGAAATCGAACGGGCGGACAAGGATGCAACGCTTTTTCAGATCGGCGGCCATCTCCTTGGAATCCCTTCTCACCTGGAAAAGAGAAAAATTCGCCCGGGAAGAAATGCACGGATAGCCGAGCCTGTCGAGCTCCCTCTCGAGATAGGCCCTGGCCGCCCTGTTTTTTCCCCTGACCGATGAGGTGAAGGCAGAGGCGCCGTAGGCCGCGATAGCTGCTCTCAGGCCGGGATAAGCGATGGAGGCGAAGTTCATCTGAACCCGCTCAAAATTTTTCTGGATATCGGGCCTGGCCATCCCGTAGCCGACGCGGAGGCCGGCCAGCCCGAAGATCTTCGAAAACGTCCTCGTGACGGCGACGTTCATCCCCTCCCGGACAAGGTCGACCATCGAGGCATAAGCTTCATCCTCCACGTATTCATGATAGGCCTCATCCACAACCACCAGGGCCTTCTCTGATGCTTCCGCGCAGAAAGCGCGGAGGTTGTCCTTGTTGACGATGGAGCCGGTGGGGTTGTTCGGATTGCAGACGTAGACGAGGCTCGTGTCTTTAGAGATCCGGCCGATCATGGCATCCAGGTCAAGCTCATAGCGGTCATCGACCGGAACCCTCTGGATTTTGCATTTCGCCTGCTCGGCATAAAAGATGAAATCGAAATAGGTGGGATCAGCCGTCAGGATCTCCCCTTTGACTCCGTAGGAGAGGATGGCCATGTTCATGACTTCGGTGGAGCCCGCGCCGAGGATGACATGATCCTCGGGAAGGCCTTCCTTTTTCGCAATCAAGGCCGCTAATTCTGAATACTCCTTATGGGGATAGCGGTTTGCCCGGGCCAATGAGTCGAGGACCGCTTCCCTCGCTTCCGGAGGCATCCCGTAAGGGCTTTCATTGTTGTCGAGCAGGATGACTTCTTCTGGCTTCGGAGAAGAGCGAGAAAAGATGCTCTCCCGACGGCAGGCGATGAATTCCGGAGCCACGAGCAAGCCAGTTGCCGCGGCGGCGCTCCTTTTCATCCACTGACGCCGGTTCATCCATGTGTCCATGTCCTCCTCCTCTCTATTCTCTCCTTCTATCTTCCTCGACTTCAGTTCGCTATTTTAATACTCTCCTATTTTGTAATCTCTGTAAAGAGAAGATTAAGACCCTCCCGGGAACTCTCAAATGTACGGCTCGAACGAATATGCGGCTTGCTATTTAATAGGGATAATTGTAAGATAATACCGCAATTTCGTGGGGATATCCGGTGGAATCACACACTCAGCCAGGTATCTTAAGTCGAGTCCTTACTGGGTGGAATCTTCTTGCGCTTTCCAGATGTGGAAGATAATCCTGTTGATAATCCTCGGGTTGACGGTAATCATTGCCATTGCAGTCGTATACGGGTCTAGTCGCTGGCAATCCGCCACAAAAAAGATGCATGACAAGCTGGACGCAGCACGCCTCCCCATCGAACCAAAGACATATGACACAAGAGAGCTTGAGCGTTTACCTGCGCCAGTGAGACGTTACTTTAGAGCCGTGCTTAAGGACGGCCAACCCACAGTCGCAGCAGTGAGCCTGGAGCACACCGGTACATTCAACATGAGCGAAACGGGCGAAAAATGGAAGCTGTTCACCTCGACACAGCGTGTCGTCGTCCATCGGCCGGGTTTCGACTGGGAAGCCCGCATCCAGATCGCGCCTGGTCTGGCAGTAAAGGTGCATGATGCGTATATCGCTGGGGAAGGCATTCTTCATGCGTCGCTGTTCGGACTCGTGTCGCTCGTGAGTCTGCGCGGCACGCCGGAGGTGGCACAGGGTGAACTGATGCGCTTCTTCGCCGAAACCCCCTGGTATCCGACGGCGCTGCTGCCAAGCCAGGGAGTTAAATGGGAAGCGGTAGACGATAATTCTGCCAAGGCAACTCTGAAGGATGGCGAAACCACAGTGACGCTGCTATTCTGCTTCGATGAAAACGGCCTAATCAAATCAGGGCGAGCAGAGGCGCGCGGGCGCACGGTCGCGGGCGCGGTGGTTCCGACACCGTGGGAAGGCCGATGGAGCAACTACGAGCTACGCTGCGGGATGCGCATCCCAATCGAGGGCGAGGTGTCGTGGATACTTGCCGAGGGGCCGAAGCCCTACTGGCGTGGCCGCATCACAAAACTCATTTATGAGTTCGCCCAATGACCGAACCCAGCCGGGTCTATCGGCCCCACGGGCGAGGGAGAATCGGTGGCGTTTATGAAATGATTGTATCCAAGAGCGATAAGGAGCAAGAATGACACCCGCAGCGTGAGCCCAGAAAAAGATTAATAAACCATTTGAAGTTTTAGCGTATCGGAAATATAATTCGAATATAAAAAAATTGAAATACATTTTTTGGCAAGATGAGGGGATGTGGCTTGGATATTTAGAAGAGTATCCTGATTACATGATACAAGGGGAGTCAATTGAAGAACTTGAAGATAATCTAAGAGATATTTTCAAGGAACTCACGAGCGGGAATATCCCTTGTGTGCGCAAAGTTGCAGAACTCCAAGTCTCCTGAAAAGAACAGATTTAATAAGAAAGCTTGAAAAGACAGGATTGGTCCCTATCAGGCAGGGAGGGAAGAACGATTGGTATCAAAATCCGACAACCAAAGTTTCCCAGCCGATACCAAGACACGGAGAAATCAACGGGCGTCTCGCCAGGCACATAATCAAAAAATTGGAAAGTTGATGACCTAACAAAGCAATCCGCCTAAAACGGTGAACCGTCCTGCTAATCTCAGGCGCTTAAATGAGGTTCTCCGATTATTCTGATTTCCACATCAACCAGATCGTAGAGCTCATAGACAAGCTGGTTGATTTTCTGATCCGTGGTTTTTATTTGGCGCTCAAGCAGTAATCTAAAATACCCGCTTCTCGACGATGACCTCGTGCGGGTCTCTCAGGTTCCATCCCAACGCCTCCCAAAATGAATTGACATAGCTGAGTCGAAGCGATGCTTCGTCAAAATCCTGCGGCACCGCGCCTTCCACCAGGCGATCAAAGTCATCAACTAATCTTTTGATGATGTCGGGAGCTTTCGTCATTATGAACCAAACGTCATATAAAATCTTACCTGTAGTTTATCGCACTTATAGTAAATATCAAGAGGCGTGGTCGATTAAAGCTCTGACCTCGGCGGCGAAGCCGGCCAGCCTGGTTACGATTTGCTCGCGCGTATCCACGCTAAAACCGGTTTCCGGTGAACGGCAGACTTAAGGAATGCCGGATTTAATCAAATTGAGCTCAAAATGGGTGAGAGCGAGCCGGGAAGCTTCGGGCAAGTCAAAAAGAGTCGGAAATCAGGCTGAGACGCTCGAAAGCGCCAGAAATTATCAAGACGTCTCCTGCTTTCTCCAAGATAGAGAGCCGCTTTGATAATTAAAATCGAATACCCCAGGGGATTGCCGGAGATCGCGGACCGCAACCTGGCAAGATCAAAAAACAGTAGGGATTATGGCCCAGCTTGGACGTCTGTTTTTCTTATTTCAGACGATAGAGATAACCGACCGCGATGATAAAAGCACCCGTGCGGTTCTTGCCGGTGATTTCCGGATGGGATTGAATGTTGGAGAGGCCCAGGTTGAACCGGACAGACGGAACGACCAGGCCCGGTCCCAAAGGAATCTTCACTCCCAGGGAGCCACAGAGGCCGAGATTCAGCCGGTTGATTTCGTCGCTGACATTGGTCTCGGCATCAAACGACATGGGCGGCAGAGGGCCTGGCTGCCCGGGAAAGACGAGGGGCGTTCCAGAGGAATCGATGTAAAGAGAGCTTTTCCCAGCGGTGATGGTCTTGGCCCGAACCCGGTAGCCGGCATACGGCCCAGCATTGGCGAAGAATTGAACCTTCCGGCCGGTTCTGAATTCAGCCAGAAGCGGGACTTCGAGATAGTCGATGATGGTTTCATTATCAAAATCGGCATAAAGTGTGAACTCAAGCGGAAACGGCAACCCCTGAACCTGATCGGGCGAGATCGGTTGCATCCCTTTCCGCTGGCCGCTTTGGGAAGAGTAATTCATTTCGGCGCGGATTGAATATGAAGGGGATAAGACGAAGTCCACAGCAAGGCCGATGAAAGGTGCCTGCCTTGAGGTGTATCCTCTTGTCAGCTCCGTCGTGCCGCCTTGTATGTTTGGAAGGCTCAGGCCGCCCTGAAGCCCGAGCCAGATCTCTTTGCCCCCGGAAGGAGCGATGAGGAGCAAAACAGAAGTGCAGAAGCGACGGTTGCTCTGAGGAATGAAGCAAGACTCTTTGAAAAGAGGTCGTTCATTATGCACTCCCTCCTTTAAAAAACACTAATGATTTGATTTTATCTTTTTATCACCTTCTCGGCAAGATCAACTTCAAAAATAGCAAGCCCCTCTTACTAACATATCGTTAAGGATGCTTCTGTCAAGAAGTGCTCACAAGAAAAAATCTCTTTTATCCCTTAAAAAGGAGAAAAACAGACATGGAGGCGGCGCTGAGGAGGGAGACACCGAAATTGTCGTCGACGCCGAGAGGCAGGAGCTCGGACAGGCTGGCAGTCACGGCGCCGGCGAGAAATACAGGGAATGGGAGGGGAAGATAATGAAGCAAAAGATAACCGGAGAGGAAACAGGCGTTAAAATGGGCCAGGGTTCCCTCCCATGTCTTTTCAAAAACCCGGTGCCGGCCGAAAAGCAGGCCAAAGAGTTTGCTGAAGAAATCACCAAAAGTCAGGAAAGATGCCGCAAAAGCGGCGATGTTTTTTTCGAAAATGAGGATGGTCAGGAACAGGGCGAAGAGGAAAATCGTAATCGAGGAGAATTTCCTCCGCTCCTAATCCCGATAGACGCGTTTTATCTTTTGGAAGAAAAAGAAATTGATTCTCGACGACATGAGGCGGACGAGATCGAGAAAGAGAA
Organism: uncultured Eubacteriales bacterium; assembly: GCA_964550915.1. Taxonomy (GTDB): domain Bacteria; phylum Acidobacteriota; class Aminicenantia; order Aminicenantales; family UBA8522; genus JARYMI01. The sequence goes on along the minus strand of CAZKBY010000086.1, from coordinate 1,092 downwards.
AGAACAGCGCGATGCCGCCGACCGCCGTCAGGGCCTGCTTTTTATCCGTGAGGAGATAAAAAACCACCAGGGCAAACGCGGCCGGCCGAAGGTAGAGCCGCCAGCCGATGATGTCTCTATTCTTCAAAGATGAGGCCGTCAGGAGTTTTTCTTTTCGCAGGTTCATGAGATTGACCAGAAGGATGTAAAGGATGAGGCTGAGGAGAAAAAAGAGGGGAGCTTCAAACGGAGAAAAAACAAGCCCGAACATAGCCAGTAGGGGAAGGATGACCAGCCCGACAACTTCCCCTTTTCGGGCGATGAAAGCGAAGGAAATGACGCTCAGAGTAAGGTAAATCAGGGACGCAAGAGGAAACCAGCTTTGGGCATAAAAAACAACCAGATAATAAATCATCATGGCAGTGGCGGTGGCGACCCCCTGCCCGCCGCGACTATTCTGTTCTTCTTTAGTTCTCTTATTTGTGGAGACTGCAAAACCGAGACACTCGGTTACGGCTTGACTGCCCGAATCCACGCCAAGACCGGGTTTCCTGTGAACGGAAGCCCGACGACCAAAGGTCCGCCTTCAGCCGATTCCCTTGATACCCAGGTTCTGGCATTAGTATCGAATGTATTTACAATGTGTCTCCCTCTTGGAATATCTATGATGATCTGGCTAGGAAAAGCATCTCCCGGTGTTGACAGCGGATCACACCACAGGAAGCATTGACCCGGGCCGGAGAGAATCCCGAACCGTCTGACCCAGGAAGGCAGGCTCCTGACCAGCGCATTGTGGCCGCCCTTGAGTTCTTTTAGAATGAGGCCGGGCGGACGGATTTCCGGCGGGAGCGCCTTGCGGATGAGCAGGCGAGTCTGTCTTTCCGAATACGGCCGGGCCTTTTTCGCTTTGGTTCTCAAGGCCGGTTCTCCTGCGCACCAACTGCCATCCTGCGCATCTTCAAACACCAGACATCTCTATCATGATCTCGATAAACAAGACCGTAATCGATGGGCGGCGTTCATATATTATGGTCGCATTAGTTTCCTTAACGGAGGATGTGGCCGAGGCCGAACTTCTCGAGCTCCTCCGGGCTCGGCAGGTCCAGAAGCTCC
>CAZKBY010000085.1:0-10429 GCA_964550915.1 uncultured Eubacteriales bacterium | reverse complement strand
TCTCAAGCTATTCTTACTCACGACGGCAGGATCGGCCAGGTGAGAAACAGGGTCTGACGATGTTTGCGCGATCCATGACAAGCTTTTTCATCCGGGGGGTGATCTTTTTTGCGTGCTCAGCTTTCCTCTCTCTAGCCGGCAAGGATTGGAGCGCTGAATACCACAGGCTTAACAATCGAGTTGAGGAAAATTACTCTGAGCAAAGATAAGCATTTCGTTTTCTGCTGCGCTGGCCGAATGATCTCTCGAGCACCAATTTTTCTTCATCCCCTCCTGGGAAACTATAAAACATGATACTCAAAGATATCAAATTGAGCTGAAACCAGGCGAAAGGGGCCACCAAGCTGCCGATAAGCGAAAAAGTCTCGGAAATGCGGCGGACTTCTCCTCCCGGGTAAGAAGAAAATCATGAAAAATATTCAGCCGAGGTCTCAGCAGCGATTAAAGCTTCCTGATAAGCGACCCGCGCAGGGGGAGGCTTGTCCGCGACAAAGGTCAGCTTCAAGTGATCGATGATCCTATCCACCACGGCATAGTTTGTGAGGAAGGCAATGACCTTCATCCGGCCCTGGCATTTGGGACAGATCAAGGGGTCGACTTCATAGACTTTCCGGATCATTTCGGCCCAGCCCTTGGAGGGGAGACGCCGGAGCTCCTCCTCCACCATCCGGAGAGGAAAAGGCCCAAGGCTTGCCTTCCGGACCTTCCCTCGATGAGCATTGGCGTACAGGCCGATGTAACGAACAGTCACTTGTCCCTTGTCCGGGATATGCGATGTGACCCGGGCGATGAATTCCAGGTAGTCCATCCGCTCGACCTCTTCAGGCTTTTCCCCATACCGGTAGCAGACCTTGCCTTCTTTTTCATCAAGGGAGAGCCGCTCGAGCGATAGGATCGGCCGAATCATGTATTTTCCCACTCGCTCCGCTTCTTTCTTGGTAGAAGCCTTGACCTTACTGTGGACCGAAAATCCCGAGTGGCGCCAGCTCATGATCTTCTCCACCAAGGCCTCTGAGATGAGCTCTTCTCCTCAGGGAGGAGCTCATCTCAAATGTTTTTCGTGATCTTCTTTTTGCCGGAGAGGAAAACTTCGGGCAATTTCCGGCGCTTTTGAGACGGAAAAGGAAATTATTATACCTAAGGGCTGAGGCAGCTCCGTCAAGAATTGATTCGCGACTCCTTTTCTGTCATCATGAAGTGGTCAAGTATCAGGGAGTGCAAACATGGCACTTTTTGAAAAAAGGCTGAACCTAAAAAAACTCAAGGCCATGATCGGTCACGAGGTGGGGCTGTCGGACTGGTTTGCGATCACACAGGAACGGATCGACGCTTTTGCTTCCGTGACTGAGGACCGCCAGTGGATCCACGTCGACCCGGAACGAGCAGCCAGGAGTCCGCTCCGGGGGACGGTCGCCCACGGCTTCCTGCTTCTATCGCTTATCCCCTTCTTCAACCTCAGGAACGAGGTTTTCTCCGGTCGCTTCCGGATGGCCATCAACTACGGCCTCAACCGCGTCCGCTTCCCCCATCCTGTCCGGGCTGGTTCCCGAATTCGCAACAGGGCCATCTTGAAAGCCATCGAAAAGCGAGGCTTCCGCAAGGTTCTGATTACGGTTGAGAACATCCTTGAAGTTGAAGGGGCAAACAAGCCGGCCATGGTTGCCGATGTCCTTGCCCTGATCTACCTTTGATCTCCCCCTTTCATTCAATCTTCTTTTTGAATCTGAGAACGCTCAGCCCCAGGATGGCCAGGCCGAAGACAAGCAGGGCCAGGGCTTCCTGCCACAGGGCTTCCAGGCCCACTGCCTTGAGGAACAACCCCCGGATGATGGCAAGATAGTAGCGCAACGGCACAAGATAGGTGAAAAACTGGATCAGCTTGGGCATGTTCTCTATCGGAAAAACAAACCCGGAGAGGATGATCATCGGGATCATGAAGAAAACCGCTGAGAGCATCGCCTGCTGCTGGGTTTTCGAGACAGTGGAGATAAAAAGGCCTAATCCCAGAGTTGTCAGCATAAATAAGGGGCTGAGGCCGAAAAGAAGAAACACATCTCCTTTGATCGGGACTTTGAACCAGAAGACAGCCACACAAACGACTAAGACGATGTCGATAAGGCCGATGAGAAAAAAGGGCAAGAGCTTGCCCAGGATAAGTTCACCGGGCCGGACCGGCGTGACGATGAGCTGTTCAAGGGTGCCCATCTCTTTTTCTTTGACGATGCCTAACGAGGTCAGCATCATGGTCATGACCATCAACACCAGACCGAGGACACCCGGAATCATGAAGTTGCGGCTGCGCAGCTCTGGGTTATACCAGACCCGAATTTGAGGGTTCACTCCGGCCGCTGAGACGCCAGGCGAAAAACGCTCGAGCCTCTCCAGAAGAATCTGCCGCGAGTAGGTCGTGACAATCATCGAAGCATAATGAAGGGCAATGACGGCTGACTGGCTTTCGGCGCCATCGACGATCATCTGGATGCGGACCGATTCCCCTCCCGCTAGCCTTCGGCCCAGCTCCCTGGGCAGGACGACCGCCAGAGAAGCGCGCCCTTTCTCGATGTAATCATCGATATCGGCTAACCGGCCGAGCACGGCTTCGAGAGTGAAGTACCCCGAATGAGGAAACTGCGAGATGAAGTTCCGGCTGGCTGCTGAGCCGTCGAGGTCGCAGAAAACGACCGGGATGTTCCTGACATCGAGATTGGCAGCGTAGCCGAGGAGAATGAGCTGAAGAACAGGCGAGATAAAAAGGATGAACAGCATCCGCGGGTCCCGGCGCAGCTGGATGAATTCTTTGCGGATGATGCGGCCGACCTTTCTCAAGAGATTCCGCCTTTCTTGAGGATCTTCCCCAGCCGCATCGAGCTGAGTCCCAGAGCGAGCGTCGCAAAGGCGACGAGAAAAGCCATCTGGCTCCACACGGCGCCCAGCCCCACACCCTTGAGCATGATGCCTCTCAGGATGGCCAAAAAATACCTGGCCGGTAAGATGAAAGTAACAGCCTGGATCGCCATGGGCATGTTGCGAATGGGGAAGACAAAGCCGGAAAGGACAAAAGTCGGCAGCAGCGTTGTGATGATGGCGAGCAGAAACGCCACCTGCTGGGAACGGGCGACCGTCGAGATCAGGAGTCCTACTCCCAGCGCGCCGATGAGAAAGAGAATCATTCCGGCCAGAAGAAAGCCGTAGTTGCCTTTTATGCTTACGCCAAAAAGAAGCCGGCCGAAGACAAGGACGAGGTGCGCCGAAACCAGAGAGATCAAAACATAAGGAATGGTCTTTCCGACAATCAGCTCGACCGGGTTGAGCGGCGAAACCATGAGTTGCTCAATCGACCCCCTCTCCTTCTCCCTGACCACAGAAAAAGCTGTCGAAATGACCACGGTGATCATCAGGACGAAAGCCATCAGTCCGGGCACAAGGAAACGGGCGCTCTTGAGCTCTGGGTTGAACCAGATGCGGGGATGAAGGTCGAGGGGCTGGACCAGGATCTCAACCGAATAGCCTTGAGCTATAGCGCTCACATAGCCCGCGGCTGTGCCGGCGATAAAAGTTTCCTCTCCGTTGATAATGACCTGGATGGGTGTTTGCTGGCGCGTTAACAAAGACCTGGAGAAATCGGAAGGAATGACGATGGCTACCTGGATGGCGCCCTCTCCTATCAGCCTGTCGATATCCCGGTCGCTCTCGACGATGCATTTTAGGTCGAAATACTCGGTCAGCAGAAATCGCTCGATGAAATCGCGGCTACGCTGGCTCTTTTCCTGATCAAAAACAGCCAGGGAGAGATGCTTAACGTCAAAATTCAGGGCGTAGCCGAACATGATAAGGAGAAAAGCCGGGATGAAAAGCAGCATCCCCAGGGTGCGCTTATCTCTTCGAATCTGTCTGAACTCTTTTTTCGCAACCGGTTTAATACGGGCCCACATAGATATTCCCTAAACTGACGCTTCCGCCAGCCTTTCAGTCTTCTCAATGAGCTGAATAAAGACATGCTCCAGACGCGGCCTGATCGCGTCGATCCGTCTGAGGACAAGCCCCCGGCTTTGGAGCAAGGCGCTGATTTTAGCCCGCCCCTCTTCTTCATCCGCGACTTGGACATGAAGATAAGCACCGAAAACCGAGCTGGCCAAAACCCAATCCTCCGCCTGGAGCAGGGCCAGAGCTTCTCCTGTCTGTTCACACTCGACTTCGAGGATGGGATAGCGGATGAACTTTGTCTTGAGCTCCTCCGGACTTCCGCTGGCGATCAACTGTCCAGCGTGAAGGAGCAGGATCCGGTGGCAGTATTCGGCCTCGTCAAGATAATGAGTCGTCACCAGGACAGTCACCCCGGCGTCAGCCAGGTCGTTGATCAACTCCCAGAATTTCCGGCGCGAGGCCGGGTCGACGCCGCCTGTCGGTTCGTCCAGAAAGAGGATTTTCGGCTCATGAAGCAGGGCGCAGCTCAGGGCCAGGCGTTGTTTCCAGCCCATCGGCAACTCCCCTGTCAGGGCACGCTCTTTTCCGCCGAGCCCGCTTAGCTCGAGAGCCCAACGCAACTTGGCGCTGAGGGAGCGACTGGAGAGCCCATAGATTCCTCCGTAGAAGCGGACGTTTTCTTCAACCGTGAGGTCCTCATAGAGCGAGAATTTTTGAGACATATAGCCAATGCGCTCTTTGATTCGCTCTGGTTCTTTGACGATGTCATAGCCGCCCACAGTGGCCGTCCCAGATGTCGGGCTGAGTAGCCCGCAGAGCATGCGGATCGTGGTCGACTTTCCGGCGCCATTAGCCCCGATGAAGCCGACTATTTCTCCCCTGGCCACGTTGAAGTTGACATTCCTCACCGCGATAAAACTGCCGAAGGCCTTGGTCAGGTTGTAGACTTCGACCGAGTATTCAGCCATGGACACTTTTCGTTACGAAACCTGAGTCAAATAAATAAAGACGTTCTCGAGCGAGGGAGAAATCTGACGCCAGTGAGAAACGTCTATCCCTCTATCTTGAAGATGTCGATTCAAGGAGGAAAGATTGTCTTGAGTCTTGGAGACGACAAGGTGGAGCCTGTCGCCGAATACTTGGACGTCAATGACGTCGGGTATCTTTCTGGCAAGCTCGGAGGCAGTGCGAATGTCTTTTGCGGTGAGCTCAATGATCGTCCCCTCCATCCGGTCTTTTATCCGGCTGGGCGTTTCGACGGCCAGAAAACTTCCCTGGTGCATGAGGGCCACTCTCGAAGCACGCTCCGCTTCATCGAGGTAGGGCGTTGACAGAATGATCGTCATCCCTCTCTGGAGAAGACCGAAGAGAGTCTTCCAGAAATCCCGCCGGGAGAGCGGGTCAACTCCTGTGGTCGGCTCGTCCAGGAGGAGCAGTTCGGGTGTATGGATGAGAGCACAGGCCAGGGCGAGTTTTTGTTTCATCCCGCCCGACAAGTCTTCAGCCAGACGGCGCCGGAAAGGTTCGAGCCGGGTGAATCCTAAAAGCTCCTCCCGCCTGGCTCCGATGTCCTTTATCCCGTGGATTTCAGCAAAAAACTCGAGGTTCTCGTCCACGCTCAAGTCGCTGTAGAGCGTAAACCGCTGGGAAAGGTAGCCGATGCGCTTTTTGATCTCATCAATTTCTTTGGTTAGGTCGAACCCAAGAATCTTGGCCCGGCCTGCTGTCGGCTTGATGATCCCGCTGAGAAGCCGGATAAAGGTCGATTTTCCCGCTCCGTCCGGGCCGACAACACAGAAAAGCCCACCCCTGGAAACAGAAAACGTCAGGTTGTCGACGGCCCTGACTCCGTCGTAGCTCTTGCTTAGCCCCTCGGCTTCAACAGCAGGCACGAGAAGTCAGTCCCTCCCTCTTTCAAGGTCTGGAGGTTCAATTCTGAGCACGGCATCGGCTGGCATTCCAGGCTTCAGAATGTATTCCGGATTCGGAATCTCGATCTTGACTCTAAAGACAAGCTTGACTCGTTCTTCTTTCGTCTGGACATTCTTAGGAGTGAACTCTGCCTCAGGAGAGATGAAGATCACCTTGCCGGTGAAAACCCCGTCAGGAAAGGAATCAATCTTGACCTCGGCAGACTGGCCCAGTCGGATTCGGCCGAGTTCTTTTTCAGGAACATAGATTTCTAGATGAACGTTGGCTAAGTCGGCGACCGTCAAAATCGGGCTCCCCGGAACGACGAATTCGCCCGCCTCGACGATCTTATGGGTCACAATTCCGGAAATCGGAGAAAGAATAGTCGAATCGGCAATGGATTTCTTGATCAGGTCCCTCGCAGCCGAGGCCTGGTTAAGCCTCGCTCGGGCTGCCCGGATTTCTTCAGGTCTGGCCAGTTTGCGTGCCTTCTCCAAAGCTTGCTTGGCTGTTTCGTGTTGAGCGAAAGCGACCTTGTACCGGGCCTCGGCGTCATCTCTCTGCTTTTGTGTCGCGCTCTCCCTCTCGGCAAGGGTTCGGAGACGCTGCCAGTCCTGCTCAGCCACGGCCAGGTTCGCCTCGGCCTGTTTCAACGCTTCCTCAGCCTGGCGAATATCTTCAGCCCGAGCTCCCTTGAGAACGAGTTCGAGCTGGGCCTCAGCCAGCTCTGTTCCCGCTTCGGCTTGCTCAAGCTGAATCCCTAAAGAGGAACTGTCGATAACGGCCAGCATCTCACCTGCCTTGATATTGTCGCCTTCTCGGACGTTAACTTTTTCGACCTGGCCGCTGAGCTTCGAGGAGATCGTCACTTCTACAGCCTCGATCGTGCCCGAGGCGCTGATCCGGTTCTTATCCTCCTCCCCCTTGCAACAGACGAGAAGGGTAAGAAAGCAAATAGCAAAATGTCCACTCAGAAAGCGGCCTGGTGGTCTTTCACGTTTCATCGGGGCGCTCCTCGAAATATAGCAAATAGAGGAGATTTATTTTTTGTCTTCTGATTCCTTAACCCGGTATTTCTCGAACCATTCGCGAAGATAAAGCTGCTGGAGAAGCCTGTGGGATGGCCGGCGCCAGCCATGGTACTCCTCGGGCATGCGAACCAAGAGCGTTTCTTTTTTTAGCATCTTGAGGGCCCGGTAATACTCTTCACTCTGGCCGATCGGCGTCCTTAAGTCCGCTTCGCCTGTCATGACCATCGTCGGCGTTGTGACGTTAGCGACATAATGAAGTGGTGAGCGTACGGCGTATTCCATCGGGTCTTCCCAGGGGTATTTTTTAAACTGCCGGTACCACATGTGGCCGTCTGTTGTCCCGACAAAGGAATGCCAGTTAATCACCGGCCTCATCGAAACAGCCGCCCTGAATCTGTTCGTGTGGCCAACAATCCAGGCCGTCAGGACTCCGCCGCCGCTGCCGCCGCAGACAAAAAGATTGTCTTTATCGATAAAGCCCTTGGCTATGGCTGCGTCAACACCAGCCATGAGGTCGTCGTAATCCTTTCCGGGATAGGAGTACTGAATGCCGTTGACAAAATCCTGCCCATAACCCGTGCTTCCCCTCGGGTTGGTATAGAGGACGGCATAACCGTTGGCAGCGAAATTCTGCCATTCCCAGTTGAAAGCGACGTTGTACATGGCCCACGGCCCGCCGTGGATCCACAGGAGAAGTGGGTATTTTTTGGCTGGATCAAACTCGGCCGGTTTGATGAGCCAGCCCTGGATGTCCCATCCGTCAGTTGATTTATACCAGAGCTCTTCGACCTCGCCCAGCTTGACGGCATCCAGGACATCCTGGTTAACGTCCACAAGCTGTTTAAAGGCCGCAGTCTTGGCAGCGTTAAAGGTAATCAAGTAGCCTGGCCGATGGAAAGTTGAGAGCACGGCGGCAGCTTGGCCGCTCCGGGAAAAGGATACTCCTGTTAAATACTGCGTTCCCTCGGTTATCTTTTTGATCTTTCCGTCCAGAGTCACAAAATAGACGTTTGACTCTCCTTTCTCGGCCATCAAATAATAGACGCCAGAGCTGTCCACGGCCCAGACGAGGTTAGAAGGCGAGCCGGGAAGCTGGCCAGCCAGAAGCCTTTTATTCCCTCCATCTTTGTCCATCAGATAGATATCGGAGATATGACTGGTATAGTCTTTATCATCATAACCCGTGTAGGCAATCCACTTTCCATCAGGAGAGACCAAGGCTCCCCGGTCCGGCCCTTTTCTGTCCGTCAAGGCCTTTATTTCAAGGGTCTTGGTGTCGATTGAATAGATTTCCGAGTCGCCCCGCTCGTACTCCGGATCCGGCTTGCGAATAGCGGAAAAATAGATCTTTTTGCCGTCCGCCGACCATTCAGGGTCGTTATGAGAATAGTCGCCCGATGTCAACTGATTCGGCGTTCCACCGACTTCAGCGTCGATGATGAAAATATGCGAATTTCCTTTTGGCAGCGGCCCCCGGCCGTCGCTCCGCCAGGACAGTCGGTCGATGATAACGGCCGGCTCGGCCCATTTCGCACCCTTGGGCCTGCGGGGTAGCTTGACGCTCAGGATTGGCTTCTCATCAGGGATGAACATGGTGAAAGCTAGGTTCTTTCCGTCGGGCGACCAGCTCAGGCTCGCGGGTGTGTTCTCAACGTGGGTGAGCTGAGCCACTTCGCGCGTGTCCAGCCACATGACATGGATCTGGGAAGTGCCATCCCGGTCGGAAATAAAGGCGATCTTCTTTCCGTCGGGCGACCAGAGGGGTGATGAATCACGCCAGTTGCCCGGCGTCAGCTCGCGCAGCCTTTTTCCGTCAATGTCCACGATCCAAAGGTTGCTGTTGGTCCGGTCAGCCACCTTGTCCACCCAGCTGCGTGTGAAAATAATCTGCTTTCCGTCTGGTGAGATGGAGGGACTTCCTATTGATTCCATCTCCATGAACGTTTCGAGGTCGAGAAGCCTGGTGCTCTTGGACTCTTCTCCCAGGCCTGCTGAGAAAATACTCAGGCAGAAACAAAGAAGGGCGAATATCAATTTTCTCATGATTCCTCCTTTCTGTTTCTTGTTTTCATCCAGTCTTTCCTCACCGCTCTCGCATCGTCGGTCATCTTAATAACTCGTCAAGCACCCCTAAGAAAGCACGCGCTTCCTGGACGTTGTTGTAATGTGCGAAGCTCGCCCGGCAGACGCTATCCTTCCGAAAATGACGGTAGAAGACCGCCGAATAATGGTTGCCATCAGCGATCTGAATCCCCCGATGTTTCCAGAAAAGTCTTTTTGTCTCACCGGGCGTCTGACCCGATATCTCGAAGGCAAAAGTCGGGTCGCGAAAAGCCCTGGCGACGGGGTCAGCGATCCCATACAAACGGAACTTTGAGTTATCAAGGCGGCTGAAGTTTTCCAGGACGATTCTCGTCAGTTCTCCTTCATATCTGGCCACAACGTTCATGACTCGCCTGAACCTGGCCGGCCGGCCCTCTTCGCCGAGTTTGCTCTCCGGATTGATCTCGCCGTCAAGCCAGAGAAGATACTGGAGAGCTGCTCCCAGCGCGGCCAGAGCAGAATTGTTCAGAGTCCCCTGCTCAAATTTGAACGGCGTTATGTTCTTGTTCGTATCAACGCGGTATGGTTTCATCTTGGTGAGGAAGTCTTTTTTCCCCCAGAGGATCCCCAGCATTGGCCCAAAAATCTTGTAACCTGAGAAAACCAGAAAATCGCAGTTTATTTTCTGGACGTCGATCGGGCCATGCAGGGCATGATGGACGGCGTCCACGCAGACAAGGCAATCCGGCGCTTTGGCTTTGATCTCAGCCACAAGATTCTCAAGCGGCACGATCGTGCCCAAGCTATTGGAAGCCAGCGGGACGGCTACAAGAGCTGTGTTTTTTGTTACAAGAAATAACAAGTGCTCTACGTCCAAAAGACCGGGCTCTTTGATACGAGCCCGCCTGACTTCACAGTCACGCCATTTCCCCCCCACAATCTCCCAGGGAGAAACATTGGCCATATGGTCGATGTCAGTGACAACAAGGTTGCGCTTAGCGCTAAACATCCCGCGCAGAGAGACGGCCAGATTAAAGAGAGCCTGGGTTGTGGAAAAATGGAAGCTGATTTCGTCAGCGCTGCTTGCGTTCAGGAAATCAGCGGCGATTTCCCTGATATGCCAGTGGAAGTGTTTCGTCGCCTCTTCGGCTGGATAGATATCGCCGGGTAGCGAATTAAGCCACGTGGCGGCTTCAGCCATGGCCTTGGCGGCGGTGTCCACGGTCAGGGTTCCGGCGGCGGAGTTGAGGTGGATTCTCCTGTTTCCGCGCACGTCCCTGTCGATTTGGGGGAAGCGCAACCGAATCATGTCATGGGCAGCCATAAACCGGCGAAGCGCTGCGTCTTCAGGCATGGAGAGAATCATATAGCATAAGCGGGATGCCGTGTCAAAGAGCGGGTCCTGTCGATTGCATCTCTATTTTCATGAAAGGGAAGGGCCTGCCGCGGTTCACCCCCCAACCGCGCTATCCGCCCCTACCATAAGCACCGGACTGTCACGGGGTTGTATCTTCTTCCGG
>CAZKBY010000084.1:0-10440 GCA_964550915.1 uncultured Eubacteriales bacterium | reverse complement strand
ATTGAGAGATGAAGCAGCTCAGCGCAAGAGGATGGATTACCTGACTCCCCAGCAGATCAAGAGTGCCCTTGACGAGTATATCATCGGCCAGGAAAAAGCCAAGAAAAAAATATCAGTCGCCGTCTATAACCACTACAAAAGGATCAAGCTGAGGAAGAATTTTTCCGACGTCGAGGTGGCCAAGAGCAACATCCTCCTTATCGGGCCGACCGGCACGGGCAAGACCCTCATGGCTCAAACTCTGGCCAAAATCCTCTCCGTGCCTTTTGCCATTGCCGATGCCACGACGCTAACCGAAGCCGGTTATGTCGGGGAGGACGTGGAAAATGTCATCCTCAAACTCTTCCAGGCATCCCAGGGCGATATCGAGAAGACTCAGCGGGGAATCGTTTACATCGACGAGATCGATAAGATTAGCCGGAAAAGCGATAGCCCGTCGATCACTCGAGACGTCTCGGGCGAAGGTGTCCAGCAGGCTCTTCTCAAAATCATTGAGGGGACTGTCGCCAACATCCCTCCGCAAGGGGGACGCAAACATCCCTACCAGGAGTTTATCCCCATCGATACAACTGATATCCTGTTTATCTGCGGAGGTGCCTTCATCGGCCTGGACAAGATCATCGATCAGAGAATCGGGAAAGCGGCGGTTGGTTTCAAGGCCGAGCTCAAGGCAAGAAAACGACAAGGATCAGAAGAGATTTTTAGCGAGCTTATTCCTCAGGACCTTATTAAGTATGGGCTGATTCCTGAGCTCGTCGGCCGGATTCCTGTGGTCGCCGTGTTTAATGAGTTGGAGGTCAACGATTTGGTGGAGATTCTGTCCAAGCCCAAGAACGCTATTGTCAAACAGTTCCAGAAGCTTTTCGAAATGGAGGGAGTAGAGCTTGACTTCACGAATGACGCCCTGCTGGCCATCGCCCAGAAGTCTCTGAAGAAAAAGCTGGGCGCGCGAGGTCTGCGGACGATCATCGAGGACTTGATGTTAGATATCATGTACGACCTGCCCTCATCCAAGAAGGCAACCAAAATCGAGATCACCAGAAAGATGGTGGAAGAGGAGGGGCAAAGCCTCGAACGACTAAAAAGAGCAGTGGGAGAATAAGATGACTCATGAAATCAACAGCAGCATCGAGATGATCCGTAATATCCCCCTCATCCCCTTGCGGGACCTGGTCATTTTCCCCTCCACTTTGGTCCCGTTCATCATCGGAAGGCAATCCTCCATCCAGGCGCTGGACAAAGCCGTTGAAAAAGACAAGCTGATTTTCCTTTCGGCTCAGATGGATGCCTCGCTGGATAACCCTTCTCCCAAGGACATCTATTCTCTTGGAGTGACGGCCAAGATCATCCGGACGGTCAAGTCGGACGAAAAAAATGTCAAGGTCATTGTCGAGGCCAAGAAAAGGGCCCGCGTCATCGAATACCTGAGCACCTATCCCTATTATCAGGTCTTGGCCAAGGTCATCCGGGAGATCGAAGACACCAGCCCGGAGATAAAAGAGCTCTTGAAGAGGGTCCTGGCCCTGTTTGAAGATTACCTGAAACTCAACCAGAATGCCAACATCGAATCAATCATCCCGGCCTTGAGGGACACAACCCCCGAGAGAATCAGCGATATCATTTCATCCCATCTCTATCTTCCGTTAGAGGAGAAACAGAATCTTCTGGAGACGATCAGCCCGCTCGAGAGAATCCGGCGCTTGAACTATCTTCTGGAGAATGAAATCCTGAAAATCCATTCAAAGCTCCGTCGAGAGGGCTTCAAGCACGAGCGCCAGAAAATCTCGGGCAAGGACAGCCGCCAGAGTATTTTCCCCGCCGGACCGGGCATGCGCAAGGAAGATCAACCAAACGAAATCGAGGAGCTCAAGCAAAAGGTCAAGAAGGCTAACATGCCTCCCGACGCCGAGGAGAAGGCATTTAAGGAAATCGAAAGGCTGGAGACGATGCCGCCGATGTCGGCGGAAGCGACCGTCTGTCGAAACTACCTCGATTGGCTGATTTCCCTGCCCTGGACGACAAAGAGCCGTGAGAAAAGAGACCTCAGGGAAGCCGAGAGGATCCTGGAAGAAGACCACTACGGCCTGGAAAAGGTCAAGGAGAGGATTATCGAGTATCTTTCCATCCGCCAGTTGGTCAAGACTCCTAAAGGGGTCATCTTGGGGTTCATCGGCCCTCCTGGAGTAGGGAAGAGCTCCCTCGGCCGTTCAATTGCCCGGGCCACTGGAAGGAAGTTCGTCCGGCTGTCGCTGGGCGGCGTTCGCGACGAGGCCGAAATTCGAGGGCACCGGCGGACTTACATCGGTGCTTACCCAGGCCGGATCATCCAGATGGTCAAACGAGCTGGGACGAAGAACCCGGTGTTTCTGCTCGACGAGGTCGACAAGATGAGCATGGATTTTAGGGGCGACCCAGCGTCAGCCTTGATGGAAGTCCTTGATCCTGAACAAAACAGCACGTTTCTTGACCACTACATCGACACGGATTTTGACCTCTCTCAAGTCATGTTCATTGTCACGGCCAACATGGTGGAGCCGATTCCTCGGCCTCTTGTCGACCGCATGGAGGTTATCCGCCTGCCCGGCTACACCGAGGATGAAAAGCTCCAGATCGCCAAGAAATTCTTGATTCCCAAACAGATGAAGGCCCATGGTCTGAGGCCTTCGAACCTGAGGATAACTGATCAGGCGCTCCTGAAGATCATCCGTGAGTATACCAGGGAAGCCGGCGTCCGAAACTTGGAAAGAGAAATCACTTCGATCTGCCGCAAGCTCGTGAAGAAAGTTGTCCAGAAAGGCAAAGACCACCGCGAGAGAGTCACGCCAAAGAACCTTGAAACTTACCTAGGAATCGCCAAGTACAGACGCTCTGCCATCGACAAGAAGGAGGAAATCGGAGCTGCCATCGGTATGGCCTGGACCGAGTTCGGCGGCGAGCTCTTGACCTTCGAATCAACCAAAGTCCACGGCAAGGGGAATTTCACCTTGACCGGCCAACTCGGCGAAATCATGCAGGAGTCTGCCCAAGCTGCCTTCAGCTATGTCCGGGGAAAAATCTACGAGCTCAATATCGCCAGAGATTTGCACAAGAATTTCGATATCCACATTCATGTCCCCGAGGGCTCCACACCCAAGGAAGGGCCTTCGGCAGGTATCACGATCGCCACTTCGATCATCTCCCTTCTGAGCGAGATCCCCGTGAACAGAAAGGTGGCCATGAGCGGCGAGATCACCCTCAAGGGGAAAGTCCTGCCGGTCGGCGGAATCAAGGAAAAACTGCTGGCTGCTCACCGGGAGGGGATTCGCGAAGCGATCATTCCTTTGGATAATAAGCCAGACCTCAAAGATGTTCCCAAAGTGATAAAACAGGACTTGCGCATTCATCTTGTTGAGACGATGGACGAGGTCCTGAAAATAGCCCTGACCCGCGATCTCCCCCAGAAACCGGCCAAGGAAAAAATTGTCGTGGCCTCGGAAATTTCTGCGGGAGAAGGGGATGAGGGCAAGGGCCCGGCCGAACCTCCTTTTCCCCACTGATGAACACTCGAGCCCGGGTAGGCCTGTTCTTTCCAAGCGGAGGATGAAGCGATATCAAGTTACATGACCCAGGATTACCTGATACAGAGGTTATCAAAATAAGAAAAAAACGGGATGCCCTGTGACGCCATCAGTGTCATGGGGAAAGAAAAAATGAACTAAGGAGAAAAATCAGATGAAAGAGTACAGTCTGGTCGAACTTGAAGAAAAAGAGAAAAAGGAACTTCAGAAAATTGCTGGCCAGGCCGGAGTGGAAGATGAGGAAATCGATGATGCCAGCAAGCACAACCTGATTTTCAAGATTCTCGAAGCTCAGGCCAAAAAGAACGGGTTGCTGTTTTCTGAAGGGGTTCTGGAATGTCTGGAGGACGGCTTCGGCTTCCTGCGGGCGCCCGAATTCAGCTATCTCCCGAGCCAGGACGACATCTATGTTTCTCCTTCGCAGATAAGGAAATTTCAGCTCCGAACGGGTGACACGATATCGGGCATCGTCCGGCCCCCCAAGAACGGCGAAAAGTATTTTGCCCTTATCAAGATTGAGGCCATCAATTTTACCCAGCCGGACGTATTGCAGGACATGCGACGGAACACCCATTTTGAGCATTTGACCCCCCTCTATCCCTTTGAGAAGATCAACCTGGAGGACGGGAATGCCAAGAACATGAACGCCCGGATCATGGACCTCCTGACCCCGATCGGCAAAGGGCAGAGAGGCTTGATCGTCTCACCTCCGAGAGCCGGAAAGACAACCCTTCTCAAGACGATCGCCAAATCAATCGAGAAGAATCACCCGGAAATCTTCCTCATCGTCCTTCTTGTGGCAGAGCGTCCAGAAGAAGTGACGGACTTCCAGAGAAGTGTTAACGGCGAGGTCGTCGCCTCAACCTTTGATGAGCCGCCGGCCAGGAATGCTCAGGTGGCCAATATTGTTCTCGAAAAAGCCAAGAGGCTGGTGGAAATCAAGAGAGACGTGACCATTTTGCTCGATAGCGTGACCAGGCTGGCCAGAGCCCACAATGCCATCATTCCGCCCTCGGGTAAGGTTCTTTCGGGCGGAATCGACGCCAATGCCCTGAACAAGCCGAAGAAATTCTTCGGCTCGGCCAGAAAAATTGAGGAAGGAGGCAGCCTGACGATCGTGGCCACTGCTCTTGTTGACACAGGAAGCCGGATGGATGATGTTATTTTCGAAGAGTTCAAGGGAACTGGGAATATGGAGATCAACCTGGATCGCAGGTTGGTGGATAAGCGCCTGTTTCCGGCCATCGATATTAACCGCTCGGGCACGCGCAAAGAAGAACTCCTGATCGGGGAGGCCGACCTCAACCGGATCTGGATTCTGCGCAAGGTTTTGAGTCAGCTCTCCGAAGTCGAGGCCATGGAGCTTCTGGTCGAGAAGCTGGGAAAGACCAAGACCAACGGCGATTTCCTGAACGCCATGAGCAAAGGGCTGTAGGACGGGAGGAGTCCCCCCGTAAGCTCTGAGCATCGAATTTCTCCCCTTGCGTTTAAGGGCTAAACAGCCAGTTTGATAAATCTATTCATTACAGACATTCCTGCCGCCATGATAATCTTTAGCTTTTGCTGGCAGAGGAAAGAACAAGCAGGAGAATAGGGATATCGGAGAGATGAGCGAGTCTGTTATAATGAACAATGAAAATTATCGGTGGCCTTATGGGAGGAATGGTATTGTGTCGCATAATGATTATTATGTAAACTAAAGCCATTTTCTATTCCAAACTTCCGTTTTTCTCGCAAAACCAACCTCTTTCGCTCTCCAAATTGGAGAGAATCCTGATTTGCTGCCAAACTCATCAATGTGACTGTCCTCCTCATTTGGCAAAGAAATCCTGACCATCGAAGTTCAAATTGATTGATGAGATCAGGGAAAAAATTTTTATGTCTTAGCTTTCAGCTTAGTAATTATTTCTTCGAGAACCTTGATAATTTCCTCTTTAGTGACTGATGATTTCTTGAACTCAAGGCGAAGGTAATAATAATCATTGTGCTTGGGGCTGTAACTGAACACATAGGGCCTACCTTTTTTAATTTTTCCCTTTAGTTTCTTGGATAATTCACGAGTATCTTCACGACGGAGGCCGCGCTCGGAAATTTCATTTATAAGACGTTCCATATCCTGTTCTTTATCAAGCTTGGCGATTTCAATGAGAGTGCTTCGGCTTGTGATTTCGGACGCCTTGCAAAGATCTCTAATTTTTTTAGGGATTCGGGCGACATTAATGATTTCTGTTATCGTGGATCGTGCCTTGCCAATTTTTTCAGCGAGCTGGCTATGATTGTAGCCATATATGTCGATGAGCGCGCTCAGGCCGTCGGCCTCTTCGAAAACATCAAGGTCCTTGCGCTGAAGGTTTTCAATAAGCGCAAGCTCAAGAGCTTCGCTATCCTTGACGTTCATCTCAATGCAGGGAATCTCTGCCAGGCCGAGATTCTTGGAAGCGATGTAGCGTCTCTCTCCTGCGATTATCTCATACCTGCCATTTTTTGGCCGAACGAGGATTGGCTCAAGGATTCCCTTTGCCTTGATCGAGGCCATGAGTTCATCAAGGCTTCCGAGTTCACTTCGGGCTTGTTGGGGGTTTGGGTCGATCTTGTCGAGTGAAATCATTCTTATTCGAGGGCCAGAGGCGCGAGAAGATATAAGCTCGACAAAATGGTCATCATGCCGCATCGCGATTGAATCAGGCAAGCCGGATCTTTTATTTTTCTGCACGCTCGATAATCTCCTCAGCAATTTTTCTATACTGATAAGCTCCTACAGAATTGGGAGCATAGGTGAAAATAGATTCCTTGTAGGCGGGGCTTTCTTCAAGTTTTACGCTTTTTGAGACAACAGTTTTAAAAACGAGATTTCCGAAAACCTTGCGGATTCTTTTGACGACGTCTTTTGATATGTTGGTCCGCTTATCATGAAGGGTGATAAGAATCCCAAGAATGCGCAACTCCGGGTTGGCCACTCTTTTAACCTTGTCGATCGTTTCGAGGAGATCATCCGTACCTTCAAGGCAAAGATAGGAGGATTGAATGGGAATAAGAATATGGGTGGCAGCCACGAGTGAATTAAGCGTTATCAAGCCAAGAGTTGGCGGGGTATCGATAATTACGTGGTCATAATTCAACCTGATAGGCTCCATTATATCCCTGAGTCGATAATGGCCATCGATTTCACCCAAAAGAGACGGCTCAAGTTTAGCCATGGATATTTTTGATATGGCGATATCAAGGCCTGGGACGGTGGATTTGGTTATTATGTTTTCAATCCTTTCTTCCTGATGCATTAAAACGTCATAGAGCGACTTGGAAAAACTGGCTGGGTCATTGAGGACGGATACTGTGCTATGAGCTTGGGGGTCTGTGTCGACCAAAAGTATCCTCTGTCCTATCAAAGCGAGAGCGGCAGAGATATTAAGGGCTGTTGTGGTCTTCCCTACTCCTCCTTTTTGATTCGTTATGGCGATAATCAAAAACAGCCTCCATCCAAGGGCAAGAAATTTTAAAAAAATAGCATAATGAAAGAGGAAGAAAAAAGCAAGAAAATACACGAAGAAGGCAGATAAAAGAGAAAGAAAATGTCGGCATGCCGACATTTCCGTAAATAACTGTAAATAAATGAGATATGTTATACTAACGTTAAAAGTCAGGCCTTAGATGAAAAACGTGACATGTGAAATAATAAATAGTTTGAAGATGAACAGGCGATTAAGTATAATCGGAAAAATCGTCATGAGGGAAGAAAAAAAAGGCGAATCGAAGCCAACCTTTATCCAGAAAATGAACCTAATGGATTCCGTATTCCTGGTGATCGGTGCGGTCGTCGGCTCGGGAATTTTTATGACCACGGGTTTCATCGCAGAATTCGTTCCATCGGTCTTTATGATATTGGTGGTCTGGCTGATAGGAGGGATCATCACTCTCTGCGGAGCTCTATCGTTCGGTGAGCTGGGCGCGATGTTTCCAAAGGCGGGTGGGCAGTTTGTTTACCTCAAAGAAGCTTATGGGGATTGGGCGGGATTTCTTTTTGGTTGGACATTCTTTTGGGTTATCGAGTGCGGGGGTATTGCGGCCCTCGCTATTGGCTTTGCCGAATACACGGGCTATTTTGTGCCCTGTCTTTCTCCACAGGCAGTAATAATAAAAGGCCAGGTCGCGGGTCTCCCCTTCTCCTTTTCAGCGGGTCAATTCCTTGCGGTGGGGTCGATATTCATCCTTTCGGCAATAAATTATCTCGGGATAAAAAGCGGCATCTTTGTCCAGAACCTTTTCACTTTCTTGAGGATTGGCTGCCTGGCGGCGATTGTCCTTGGATGGTTGTTTATGGGAAACAAATCCGGTATCCGGGATATGAGTGATTTTTTTGCCTCGGCCGGGACGCTGAACTTCAAATTTATGGGGTTGGCTTTGTTTGCAGTGTTATGGACGTATGACGGCTGGTATTCGGTCAGCTGCACGGCCGAGGAAATAAAAAATCCAAGGCGGAACATCCCGTTGAGCCTTTTCTTGGGAACGGCGGCGATAACAATCATTTATCTTTTGGTCAATGTCGTCTACGTCATGGCCGTACCGATTGACCGGATGAAGGGAGTCGCGCGTGTCGGGGAGATGGTTGCAAGCTCGCTCTTCGGCCATCAAGGAGCGTTTCTGATCGCCGCAGGCATTACTGTGACAATATTCGGATGCCTGAGCGCCACTATTCTCTACGGGCCGAGGGTTTATTATGCCATGGCTGAGGAACGTCTTTTTTTCAGGCGGATGAGCTTTATTCATCCCCGCTTTCGAGTTCCGACGACAGCCATTATCTGCCAGGCCGCCTGGTCTTCCCTTCTCTGTCTATCGGGAACCTACCAGACGCTCTATGAATATGTGATTTTTGCGCTGGTTTTATTTTTTGCGGCCACGGGAGCGGCCGTTATCATCCTCAGGATAAGGCAGTCTTCGAAACCCAGGCCATACAGAACCTGGGGGTATCCGATAATTCCGCTGGTTTTTATCATCGTCAACCTGACTATATTCCTGAACAGCATTTTTTCGCAGCCATTGGAATCGGCGATCGGACTGGGCATCATCCTGGCGGGAGTCCCTGCCTATGTTTTCTGGAAGAAAAGAAAACCGGTCAGGCCAAACCAGTGGTCGTCGTAAAGTATTTATTTCCTATCTAATCTATGGATTAGATAGGAATAATAGGAAATTAAAGATAGGACGGCCCCCCTTCCCAAGCCGTGGGGCGCTCTCTGAAGGTATCAGCGGGACCTGAGGTTTTCGCGGGTTCTGGGGGGCAAAGCGATTGCTCTTTAATCAGCCGAGAATTTCCTCCCGCATCTTCTGAAATCCTTCCTCACAGCCTTCAGGTGGGCGCAAGTCGTCCTGCGCCCTAAGGTCATCCACCAGCCGATCGTAATTTTCTTTCCAAGGATTCTCTTTATATTCCTGATAAGCGTCCCTCGTCTCCCTCATTAGCCCGTCCCTCAGGGTATCCCGGCCATCCTCCTCCATCTCATCATCCAGACCGACTGATGCGCAATTCCTATCGGCAAATAGGGGCCCCACGGCAAGCGTGAATTATTTCTCATCTCGTGATAGTATATGAAAAACCAAATGAGAGAACTAAAGCTTGTTGCGCTTGCCTTGATGCTGATTTCGGTGGCGCTCAACGGGGAGAACGTATTAACTATAGGTCAAGCGGGAACTGAGGGAGAGCTCGCCTTCCCGCGTCAGGTAGCAGAGGGACCAGACGGCAACATCTATGTTTATGACCAGGCTGATGCCTTGATCAAGGTCTATTCTCCGAACGGCGATTATCTCCGGAAAATCGGCGGAAAGGGCCAGGGCCCGGGTGAAATCCAGCGGGCTGACGGAGTTACTTTCGGCTTCACGGCCGACAGCCTGCTCTTCTTCACCGAATTCTTTGGTGGTCATCCCTGGATTACGATAGTTGAGCTCGATGGAAAGTTGAATCGGGTGATCAAGCCTCAGGTTAAGGAATACTTCGGCATCTCGAGGGCGGTCTCTCTTGCCAAAGGCAGTTTTCTCGTAGAATTTGCTTTCCTCGGCAAGCCAGAAAAAGAAAAGGACTATTTTTACCATCGCTCTCTGCGGGAAATAGCGCTTCTCGATGCTGAAGGCCAGATTCTCTCTCGCCTCAAGCAGACAAACCACATCACCCGGATTTCCTATGTCCATGATGGTGCCGACTCGCCGATCCCCTACACTCCGATGTTTCTCTGGTGTCCTTTTGACGAGAAATCCATCCTTTTCTCCGAAGGGCTTGAGACCAACATCCAGGTGATCGACTACTCGGGGAAATTGGTCCGCAAAATCGACACGTCTCTGCCAAAGCCGGAAGATGTGACCGGCAAAGATTTGGATGAATGGAGAAAACAGCGCAGGGAAATGATCCAGGGCCGCGATCCCGACTGGTGGGCGCGCTTCGGAAAAGTCATCGAAAAATATAAAAAATCTATCTATCCCCACAAGCCAACTATCTGGGAGATCAACCGGACGCCTGGAGGCCGCTTTCTGATCGCCTCACACCTAGAACGAGGTCAGCCAAGAAGAGGATACTGGCTGATGGACAAAAATGGGAAAGAGCTGGTTAAGGTTGAAACGTCAGTATGGATCATGGGGATTTCGCCAAATTTTATTTTTTTCGGGCAAGTGGACGAAGGCGGCATTCCCTCTATCAAAGCCCTTGAACGCCTGGGCCGGGAGGAAGATGACCTTCTTAACTTGCGCCGTTAACATTTAAAACTCCTTCCTGCTCAGTTATCACATTAAAATTGATCACTCCCGGTTCTGAAATATCCATCAACGTTGTTTTCTCGTGTTGATTAGCCAGGACGCCGGCTTCATCATTCCCTCTCCCCTCCCCCCTCGCTGTGTTCTGTGC
>CAZKBY010000083.1:0-10497 GCA_964550915.1 uncultured Eubacteriales bacterium | reverse complement strand
CGGATTATGGGAACAGTTAGGGTTCGGGAAGCAATCGAGAGAAACGCTTCTGTCGAGGAAATCCTGACCACTTTCGAGGACGGACTGAGAAAGTTCGCGGCGGAGCGAAAGCCCTACCTCTTGTATTAACCCCTTTGAGCCGGATATCATATAGGCTCTGATAATTAAAGGAGACGCCATCATGCCAAATAATCATTTTCGCTATGCGCTGGCCAACCCGCTTTCCGTGCTCCTCGACAAGAGCCCGGAGGATTTCACCAGGGCCGATTTCCTCAAGGTCATCGATAAAAAAAACATCGAGCGCATCACCTTCCATTACACGGCGCTCGACGGAAAGCTCAAGGAGCTCAAACTGCCTGTGTCCAATCCCAGCCAGGCTGAAACGGTCCTGGCCGAAGGAGAGCGAGTTGACGGCTCCTCGCTTTTTAGGGGAATGGTAGATGCGGCTCTTTCCGACCTTTACGTCGTCCCCCTCTACAAAACGGCTTTTCTCAACCCCTTTGACGAGAGAAGCCTTGATTTCATATGCCGCTACCTGACTAAAGACGGTGACCTGGCGCCTTTCGCCCTGGACAGCATCCTGACCCGGGCCGATAGCGTCTTCCGCAAAAAATCGGCGCTCGAGCTTCATGCTCTCGGCGAGCTCGAATTCTTTCTCCTCAGGGAGCACGACCGGCCTATTTATCCGAGCCAGAGACAGCATGGTTATCATGGCTCCGCTCCTTACATCAAGAGCGGTCAGATCCTCAATGAGATGGTTCATCATATCACGCAGATCACTGGAGCGGTCAAATACGCCCATAGCGAGGTCGGGTTTGTGGAGAGCGTCCGGAGTGACCTCGAAGAAATCAGTGGCAAGCAGGCTGAACAGCTCGAAGTTGAATTCCTGCCGCGGCCCGTCGAGGATACGGCGGATGCTCTTGTCCTCAGCCGCTGGCTCATCCGGAATATCGCCTACAAGTACGGTTGCGTGGTCACCTTCACCCCGAAAATCGAGGAAGACGTGGCCGGAAACGGGCTCCATTTTCATCTCGAGCTCCGCCGGGACGGCAAAAACATCATGCTCGATTCCGAGGGAAAACTCACGGTCGAAGCCCGGCGGCTCATCGGCGGCCTGTGCGCCTACGCCGATTCGCTCACGGCTTTTGGCAACACGGTTTCCTCGGCCTACTTGCGGCTTGTCCCCAACCTTGAAGCGCCCACGCGAATCTGCTGGAGTGACCTCAACCGGAGCGCCATGATCCGGGTCCCTCTGGGCTGGGCTAACCTTCGCCATCTGGCTAAGCGGCTTAATCCGCATGAAAGCGCAAGCTTTAAGGAGCCCCAGAGCCGTCAGACAGTGGAACTCCGGAGCCCGGACGGGAGCGCGATCATCCACCTCCTACTGGCCGGGATCGTCATGGCCGCTGACTGGGCCTTCCGGGAGGACGATTCTCTGTTCAAGGATAACCTCCCGCTTGAACTGGCCGACAGACTCTATGTTCAGGGAAATGTCTTCACCGACCAATCTCTCCTCAAAAAGCTGCCCGCTCTGCCGCGGAGTTGCGTTGAGTCGAGCCGCATCCTGCTGGCCAAACGCGATCTCTACGAAAGGGATGGAGTTTTTCCGCCCAGCATCATCGAGTACACGGCGCGACTTCTTCAGGCTGAAAACGACGAGCTGATGAACCAGAAGCTGGCCGACCTGCCGGCAGACGACCGCCTCCACGAGACGCGGAAGATCATGCACAAAGACCTGCACAGACATTGAGGACCACGGGGCCTGCGGATGCCGAAAGAGACGATGACGCCGCAGGAGCGGTGGCTGGCCTGGCGTCTTGGAAAACCTTCAAATTCTGGGCAGGGGAGGAGGCTATATCCTCGCTCCCTGCCATAACATCCATCCCATCACCCCGGTCGAGAACATCCTGGCCATGTATGATGCCGGGTATGCATGCAGCTGGACCTAATCAAATAAGCCCCCTGGCAAGCTATTCGACTGATATCGTCTAAATAACTTTGCTTTTTGTGTATTTAAGAATTCTCGTGCTTTATCATAAAGTAGTTGCTTATAACGGCGTGCATATAGGCGCCCTTACGACCTCTCTTAGCTTTAGAAACTTTTTTTAAGATCCCGGCATACTGACTCCTTTTAAACGATATTATAAGCCAAGGGATTTTCTAAACTCTTTGCCTGAAATAATTCGATCTGTTTTATCATGGAGCCGGTCAAGAGCTACCCGAAGATCTGCATAGTCATCAATGTAAAACTCCAAGGCTTTTTGAATAATGTAAGAACGGCAGCCTTCTGTTTCTTTGGCTATACTGTCAAGTTGATCGGCAAGCTCTTTGGCAAGCCTGACTGAAATTGCTGTATTCATTAAGCACCGCTTAGTAATGCGATGTATACAACAGCTCAATGAAAGTCAAATATAATTTTAGAAAATCTAAACGTCGTGTTGTGCCGCGGGCCAGCACGGCGGTTTTAGGGTTTGTATGGATTCTTTATTGTGCTCCTCCAAGAATTACCATGGATGTACAATAGTCTCCAAATCCAAAAAGAATTAGTCTCGCATTATCAGCTTTCGAGCTTATCCAAGTTGTTCATAGTCCCAAGGCGCAACCCCCATTGTTCTGCTTTTGTCTCAGCTTCCGTTGCATCCACGAGGCAAAGCAGGAGAGACTTGGCCCCATCCAGGTCTCCCGCGCGTTTGAGGCGCCGCACTTCGTCCACGTAATCTGTGTAGTGCCTTCCATCAACAAAGCCTGGCTTAGCCATTCGTCCTCCTTCAGACAGGTCACGTTACTCGGATGGCCGCCAGCGCAAGCGCAGTTGCGATCTCGTTGACGACCGCGAAAGCCATCGATGCACCGCGTGCCGGGATGGTGGCTTTGACTTTGGCCCAAGTGGTCTCACTTCGTACCTTGGCAAGGAACTCATGGCCGTCCCACGTGAGATCGAATGGGATCACATCGATGACGCGGTCGCTCGCGGACGAACGGATCGATTCGCAGCGCAATAACCCGGCATCGAACATCAAGTCCAGGTGATACTTGACCGTCGGTTCGTCGTAGGGCCCGACCCTCGGAGGGGCAACGTGGGCCATAGAATCTTTGTCTTCAAAGAAAATCAGAAGCTTTCGAATCAGATCAAGATCTCTCTTCACGGCGATTCTCCTCCGAGACCGCAGTACTGTGTCTACCTAACTATTAATATCCAGCATGTTGTTTTTGATACAATTTTTCCCCGACAACCGTCCTATATTACGTGTTTGCATCGAGTATCCCCGCCAAATTGCAGTCTTATCTTACAATTATCCTTATTTGATTTCAAGCCACATTTTCGAGCTGAAGTTACCCCATAATTTTTTAGAGATCGAAGAAAAGTCCTTGAACGAAGCGGGGTTTGGGCGGCGGAAGATCTATTTGCAAGGCCTTAGAAAAGTAACCTCAAATTTAACCCCTTCAGGTGAAAATTGATTTATCTGACAGAAACTGATTGAGTTAGCGAAAATTAACCCCTCTTTTTGGGGTAAGTTCTGGCCATTTACATGGTCTTTTGATTGTTAGCCGAATTTCAGTGAATATCTAATTGTATTTTAATCGCCTCGCCAATCCCCAGCATATCTTCTTCTGAAAGTGTTCCGGCACGTCTGAATAGTCTCAACTTGCTAACAGTTGCCAATTGATCGGCCATGGCTTTGCTTTCTTTGCCCTTAAATATAATAAGCGCCTCGCTGGGATACAAACGGTCTGTCTTACTTGTAAGAGGAACAACTTGAACTCGATTGAGAAACTTATTTGAAGCATCATTACTTACGATGACTGCTGGGCGTTTCTTTCTAATTTCCCCGCCAACAGAAGGATCAAAATTAACCCACCAGACCTCACCCCTTTTCATGGGCTAAGTCCTTAAAGGTTGTCTCGGCCCACTCATAAGCTTCTTTTTCTCGTTTTTTGTCCTTTGCCATTTGAGCGTAGGCTAATTCCAGATTTGGCCGTACTACATGCGGACGAACCAATTCCTGGACAAATCTGCTAATCTTGCGTTGGCCAATGATCTTATGAAGGCCTGCATAAACTTCCTCATCTACTGTTATGGTCAATTTCTTTTGCATTTCAATCCTCCTTTACACGTGTAGTATACGTATTGCTCTAAGATATGTCAAGGCCCCCATAAACAATAGCACTATGACTTATTTTTTGGGGGCCAACGCTCGCGTTACCGGCGCTCCGGTTGCGGTCCGTCCCTGTTGAATGCTTCGCTAGGCGCCGCAAATGTGCCGCTGCCAGCGCATATTACGTGATTACATCAAGTGTCCCCACTAAATCATAGATTATTCTCTAAGATTTCTATGAGCTTCGAACTCGCCGGCTAAGGTCTTCCACAGAGAATTAAACCTTCCCTGGAGTTCATCGTACAAAGAATAATTCTTTTTCTGGGGCTCGATAGTCAATTTCCCCAGCTTGACTCTTCGCCCGACAACCGAAGCGATGTCAGTGTTGCCGCCCCTTTCTCTTTCATAGCTCCAGACAGATTGGAGGGCCGCCCCAAAGGCGGCAGCCTCCTGCTCGGCTAAAGTCACAACCGGCGTCTTGAAGACATCAGCAACGATCTGGAGCCACAGCCTGCTCCTGGCTCCGCCTCCTGTGGCCCGGATCTCGGAAGGCTTGAGTCCGAGTGAACGCATCCTGGAAAATCCATAACCCAGGTTGAGGACCGTCCCCTCCATGATCGACCTGGCCAGACAAGCGGCGTTGAAAGTTTTCTTGTTGAGACCGAAGAAAACACCGGTCGAAAAAGGGAGAACAGGCACTCTTTCACCATCAAGAAAAGGAAGGAAGATCAGGCCGCCTGCGCCGGCTGGAGCCTGAGCAGCCAGCGTTTTCCAGCCCTTGTTGGAAAGCTTGAGAATCTCCTTAAAACACTCGGTCGTGTTGGTGACGTTCATAGTGCAGAGGAGGGGCAGCCAGCCGCCGGTGCTGTCGCAGAAGGCGGCGATCTCGCCCCCGGGGTCAATAAACGGTCTCGCCGAATAGGAGTAGATTGTGCCCGAAGTGCCCAGGCTGAGCGTGCAAACGCCTGGCGCCACGTTGCCCGTGCCGATGGCGGCCATCATGTTATCCCCTCCGCCGCTCGAGACGAGGACTTTCTCCATTCCATAGCGGGAGGCGATCTCTTCCCTGATGTAGCCGATCGGTTCAGCGGAATGGCGAAGCGGCGGCAGCTTGGCCTCGAGTCCGGAGTCGATCGCGGCGGCGGCTTCACTGTGCCAGCGGCGGCGCCGGATGTCCATCAGGCCAGTACCCGAAGCGTCGCCATACTCCATGGCCGATACCCCGGTTAACCAGAAATTCAGGTAATTGTGCGGTAGGTGGACGGTTGCCAGCCAAGCGAAATTCTGCGGTTCCCTCCTCTTCAGCCAGAGGATTTTTGAGGCCGTGTAGCCGACAGCCAGGCTAATCCCGAGTTTTCGAATAAAAGTCTTTTTACCGCCCAGCCACTCGATGATCATATCCGTCTCTTCGACTGTCGAGGTGTCATTCCAGAGCTTGGCCGGCCTGATGGGAATGCCCTTTCTATCCAGCGGGACAAAGCCGTGCTGCTGGCCGGATATTCCCAGGGAGCTGATTTCTTTAGGGTTGATCTTGGCTTCTGCCAGCGCTTCGGCCAAGGCTTTCTTGAGAGCTTTGACCCAAACGCTGGGGTTCTGCTCGCTTTCCCCGGGCTTTAGTCCTCTTGGGAAACGATGCGGAGCGTATCCTCGGCCCAGCACTCTGCCCTTGAAGTCTATAACCAGAGCTTTTGTTCCCTGCGTGCCCGAATCTATCCCGACGGCGTACATCCCTTCGGCCTTGGCTCACTTCTTCCTTAAAGTGGGTTCATTGTAGTGAAACACTCGTCGGAAATCAAGGCGATCGAGGTGGTGAAGTTGACAGGTGGGAACCCCTTTGTTATAAGGGACTGGCTGCGGGATACATCGCCATTTCTTCGACGGAGAAGGCGTCATGCAACTGGCGCTTGTTGACTGGCTTGTCATCGGCCTTTATTTTGCGATCAGCCTTGGCATTGGCCTTTATTACCGACGGAAAGCGACTAAAAGTGTTAGCGACTTTTTTATTTCCGGACGCAACGTCACCTGGTGGCTGGCCGGGACGTCGATGGTGGCCACGACTTTCGCCTCGGACACGCCTCTCGCGGTCACGGGGCTCGTGGCCCGCAACGGCATCGCCGGGAACTGGATCTGGTGGAGCATGGCTTTTAGCGGCATGCTCACTGTGTTTTTCTACGCCCGCCTGTGGCGCCGGGCCGGGGTGCTCACCGACGTCGAGTTCGCCGAAATCCGGTACAGCGGCGCCGCCGCCCGGTTTCTCCGCGGGTTCAGGGCTTTTTACCTGGGCTTGCCGATCAATCTCATCATCATGGGTTGGGTTAACCTCGCCCTGGTGAAAATCCTGATGCTCATCCTGGGAGTAAACAAGTTTCAGGCGCTTCTAATCACGATCGGCGTGATGTTCATCACCGCATCCATATCAACACTCGCCGGGCTGTGGGGCGTTCTCGTCACTGACCTGTTCCAGTTCGTCCTGATCATGATCATGGTCATCGTGCTGGCTTTCTTCGCTGTCTCCAATTTCGGCGGGATGGGGAATGTCGTCAGCGCCGTCAGAGCTGTGGAGACGAGCGGCCAGGCTTCAGGCTCTCTCCTGTCTTTCCTGCCGGCCCTTGACTCGACCTGGATGCCTCTCCTGACTTTCCTTGTTTATATTGCCGTCAACTGGTGGGCCTCCTGGTATCCCGGCGCTGAGCCTGGCGGCGGAGGGTATATCGTCCAGCGCATCCTCAGCGCCAAGGACGAGAAGCATTCTCTCCTGGCCACGCTGTGGTTCAACATCGCCCATTATGCCATCAGGCCGTGGCCCTGGATTGTGGTGGCGCTGGTGGCTGTGGCCAGGTTCCACGGCGAGCCCACTTTTGCCGCTGACCCGGAATCCGGGTATATCCGGATCCTGCTTGCCGACCTTCCGGCTTCACTGCGGGGCGTGATGGTGGCGGGGTTTTTCGCTGCCTACATGTCGACGATCGCGACCGAGCTCAACTGGGGAGCGAGCTACTTAGTTAACGACCTCTACCGGCGTTTTCTCGTGCGGCAGAAAGGAGAAAGACACTACGTTGTCGTTTCCCAGTTAGCCACGATGTCGCTGATGATTCTCTCGGCCGTCGTCACGTTGTTCATGGAGTCAATCGCGGACGCCTGGAAGTTCATGATCGCCATCGGCGCGGGGACCGGGCTGGTTTATTTACTTAGATGGTTCTGGTGGCGGATCAACGCCTGGAGCGAAGTCTCGGCCATGGCCGCGGCTTTCGTCACGTCCTTAGTCCTCCAATTCGGGTTTGGGCTGAGTGAAAGCGACCCGCGCGAGTTTGCCTATCTTGTGCTCGTCACTGTCGCCGTGACGACAGCCATCTGGCTGAGCGTGACCTTCCTGACTAAATCAGAGCCGAAGGACGTGCTTCTGACCTTTTATCGAAAAGTCAGGCCGAGTGCGGCGCTCTGGGGTCCGGTCGCCAGCGAAGCCACAGACGTCGTGCATCGAAGGGACGGACTTTTTAACTTGATGGACTGGCTGTGCGGCGTAGCCATGATCTACGGCTTTCTCTTCGGCGCCGGGAAAATCATCTTTGGGCAGGTGGCGCAAGGGGTCGGATTTATCGCAGCCGGCTTCATCTTTGGCGCCATCATCTATGCTGATTTAAACAAACGCGGCTGGAAGACTATCGTTGAGTAGGGGCGGGGTAGGAAGGTAACAATGGCCGAAAGAATTCTCTATCTTTCACGGGCTGACGTAGAAGGGCTCGGACTCCCCATGTCGGATATCATTTCGGCGCTTGAAGAAATGTTCCGCGAAAAGGGAGAGGGACGGGTGGAGATGCCGCCCAAGCCGGGAATTCATCCCCGGCCTGATTCGTTCATCCATGCAATGCCAGCCCATATCCCGGCCCTTAACGCCGCAGGAATGAAGTGGGTAAGCGGTTATCCGGAGAACCCAAAAAAGGGTCTTCCCTATATCAGCGGGCTCATTGTCCTTAATGACCCGGAGACGGGCCTGCCGAGAACCGTCATGGATTGCACTTGGATAACGGCCAAAAGGACGGGCGCAGCTACGGCCGTGGCAGCAAAATACCTGGCTCGGACAGATTCAAAAGTCATCGGCATCCTCGGCTGCGGCGTCCAGGGCCGAAGCAACCTCGAGGCACTCCGCGTCCTTTTTCCGATCAGGCAAGTCCTAGCTTATGATGTAAATCCCGAAGTGCGGGCGCGCTATATCAAGGAAATGGAAGCGAAGTTTGGACTTGAAGTCATTCCGGCCGATGAGCCCCGCCAGGCTGTCGCCGGGTGCGACATCGTGGTCACAGCCGGACCAATCCTCAAGATTCCACATGCGACGGTCAAGCCGGGATGGTTGGAGAACGGCGCCTTTGCCTCTTTAGTGGATTTTGATTCCTACTGGGACCGGGCGGCGCTTCGCGAAGTAGATAAATTCTGCACGGATGACATCCCCCAGCTTGAGTACTATCAAAGCCTGGGCTATTTCCAGAACATTCCGCCTATCTACGCCGACCTGGGAGAGCTCGTTAGCGGCCAGAAGCCGGGTCGGGAAAGAGCGAAGGAAAGGACAATTGCTTGTAACCTGGGCTTGGCCCTCGACGACATGGCCACGGCGCCGCTGGTTTATAAACTCGCACTCCAGAGAGGAGTAGGCACCTGGCTTCCGTTGTGATTTCTATCGCTTGCTTCACCTTGGGCTCATTTCTTGATCTCAAGACCCATGTTGTCGAACATGAAGGCCCACGTGTCAGTGAGCTGTTCGATGGCTTTGGTCATAGAGCTCGCTCCATGTCCTGACTTGGTGTCGATACGGATGAGGACTGGATTTTTCCCCTTGTGTTTCTCCTGCAACGTGGCGATGAACTTGAATGAATGGGCCGGCACGACGCGGTCGTCATGATCGGCTGTCGTGACGAGCGTGGCCGGGTAACTTATGCCTTCCTTGATGTTGTGAAGTGGCGAATAAGCATGGAGATACCGGAACTGCTCCTCATTATCGCTCGACCCGTACTCGACGACCCAGCCCCAGCCGACTGTGAATTTGTGGAAGCGCAGCATGTCCATCACGCCCACGGCTGGCAGGGCGACCTTGAACAAATCCGGCCGCTGCGTCATGCAGGCGCCAACCAGCAGCCCTCCATTAGACGCGCCGGCGATGGCTAACCTCGCCGGTGATGTGTATTTTTCCCTGATCAAGTATTCAGCCGCAGTGATAAGATCGTCAAAGACATTCTGTTTGTTCTGGAGCATCCCAGCCTTGTGCCATTCCTCTCCATATTCTCCTCCGCCGCGCAGGTTGGCCATGGCATAGACGCCGTCGTTTTCGAGGAGGATGATCTTGGAGACGTCAAAACTCGGTGTCAGGCTGCTGGAGAAACCGCCGTAGCCGTAAAGGTAGGTCGGCCTTTTCCCATCGAGCCTAAGCCCCTTCTTGTGGACGATGAACATCGGAATCCGTGTTCCATCCTTGCTCGGGTAAAAAACTTGCCGGGCCTCAAAATCATCTGAATTGAACTTGACCTCGGTCTTGCGGAAGACTTCAGATTTGCCACTGGCTATATCGTATTTATAGATTGTCGGCGGGTAGGTGAATGATGTGAACGTATAGAAGAGGATCTTATCCTCTTTTTTCCCGGCAAACCCGTAAGCGCTTCCGAGCGTAGGGAGCTCGATCTCTTTCTCCAGGTTGCCCGCGAGGTCATACTGGAAGACATGCGTGCTCGCGTCTTTGAGGTAGGACACGAACATCTTTCCGCCGACCAGGCTGGCGCCTCTGACCGTTTCCGCCCTTTCGGGAACAAGGGTGACCCAGTTTTCAGGAGAAGGATTTTTTGCCTCGGCCAGCACGATTTTACTCTTCGGCGCTTCCCGGTCAGTCAGGAGGACAAATTTGTCCTCAAGGTTATCAATCACGCTTGTGTTATTGTCGAAGCCGATCTGGAGTGGAACCCACTCAGCTTTCTTCGCTTTCAAATCGTTGAAATAAAGCTCGTTGCCGTGAGTTCCTTCAGAGACGTAGAGGAAGATATACTTCTCGTCATCAGAAACCTGTGTACTGTGGTAGCGCCGGGGATGCTCTCTGTCTTCGTAGATGAGCTTATCCTGGCTTTGCGGCGTTCCCAGCTCGTGATAGAAAATTTTCTGGTATTCGTTCGCGGCAGTGAGCTCTTTGCCTTCCTCGGGCTTGTCGAACCCGCTGTAGTAAAACCCGTTGCCCTGCCAGGCCGCGCCCGTGAATTTCACCCACTGGATGCGGTCCTCGAGTTCCCGGCCGGTCTCAATTTCCATGACCCGGACCTCTTGCCAGTCTGAACCTCCCTCAGACCGCGAATAAGCGGTATACCGGTCATCATGGGAGAACCCGATCAGATTAGCCCGCGTCGTGCCGTCGGGCGAGAGAGTGTTG
>CAZKBY010000082.1:0-10506 GCA_964550915.1 uncultured Eubacteriales bacterium | reverse complement strand
CTATCGGCCCTTTGGCAATTCAGGCCCATCGAAACAAGCTGGACCTGGCTGTCGACATTGATTCCCGCATTGACCGCCAGGTCGTTGGCGATCCCGGCCGACTTCGCCAGATCCTGATCAATCTCGTAGGAAACGCCGTCAAGTTTACTGAAAAAGGCGAAATCATCATCACCATCGAGGAAGCCGAAAGCTCCCCAAAGGAGGTCACCCTCCGCTTTACCATAGCCGACTCAGGAATCGGCATCCCGGAGGAGAAACAAAAAGTCATCTTCGATGTCTTTGCCCAGGCTGATAGCTCGATGACCCGGAAGTATGGAGGCTCTGGCTTGGGCCTTGCCATCTCATCACAACTCGTCGACCTTCTGGGCGGCCGGATTTGGGTCGAGAGCGTGGTTGGAAGAGGCAGCCGATTTCACTTCACGGCCCGATTTGGCCGGCTGAAAGAAGCGGCCAAGGAGTCGGAAGTTGCGGCCAAGATAACAGGTGCCACCCGGCCTCTCCTGCTGGTTGAGGACAACCGGGCTTGCCTCGGACTTCTTAAGAAACTCGCTTCTCACTGGGGCTTCAATACAACGTGCGCAGAAAGCGCGGATGAAACGATCGTCATCCTGGATGATATCCGGGATAAGGAAAAGCCTTTTCCGCTAATCCTATTGGATGCCAATCTGCCCGGACATGACAGTTTCATGATTCTCGACTATATAAAGAACAACCCGGAAATCGCCAAATCGGCCGTCGCGATGATGAGCTCGGCCAACAGCCGGGTCGAGGCATCGCCCTGGATCAAACTGGGCATTCCCGCTTATATCAACAAGCCGATCAAGCCAACCGAGTTGAAGAAAGTTCTCCTTGAAGTCCTGGGGATCGCCCCTCAAAGCCAAGAAGTGCCACCGTCAGAACCCAAGATGGCCGAGCCGGCTATCAGGCAAACGTACCGTATTCTCATCGCCGAAGACAACTTGGTCAATCAGCGAGTGGCTATCTACATGCTCGAGAAGCAGGGCCATCAGGTGACGGGAGTGATGAACGGAGAAGAAGCCCTGCATGCTCTGGAAAAAGGGAACTTTGAACTCGTCCTGATGGATGTCCAGATGCCCTGCCTGGACGGGTTCCAGGCCACCAAACTCATCCGTCAAAAAGAGCAGAAGACAGGTGAGCACATTCCGATCATCGCCATGACAGCCCATGCCATGAAGGGTGACCGGGAAAAATGCCTGGAAATGGGGATGGATGACTATATATCCAAGCCCCTCAATGCCAAGCAACTCACCGATACGATTCTCCGCGTCATGAACTCTCATCTGTCCTATCACGATCTGAACGAGCCGCAGGGAGAAAAAAAAGGATAACCGCATGAAAATCCTGATCGCTGAAGATGACCTCATCACGAGCCGTATCGTGGAAAAAAACCTAAACAGCTGGGGCTATGAAGTTGTTTTGGCCAGAAGCGGAGAGCAGGCCTGGCAAGAACTCAAGGACAGCAGCTTGCGGCTGGCCATCTTGGACTGGATGATGCCCGGCATGGATGGGACAGAAATCTGCCAGAAGCTCCGCCGACGCAAAAAATTCAAATATACCTATGTCATCCTGCTCAGCGCCAAAGACCGCAAACAGGACATCATCGCCGGCCTTTCTTCCGGGGCTGATGACTACATGACCAAGCCGATCAATTTTCTTGAGCTCCGCGCTCGGCTGCAAACTGGCAGGCGCATCATCGACCTTGAGGACAAGCTTCTTTATGTCCAAAACCAGCTCAAGGATCTGGCCAGCCGGGATAGCCTGACCAAGCTCTGGAATCGGACGGAAATCTCGAAGTTTCTCCGAGAAGAGCTGGACCGGGGAGAGCGAGAAAACAAGCCCTTGGGCGTCATCATGCTGGATATCGATTATTTCAAAAAAATCAACGACTTTTTCGGCCACGACATTGGCGACATCGCCCTTCTGCAGGTCGTTTCTCGAATCAAGAGGAAAGTCCGCAAATCGGATAAAGTGGGCCGCTATGGGGGAGACGAGGTCATCGTCGTTCTGCCCAATTGTGGTCTTGCCGAAGTCAGAAAAATAAGCGAACGACTTCGCGCCTCGGTTGCCCGTCGAGGAGTAAAAGCCGGCCAAGAAATTTTTCCAGTAACGATATCAGCCGGCTGCGCGTCGAGTGAAAACAAGCGCCAGCCCTCGGCAGAAAGGCTCATCAGGGCCGCTGACGCCGCCCTCCTGAAGGCAAAAAATCAGGGACGGAACTGCGTTGTTGTCGACGGATGCTTCGCCGAATCTGGAAGAGAGGTGAAAAATGCCTAACCACACGAATTCATGTCAAAGCCTTCCCATCGATTACCCCGAGGTGCTCGAGAGGATCGGAGGAGACAGGGTTTTTCTCGAAGAACTCCTCAAGATCTACGTTGAAGAATGCGGCCAAAAAATAACGGCCATCAAAAAGGCCACTGCCCACCAGGATTTCTCCCTGATTCAACAGCTTGGCCACAGCCTGAAAGGCTCCTCTGCCAACTTGAGCTTAGGTTCGCTCCATAAAGTCTCATTCTCTCTGGAGGTAGCAGGCAGAGAGAAAAACATCGAACTCGTGATGAGCGCTCTTGTCACCCTGGAGGAAGAATTCAATAAGCTGAAAGACTATCTTCGCCAGAACCCCCCTCCGTCCTCAAGTCCTTAAACAATCAGGCCAAAGGATGAGCAGAATGATTTAGTGAGGCAGTGCCTCTCTCAAGGCGCTTAGATACTCCTGCCCCGTCTTTTCAAGCCCATCTTTGATCCGCATCACTCCCAGGATGTAATTTCGAGCTTGGAGGACATAGATATGATCGGCATACCGATCTTTGACATGGAAGACGGGACCAATCTTATCGGGCGTCTGACCTCTTCCAGTCAAGTCCTTCAGGTATTGCTCAAGCATATTCCCGGCTTCTGTTTCGCCTTCTGCCTCAATGAGAAAAAGGTCAAACTCTGCCTTGTTTCTCCTGTAGCTGGCCACATACCCGTCATGAAAGAAGCTATACCCGAGGAAATGGCGCAGGATGAACTTCTCGCTGTTGGCAATGAGTCCCTCTTTCGGAAAATAATTAAGTGGCTCTGGGAGCCCGCCCTTCTCTTTTGCCTGTTTTTCAACCTCCCTGGCAAAAAATTCTAACCTCTGCCCAGCCTCCTCGCCGCAATCGAAGCAGAGAAGTTTGACGTACTTAGCGCCGATGACAAAGTTCAATGCCCCTTCCTCTTGATATCCTTGAGCCCCGATGGTCATGAATTGACTTCCTGGATATCTCTCGGCGCTGTAGATGCCAAAGGCATTCTTGGCCGATCCCAGGTCATATATTTCGAGGGTTAAAGTGGCGGAAGAACCTACCCTCTTGTACTGAGCGACCAAGAGCTCCTTAAAATCATAGCTGAGGTAGGACTCAGCCGCCCCGTTTATATACTCAAAGAGAGTATCCGCGAAATAGAGCTGCCAAGGCTCAACCAATTCCCATCCCGCCACTCGGGGCAGGAGAGCCTGAAGGGAGGACGAGCCAGCTTGATCGCTCATAGCACTCGGCGAAAAGAACACCAAACAAGCGAGAATAGCGAGGCTGTGGACGGGTCTTTTTCTCATCTCTTATCTCCCCGGCTCAAGACTCGTTCATTTTACAATATTCATGGAGCATTTTCAAATTATTGCTTTTGTCCGGAGCATCTCCATTTTTTTAATAGAAAGCGGTTCCTGCCGCGGTTAACTCCCGTCTTCTGTTGCAGAATGACATCACATGATTGGAGATGCGCTGTCCTTGTTTTCAGTCCGATTGACAGGCTGGCGAAAGTGGGGTAATTATAAAAAGAGAGATGAGCTCAGCGAAAGTCGTTGTCATCAAAAGCAAAGGAGTTCAAAGTCCAGCCAGAGGGCTGGATCAAATGAAACTTGCCTTGATGATTGAAAGGGGATTCAACCTCCTTTCCGGAGCTCAAGACATCAAGGAGGCCGTCGGCCAATTTTTTTCTCCGACTGATCGTGTCGGGATCAAAATCAACACGATCGGCGGGCGCAATATCTCCACCAAGCCGGAACTCTCTTTCAGTCTGGCCAAACTCCTTGTCCGGAACGGCCTTCAGGATAAAAACATTATCATCTGGGATAGAACCAACCGAGAGCTCCGCGAGGCCGGCTATCGTTTAGCCACTGACAAAGCCGGCCTAAAGGTTTTTGGGACTGATACCGAAGGAGCAGGATATGAAACTGAGCTCATCTCCCATCTCAACATTGGCAGTCTTTTCTCGACCATCCTGAACAATTTCGTCACTGCCTCGATAAGCCTGGCCATCCTCAAAGACCATGGGCTGGCAGGAGTCACAGCAAGCCTGAAGAACTATTTCGGTGCCATCCACAACCCGAACAAATACCACGATGCTCGTTGCAACCCGTTCATTGCCGAACTTTTTGATACTCCGCCGGTCAAGAACAAGCACAGGCTGGCCATTATAGACGGACTTCGTGTCCAGTATCACCGCGGCCCCAGCTTCCATCCCCAATGGGCAGAGGACAGCGGACTTCTGATCTTCAGCCAAGACGCCGTGGCTGCCGACACTGTGGGTTGGCAGATCATCGAAAAATTAAGATACAGGAAAGGGCTCCCGACGCTTGACGAGGAAGACAGAAGGCCTCTTTACCTTCTGACTGCCGAAAAAATGGGGCTTGGCTCAGCTCAGCTCAATCGGATACATATCCTCGAGGATGAGGTATAATGAAGGGGAACGAGAGTTCATGAGAAGAAGGAATTTCTTCAAGACGCTGGCGGGCTCCGGTCTTCTCCTGAGCGGAGGAACGAGCGGCCCCTTCTGGCATCTTCTTGCTTCTCAGGCCAGTGTTCCTCTCTCCCACGTCGAGGCATGGTACTACAAGAAGCATCCTGACCGAGAGATCGAATGCCTTCTCTGTCCCCGAGCCTGCAAACTTGGAGACAAAGAGCGCGGCTATTGCGGCGTTCGGGAGAATATAAACGGAACCTACTACACCCTTGTTTACGGCAAGGCTTGCACGATGAACGTGGACCCGATCGAAAAAAAGCCGTTCTTTCATTTCCTGCCGAGGACAAACGCCCTCTCTATTGCCACAGCCGGCTGCAACGTCAACTGCAAGTTCTGCCAAAACTGGCAAATCTCTCAGGTTCGGGCTGAACAGGTCCAACCGTTTGATTTTCCCCCCGAGGCGGTCGTGGATTCTGCCATTAAACATCGTTGTCCCTCCATCGCCTACACCTATACTGAGCCAGTCGTTTTCTACGAATACATGTATGACACCTCCATCGAAGCCCGCAGAAAAGGAGTCAAAAATTGCGTCGTCACAGGCGGACATGTCAACCAAGAGCCTATCCTCGAGCTAACCAAAGTCGTAGACGCCATCAAGATTGACCTGAAAGCCTTCTCCGAAGACTTTTATAAGAATTATGTCCGCGGAGAGCTCCAACCTGTCCTTGAGGCAATCAAGACCGTACACAAAACCAAAGTCTGGCTTGAAATCGTCTACCTCGTCATCCCCAGCCTTAATGACAGCCCCGAGGAAATCCGGGCCATGTGCCGCTGGAT
Source organism: uncultured Eubacteriales bacterium (assembly GCA_964550915.1). GTDB lineage: Bacteria > Acidobacteriota > Aminicenantia > Aminicenantales > UBA8522 > JARYMI01. Next base: position 4,944 of record CAZKBY010000082.1, on the reverse strand, counting down.
AGGCAACGAGATCGGACCCGATGTCCCCCTTCATTTTTCCCGCTTTTTTCCGATGTATCTCATTAAGAACCTTCCCCCTACTCCGGTGTCGACTCTGGAAAAAGCGCACAACATCGCCATCACCGAGGGCCTAAGATACGTTTACATAGGCAATGTTCCTGGTCACAAGGCTGAAAGCACTTACTGCCCTCGATGTCAGAATCTGATCATTCAGCGCATCGGTTTTGAAGTGGGAAAGGTGGAGCTAAAAAACGGGAAATGCAGGTTCTGTCAAAACCCCGTCCCGGGAATCTGGGCTTGAGGAAATTTCTGCCTCCTTTCTTGCTGGGCTTCATCGCCACCTCCTTTCAAATCCTGCTGCTCAGGGAATTCAATGCCCATTTTTACGGCAATGAACTGACGTTTGGTCTTGTCTTTGCGGCCTGGCTGTTTTGGGGAGGGGTGGGCAGCCTTCTTGCTCCTCGATTCAAATTCCCGAGCAGGGATTTGGCGAATGTTTACTACTTCGTTATTTCCCTCTTTTCTGTTTGCCTGTTTGGGTTAAGGTTCTCCAGGTTTCCTTTGGGCATCCTGCCAGGAGAATTAACAGGTCTCCTGCCTGTCATCTTCCTTTCCCTTGGGTTTTGTCTTCTGATCAGCCTGCCTTTGGGGGCTCTTTTTGTTTTCAACGTCAGCCGGGCAGAAGGCCGCCTCGCCTCTGTTTATGTCGTTGAGTCGCTCGGCGCCGGCCTGGCCGGACTGGTTGTCTATTTTTTCTTTCTCCCCTTTTTTTCTTCCTGGCTGATCACCGCGATTATCGGGACAACCTGTCTTCTTATGATTTTTTTCTTGGTCGACGAAAAAAAGAACATCTTAGCCCCGACGTTGGCCCTTCTTTCGGTGACGGCCGTGGCCATCGCTGACTGGCCCAGCCAAAAACTCTACTGGAAGCCTTTTCGCCTTGTTCAAAGCAAAGACAGCCGGTACGGAAGACTTCAAGCCATCATTACTCAGGAGCAAGTCTCCCTCTACAGCAACGGCCTTCAAGTTTATTCTTTTCCCGATCGAGCGACGGCCGAAGAGTCTGTCCATTTTGCTCTTCTTCAAAATCCGGAAGCACAAGACGTCTTGCTCATTGGCGGAGGAGCGGGGGGAAGCTTGACGGAAATCCTCAAGTACCCGCGCACGATGCTCGATTATGTAGAGCTCGACCCGGAAATCATCCGATTTTCAGGCGATGTTCTTCCGCCCGAGGGGAGGAAAAACCTGGCCAGCACTCGCCTCCGTCTTTTTTTTCAAGATGGCCGCGCTTTCCTCCAGAAGGTGAAAAAGACATATGACCAGATCATCCTCAACCTCCCCGAGCCAATGACAGCCCAGATCAACCGGTTTTATACGTGTGAGTTCTTCCTCCTGGCTAGAAAAAAGCTAGCCCCGGGAGGAGTTTTTTCTTTTTCGGTTCCCTCGGCCGAGAACTACATTGGAACAGAACTCCAACTTTTTCTTTCTTCCATCCGGATTACTCTGGCGGGTGCCTTTCCTGAAATAAAAATCGTCCCCGGAGCGAGAAACGTCTTCCTTGCATCGGACCGGGCTCTTACCCTGGACCCGGATGAGCTTAGCCGGAGAATCCAAGCCTATGGCCTCGAAACGGCATTCGTGAGCCCCCCTTTTCTTCCTTCCCGACTCCACCCTCTCCGCCGTAGCTACTTAGAAGAAAGGATCAAATCGGGACCGGGGAGAGTGAATCGAGATCTGTCCCCAATAAGCTTCTATTTTCAGGCTGTGCTCTGGAGCTCCCAGTTTCATGGCCTGGAAGCGAAAATTCTCAATTTTTTCTCCGGGCTGCCTCTTTTCTGGCTGCTGGGTTTTCCGTTAGCCCTTTTCCTCTTGGTCCTCCTGTTCTTTGTCTTAAAGGGGAAGGAAAATCACTTTCTCATGGTTCCTTTAGCGGTGATGGGATTTACGACAATCGTCACCGAAATCATCATCCTCGTCTGGTTTCAATCCATTTATGGATACCTCTATGGTGCCATTGCTCTTCTGCTTTCGATGTTTATGTTCGGCCTTTTCTTGGGGGGGTGGACAAGTTCAAAACGCAGACACGTCATCTTTTCCCGCCTCCTTTTTGTGCAGGGTGGGTTTCTCATCGTCCTTCTAGGCATCCGGTTCACCATCATGGCGAAACCCCCTCAGCTCCTGCCTTTTTTCTTCCTCTTCGTTTTAGGCTTCCTGGGAGGAGACTTGTTTATCGTTTCGAACCGGCTCTACCTTAAGCAGAAAGCAGACTACGGAACCGGCTACGGACTCGACCTTCTCGGCTCGTTTGGCGGAGCGTTGCTCACTTCTGCCCTGCTCATCCCCCTGGCAGGACTGCCTCTTCTTTTGAATTGCCTCTGGCTTCTCAATTTTTTCTGTTTTCTTTTTCTCCTCTTGCGGCCACGCCGTTAGAAATTCCAACGGCGAAGCCTCTAATTTTCTTGACAGGAAATAGAAATTGTGTTTTACTGAAGGGTCATTTTTGGCCATGACAAACCTGACAGGCCGAATTTTCGATATCTCTTCTGACAGGAAAAAGAAAAAGGGATGAGAATAACTGTTTCCAAAAAGAAGATTCGAGATAGCTTCGTCGAGAAAGTTGAAGAGCTGAGCGGCCAGAAGCTCCTAGCTTGCTATCAATGCGGCAAGTGCTCGGCCGGCTGCCCGGCCGTCTCCCAGATGGACATCTTGCCCAACCAAGTCATCCGGTTTGCTCAGCTCGGACTGAAGGAGGAGCTCCTCGAATCGAAATCAGTCTGGGTCTGCGCTTCCTGTTACACATGCAATGTCCGCTGCCCCAAGGGAATCAAGATCGCCGAAGTCATGGAAGCGGTCCGTCAGGTCTTGCTCCGCAAAAGACGCGATCACGTCGAAGTCCGGAAGCTTACGGCCGAAGAAAAGGCTTCAGTTCCGGCCATCGCGCTAATCAGCAATTTTAGGAAGTTCACTTCTTAATAACTTATCGATGATAACGCATTTATCGGAATTCCGAACGGCGGGAAATTATAATGAAAATAACGTATTATCCTGGTTGCACTCTGAAGAGCAATGCCAAGAACTTTGAAGATTCAACCTTATGTTCTCTGAAAGAACTCGGCGTCGAAGTTGAAGAGCTCCGGCGCTGGAACTGTTGCGGGACTGTTTATTCGCTGGCAACAGACGACCTGATCCACCATTTGGCTTCGATCCGAAATCTAATCAGGGTCAAGGAAGCCCAATCGGATGCCGTCATGACCTTGTGTGCCATGTGCTTCAACACGCTCAAAAGAGTCAACGAAAGGGTCAAGACTGACCCCGAGAGCCTGGCCAAAATCCACAAGTTCATGGACGAGGAAAAGATCTCGTATGCGGGAGACGTCAAGGTAAGGCATCTGCTCGAAATCCTCCGTGACGACATCACATTCGCCACGATCTCGAAAAAAGTCCGCCAGCCTCTAAAAAACCTAAAAGTCGCAAGCTATTATGGTTGTCTTCTCGTCCGTCCTAAAGAAATCGGGCTTGATGACCTGGAGAACCCGACTGTTCTGGAAAATTTACTGACCTCCCTGGGCGCTCATGCTGTTGATTTTCCCTACAAGACGGAATGTTGCGCCTCCTATCAAACGGTCGATAAGCCCGATACGGTGGTTGAACGCACCTATAACATCCTCAGCTCGGCCAGAGATCGAGGGGCGGAGGTTGTGACCGTCGGTTGTCCGCTTTGCGCCTTTAACCTGGATCACCGGCAGAAGGAAACAGCCCAGAAATATCCAGAATTCAAGAAGATGCCTATCCTCTATTTTACCCAGCTCCTCGCTCTCGCTTTGGGTTGCGGAGAGAAAGACCTCCGCCTGGATCTTCACTACATCGATCCCCGGCCTCTTCTCCAAGAAAAAGGCTTCATCTGAGAGGAAACATGGTTTACTTCGGCGATTTGAAAGCAAAAAAGGGTAAAATCCACATCGACAAAGAACGTTGCAAGGGCTGCGGCTTTTGCGTCGAATACTGCCCCAGGGACGTGCTTGAGTTGTCTGAAGAGTTCAACCGGAAAGGCTATCATCCCCCCCGAATCGCGAAAGAAGAGGAATGCTGCTATTGCCAGCTTTGCGAAGCCATTTGCCCGGAGTTTGCCCTCTATGTCACTCTCAAGAAAGAGGAGGAAGAAGGTGAAAAAAGTGAAAGCCGACCCTAAAGGAGTTCTAACCGGCGCTCATTACCTCGACGGCGATTTCGCCATCGCTGAGGGTGCCTTGGCGGCTGGCTGCCGCTTTTTCGCGGGCTATCCCATCACCCCTTCCACAGAGACGGCGGAGCGATTCGCCGAGCGGATCCCGTATGTGGGGGGTGTTTTCATCCAGATGGAAGACGAAATTGCCTCGATCACGGCTCTGATCGGAGCTTCCTGGGCGGGTCTCAAAGCCATGACCGTTACGTCAGGACCGGGCTTTTCCTTGATGATGGAAAATATCGGCCTGGCCTGCATGATGGAAGCGCCCCTGGTCATCGCCAATGTCCAGAGAGGCGGTCCATCAACCGGGCTTCCCACTCTGACCGGTCAGCAAGACATGATGCAGGTAAGATGGGGTTCACACGGTGATTACGAAATCATCGCGCTCTCGCCCGATTCTCCTCAGGAATGTTTCGACCTGACCGTCAAGGCCTTTAACCTTGCCGAGACTTACCGGGTGCCGACGTTCGTCATGACCGATGAGTGTGTCGGCCACATGCACGAGAAGGTTGTCATTCCGCCGGCCGATGAAATCGAAATCGTTAACAGAAAAATGTATGAAGGCCCTAAGGATAAATACCTCCCTTATAAGCCAGATAAGGACCTTGTCCCGTTTATGGTCAAAGCGGGCGACGGCTACCGCTTCCACACCACTGGCCTGACTCATGATGAAAGAGGCTCCCCCGTCATCAACGCTGAATGTCAGGACTGGTGCGTCC
>CAZKBY010000081.1:0-10597 GCA_964550915.1 uncultured Eubacteriales bacterium | reverse complement strand
GAAGGTTGACTGTCAATGGATAAACTCACCCATCACGTAACTTTGGGACAAGCCCCTACCAGAAATTCCTTGATCTCTGGAAAGACGCCGACCCCGGCCGGCCCGAAGTCGAGGACGCCACAGCCCGCCTCTCTGATTTGAGCGGTTAGAGGATGAAGATCATCCCTGCAAATTTAACTTGACATATTAAATATTAAGGTTTATTTTATGTCCATGAAACCGCGCACTTTAACCCGGACGATCAGGAAAGCCCTCCGGACCTTCCCGGCCATCGTCGTAACCGGGCCACGGCAATCAGGAAAAACCACCCTGCTCAAAGCGTTATTTTCAAAAACCCACACCTTTGTCACGCTCGAGGATCCTGATATCCGCATCCGAGCCAAAGAGGATCCCCTTCAGTTCCTGGCGCGTTACCGGCCTCCCGTCATTATTGATGAGATCCAGTATGTGCCGGAATTGCTTTCCTACATCAAGACCAGGATTGACGAGAATCGAAAGCCGGGCCAATGGCTGTTCACCGGTTCCCAGCATTTCGGGCTGATGCATGGGATCAGTCAGTCATTGGCGGGGCGCGCCGCGGTGCTCTCGCTCTTGCCGTTTTCTGTCGCCGAAAGAATCGGCCAAGGAGAGGCGGCGCAGCCCGTGGCCGGATGGATTCAGGGCTTGCCCAGACTTCCCGCCAATAAAGGAGAAATCTCTCTAAGTGAGGTTTTGCTCAGAGGAAATTATCCAGAGATCGCCAGCCGCAGGTCGGTTGACCGGCAGCTCTGGTGCGGTTCATACATCTCGACCTTTCTGAAGAGAGATGTCCGGAACCTGGCCCAGATAGGCGACTTCAGCCAATTTGAAAGGTTCCTCAGGCTCTGCGCTGTTCGGACGGGTCAGCTCCTCCATCTTTCCGATCTAGCCAGGGACATCGGCGTGAGCGTGCCGACGGCGAAGAGGTGGCTCTCCATCCTGGAAGCCGGATATCAGGTTTTTCTGCTCTATCCCTATTACCGGAGCCTGGGAAAACGCCTCATGAAAAGCCCAAAGATGTATTTTAATGACACAGCGCTGGCCTCCTATCTCCTGGGCCTGCACGATCGGGAGGCGCTTCTCAACAGCCCCAGCTTTGGCACCTTTTGAAACATTAATCATCACGGACACTCTGAAAAGATTCCTCCATGCGGGCGAAATGCCTTCGATGTACTATCTGCGGACGCGCGACGGCTTGGAAATCGACCTTGTTCTTGAACTGGGACAAAGGCTTCATCTCTTCGAAATCAAAAGCACGATGACGGTCTGGCCCAGGTATGCCGACTCCTTGTGGCGCATCAAGAAGGACCTGAAATCGTCGATCCAAACGGCCGGAATCATATCGCGTGCGGCAGGCCGTTTTTCGCTCAAAGAAGGAATTTTTCACTATAATTGGAAAGACGCACTGGGGATTTAAGGGGGAGAGAACCATAAAAACAAACGAAGTGTCCAAAGTGCCAGGCTGAGAACACCTCAGACTCTCAATTCTGCAGAAAGTGCGCTACACCCCTTCCCTCCTTTGAAGGTCTCTCGGCATCTCAGACCGAAACCCTCCAAGTCGCCATCAAAGAATTAGTCCCAGGCCCCACCTTCGCCGGCCGCTATCAGGTATGGATTATGCTTTCTTTGATCTCCGATGATCTCAGAATTGAATTCAACCCTCATTGAAACAGGGAATCTAACTCAAACGTCATTAAAAGCATGAGACGAATCATGAAAAAGAAGATCGGGACCATCATAGACGACAAGCTCTGGGGTTCGATCAAACAACGGGCTGCCGCAGAAGATCGACCCCTCGCCGATTTGATAGAAGAGGCCCCATGCGAGTACCTCGGCCGGGTGCCCGGCGCGACGGATCGTCTTCGTATGATAGGAAATTCGTTTTTCTGATGCGCTGGCGAAATAGATGTCCCGCAAAGGTCAGGTTGAGGTGGTTGATAACCTTGTCCACCACCGTATAGTCGGTGAGGAAGGCAATGATGCGCATCTTTCCGCCGCATTGAGGGAGGAGGAGCGGGGCTAGATAAGGGGGACTAGATAAGGGGGACACGTACCGAATTCCAGAGAATTCAGAACATGTCCCCTCTCGGCCCAGCCTTTGGAGGGGATGGGCCGGAGCTCCTCCTCAACAATCTGGGGGAAAAGGCCCAAGGCTTGCCTTTTTTAACAGGGGTGGAAATTGACGCGGTTTCCGAAGGTCTGGATGGCGGCGATGACTCCGGGCGTAAGCGCGCTCCCGGCCAAGGCCGCGAAATACCTGGTCAGGCTCCGGGGGGCCAAGCGGCAGAGCTCCCCCAGGAGCCGGCGGTTGTAGCGGAAGAAGAGGCAGAGCATCTTGGGGATGGTGAAGACGACCCGCAACCCATACTCGTTCTCGAATCGACTCTCATACTCGGCCAGGAAACGATCAAAGTAATGAAAGAGCACCTGGTAGAGGACGGTGAGCTCTGGATGTCGGGGACAGTAGACTCCTGTCTCAGCGGGTGCCGAGAATCTTGTGCATCTGGAGACTCAGCCGGATATTCTCGAGGCCAGCCGCAGTCGATTGGTCGAGAAGCTTCAAGGCCAGCTTTTGGCACCAGCGCCGGTTGGACTGCGGCTGAAGGAGGAGCGGCGTTTTTGCCGGGAAGGCTTGTCTCAGTTTTTTTATCGTTTTGAACCGCAGGTCTTTCGTGAGGACCAGTTTTACCTCTCTGGCTCGCTTCTTATATTCAGGATCAAAGGCATATTTCCCGGGCTTAGGGGAAATAGTAATCCAGTCGAAAGGAAGCGGTACGTAGCGAGTGGCATTTGTTTCCACCTGAATCTTGAATTTTTCCCTCTTGAGAAGCTGGACAAGTTCCTTGAGATCCTGGAGGAGAGGCTCTCCGCCTGTTAAGCAGACCCAGCGGGCAGGGAAACGTTCGCGGAGGCGGCGGACCTTCTCGACAACCCGGACCGCCGAATATGGCGAGCCGCCCCGCCAGGCAAATTTTGTGTCACAAAAAGAGCACTTTAGGTTGCAGCCGGCGAAACGGATAAAAATCGTCGGCTCTCCCTGACGCAGGCCTTCACCCTGAATGGAGGAGAAAATTTCACTAATCTTCAGTGTAGGTGGCTGAGGCATCCTCTGATTCCCAGACGGTCACCGCTTTGACCGGAAAGTGCTTTTTAAGCTCGAGAAAAAAATGCCGGGCCAGGTTCTCAGCCGAGGGGTTGAAAGGGAAAATGTCATTGAGGAGGGTGTGGTCGGGAAGAATCTTGGCCAGCTTGGCCTTGATCAGGGCAAAATCGATGCCGATGCCCGTCTTGTCGAGCTCGCTGGCTTCGATGACGGCTTCTACCTGGAAGGTGTGGCCGTGGATCCTTTCGCACTTGCCCCGGTACTCTTTCAGAAAATGGGCTGCCTGGAATTTGTCCCTGACGCGAAGTTCCCAGCTCATAGTTTACCTTCCTTTTCCAGCCTCAGCAGGAGGTGATCCCTGAAGCTGGCTTCAGCCCAGGCTTTCCGGCGGAGAAGGCAGGACGAGCACTGGCCGCAGGGGATCTCCTGGCCGCGGTAGCAGGAAATAGAATAAGAATAGTCGGCGCCGAGTGAAAGTCCCTTCTTGATGATGGCCGACTTTTTCATCCGGATGAACGGGGCCATAATCCTTATCCGCCGGCTTCCCTCACCGGCTTTTGTCCCCGTGTTGATCGCTCTTTCCATGGCCTGGACAAATGAAGCTCTGGTATCAGGGTAATGAGGCGAATCGATGGTGTTGAACCCGCATACGATGGTGCGAATGTCGTTTGCTTCCGCCCAGGCTGCAGCGAGGGAGAGAAATATCCCGTTACGAAACGGCACGTAGGTTGGAGGAATTCCTTTCCCGATTTCCTCGACCCGCTTGAGCCGGGGGAGAGAAATTGTCCGGTCAATCAGGGCCGACCCTCCGACCTGTCGAAGGTCGACCTTAATAACAACGTGATGAAGCTTCAGCCTCTTGGTTAATCTTCGAGCCAGAGATATCTCAACCCGGTGGCGCTGTCCATAGTCATAACTCAGGGCTGTGACGTTTGCATAATTGGCCATTGCCCAGTAAAGCGCGGTCGTAGAATCAATCCCGCCGGAAAAAAGAACCACCGCTTCTTCTGGTTTTGGCATTCTTTTCTTTATCTGATATTAAAGAATGACGCTGATTTTTTCAACCCGCGATCTACGGTTTTGGCATCAGGTGCGGCTTAAACATGACTGTAAGAGCGATGAAGATGCATCCTGTTTCCGTGATTTGCCGTGACGGGACCTATTACCAATCTGAGCCATCACGGAAACGAACATGCTATCGATTGAAAAGATAGATTTGAAGTTTGAGTCCCTCGTGAATATAATTTAGCATCAGGTCGATCAGTGATGGTTGAAAAGAAAAACAGGGATTCGGAGCTGACCGCGGCGCAAGAGAAACTTTTTAAGCTTCTCGCTCAGGCTAGGATCGGGAGGGAATTGACCGTCCGTGACGACCAGCATGAATTCTCAGCCCTTGTTGATGCAGCCGGGATCTGCCGTAGCCAAGGCAGCCGGTTCCGCTTGATCGACACGGGGAAGCTCAGCCTGGCCGAGCTCGAATGGCTCGGTGAGGCGGGGGCCGATATCTACACGTCGGACGAGGCCAGGCCGAGAATCGAGGAGCTTGACCTTCTGAGCAAAGCGTGCTCACTGGGAAAGGCAGTCGTTGCGTATTTCCATCACGGACAGATCGCGGAGGGAAGTCCTGATGGCGCGAACTCAGTGGCTTTCCTTGCAGAGGTTGGCCGCCAGGGTATCTATCTTCATATTTCCAATCGTGAGAAGAAGCGGGACTGGACTGGACTTATCGAGCTGGCCTCTGCTTGTCGCCAAGCAGGAGCCTGGCTCGTTTACTATCATCACGGCCCGCTTGTTGAGGGCATGGGAAGCCTGGCCAGGTCCGGAGGCTGGGTTCATCTTTCGGACAGAAGCCTTCCCACTCCTGAAGATGCCTCTTCCGTTGCTGAAATGGTCAAGGAAAGTCCCTTCAGAGGATCAAGGTTCGTTCTCCACGTCGAAGAGGGACTGGCCATCGATAGCCTGAGGGAGATTTTCAAAGCCGGCGCGTTCGTGCTTTTCAAAACGCCCGGCAGTGACTTCAGGTCGCGTTTCCGGGCTTTGGAGCAGAGGGCAGCCAAGAAGAAGCTCGATTTTCGAGCCTATTATCTTTACATGACTTTCCTGCCCTGACCTTCATTACAGGCATCGTTGAAACCGCCGCCGCACCCAATTGAACCAAATAAATGGAGACGCTTGCGATGCAGCCGAGGTCTTTAAAAATGAAGAGGCATGGGCTATAATACGACATCTGACAGCAGAAGAGGCGAAAAAAGGTTGCGGGAACGAGGAGCAGAAGGAATTCCGAAGGAGAGAAGAAGCCGGGATGAACGGAGAGCCCAGAAGAACAGCCGCCCTCGAGGCCCTGCAAAAGGTTAAAGAAGCAGAAGAGCAGGCCATGACTATCATCCAGGAAGCGCGGGAGAAACTGTCCCCGGGAATCATCAAGAAGGCCTCAGAAGAGGCAGAAAGAATCAAAATGAGGGGCCTGGCAAGAGCAAAGGAGGAAGCGGAAGCACATAAAAAGGCCATCTTAGAGAAGGCAGCCGAAGAGGCGGAGAAAATAAAGGCTGAGGGTGAAGAAGAAGCTGCCGAGATCCGGCGGCGCGCTGCGGAGCGGCTGGACGAGGCCGTCAAAACGACATCACTGAAGGTGAAAGAATTCCTCCAGGGGAGACCGGTTTAAACAATGGGGCTGGCCAGAGTCGAGAGAGTCGGAATCATCGCCCATGCTTCCTTGAGGCTGACTCTTCTGGACGCCCTCCAGGAGGCCGGGATAGTCCAGATCGAGGAAGTGGATAGGTCGGAAGCTGGATTAAAGAGCAATCCTCCTGATGTTTCCGAGCTTGATCACATCCTCAGCCGGGTGAAGCACGGCCTGGATTTCCTTTCTCACTTCGAGGAAAAAGGATTCTTGAACAATCTCTCGGCTCAGAAGCCTGCCCTGACATTGCCAGAAAGGGCGGAAATCCTGGAGTTAGATTATCTTCCTATCCTTGACCGCCTTGAAAAAATTGCGGCGAAAAAAAACGAGCTCCTCTCCCACCTCAAGTTTATTGAGAAGGAGACCGAATTTCTTCTCCCTTTAGCCGGCCTGGAATTGCCTGTTTCGGCCTTCAAGTCCGCCAACCTCATTGAGGTTATGGTGGGGACGCTGCCTCTCTCCCGCAGAGACGACCTGGCCGGTCTGGCTGGAGAGACTGCTCTCTGGTACGATATCATCAGCATCGAAACGAGGCTTTGTTTTCTCATCCTCTTTGCCCTGAAGGAAGAAAAAGACCCTATTGGCGAAAAACTCAAAGAGCTTGAGTTCATCCCCCTTTATATTGCTGAGCCTATTTTCGCTAAAGCAGAAGAGGGAGACCGGGTGCGGGAAATCATCGAGAAAAACAGACGAGAAATCAAGGCCAAAAGGCAAGAAATCGAAAGACTGGATGAAGAAGCCCGGGAAATGATCGTTCACAGAGAAAAGCTCGCCACCCTGTACGATGTCTTGCACAACGAACGGGAGAAGCTCTCCGCTTCGCGGCTGTTAGGTGAGACAGAAAAAACCGTCTATCTCGAAGGATGGGTCAGGTCAGAGGATGTTCCCGAGCTTCGATCTGTTCTTGCCGAATCTGGGACAGAGTGTGAAACCTATTCGCGGCCGCCGCTTGAGGGAGAGGATCCGCCGGTTATCCTGAAAAACCCGAAGGCGGCCGAGCCGTTCGAGGTTGTCACCAAGCTTTACGGGCTTCCTCATCGTGGTTCGGTCGACCCGACGATTCCCCTGGCGCCATTTTTCTTTGTCTTCGTTGGATTGTGCGTAAGCGAAGCCGGCTATGGGTTAATCATGGCCATCCTGAGCCTCCTTTTCATGAAATTTGCCAAGCCTAAGGGGGGCGCCCTCCAGTTCTTCAAGCTTCTCCTCCTGCTGGGTATTTCCAACATCATCCTGGGAACTTTGGTAGGTGGGTGGTTCGGTTTTCCGGTTCGCCAGCTTCTCATCATTGACCCGCTCACTAACCCTCTCTCCTTTCTTATCCTTTCTCTCGTTTTGGGCTTTATCCACGTCTGGTTTGGAACGTTGTTAAAGCTCATCATCGAGCTCAGGAAGAAAAGCTATCTCCAAGCAATTTTTGTCCAGGGAGGCTGGCTGCTCCTCCTGCCGTCTTTGGTCGCTTATTTCATCACCAAGCAGACCGCCTGGGGAATTCTGACTCTGGGTGGAGCTTCGGGAGTGGTTTTTTTCGCTTCCCCTAAACGGAGTCCCCTGGCCCGCTTCCTGGGTGGACTTTATAGCCTCTATGATATCTCGAAGTACTTAGGGGACGTTCTTTCCTACTCGCGCCTCTTGGCTCTGGGTCTGGCAACCGGAGTAATCGCCATGGTCGTCAACACTCTTGCCAGGACGGCGCTGGGCATTCCCTGGATTGGCTGGCTATTTGCTGCTCTTGTCTTTGTGGGAGGCCATCTTTTTAATCTGGCCATCAGTTTCCTTGGCGGGTTTGTCCATTCGATGAGGCTTCAATTCGTCGAGTTTTTTACCAAATTTTTCCAGGCCGGAGGGAAACAGTTCAAGCCTTTCCGCCTGGAGGGCAAATTCGTGGAGTTTGTTTAATATAAAGGCTCGAGTAACAGGAAGGAGGTTACAGAAATGGAGTTAGGAATGACGTTGGCCATCTTCGGAGGAGCCCTGGCCGTCGTCCTCGGAGGAATCGGTTCAGCTATAGGCGTGGGCTTGGCCGGCCAGGCAGCCAGCGGAGTGATGAGCGAGGATCCGGAAAAATTCGGCACCCTCCTCCTCCTAGTAGCGCTTCCAGGCACGCAGGGAATTTATGGATTCTTGAGCTCTTTTCTGGTCATCCTCAAGTTAGGGTTGACTTCGGGCGCACTGGCCAAGCTTTCCGTCCACCAGGGATGGCAGATTCTTGCCGCCTGTCTTCCCGTGGGGATGGCGGGGTTGGTCTCGGGGATCCACCAGGGTAAGGTCTGCGCGGCGGGCGTTTACATGGTCGCCAAGCAACCCAAAGACATGACAAAGCCCCTTGTCCTCGGTGCTTTGGTCGAGACGTACGCCGTCCTGGGCCTGCTGATCACGATTCTTTTGCTTAACGGCATCAAGGTCTAAAGCCTGGAAAGCGGCCGGGAAAGGCCATGAGCTTAGAAAAAATCATCGAAAAGATCATTGCTGACGCCCAGGCAGAAGCGGACAGGATTATTCAGGAAAGCCGCCAAAGAGCCGAAGCCATAAAAAAGGACGCCGAGGAACAGGCCTCCGGTAAGGCTGAGGCTTACCGTAAAGAAGTCGAAAGAGAAGCCCAGCTTCAGGCCAGCCGAATCGTTACCCAGGCCCGGCTGGAGAAAAGACTCAGGCTGCTCCGCCAGAAGAGAGAACTTGTGGAAGAAGTCCTGAAAAGGATCCTCGAAGATGATTCCCTCGGCAAGAGGACCCTGGCCGTAAAAGTCATCGCCAAGGGAGGCGAAAGGGAAGAAGCGATGAACCGGGAGAAGCTGATTGAGGAGCTCCGCTCCAGGCTCGAATCGGACATCCTCAGGGCCCTGAACATATGAGCAAACCGCGGAGATTTGATTATGCCTATGCAGTCGGACGCGTCCGGGCCCTGGAGAACTATCTCATCCATCAGGCTGTTTTCCGCGAAGCGGCTGAGGCTACGGACATTATCTCCGCCCTAAAGATAATCTACGATGCGGGGAATTATGGAGAGGATTTGATTAAGGCGGGAGATTCCAGAGAGCTTGACGCCGTGCTTATGAGGGAAGAAGAAAAGCTCAAGAAGCTCGTCAGGGCAATTCTTCTGGAAAAAGATCTTCTCGAGGTCATGCTCCTGGATGAATCTCCGGCCGAAGCGCTAACCCCGGCTGAGCGAAGCAAAAATGCCTTTGTCCTTGATTACGTTCGATGCCGGATCGACCTGGGAAACGTCAAGATTTTTTGTCGCTCCAAATATCTCGAGATTCCAGAGAGGAAGTTAGAAGAATTACTTCTCCCGGGAGGCATGATCGAAACTCGAGCCTTTGTCAGTTGTTACAGCCTGCCACTCAAGGAAGCCTGCGACCGGTTTCGGGCCACGGCGTACTACGACCTGTGGAAGCGCGGCGTTGAGGCTCTCGAAGAGCGGCAGACTTTCGTCGAGCTTGAACGAGGGATTGAGGATTTCCTGATGTCATACCTCCGCCGGGCGAAAAACATTACCTTCGGCCCTGAGCCGGTTTTTGCTTACGGCCTGGCCAAAAAAAGAGAATTTGCCCTTGTCCGTCTTTTAGGGCTGGGCAAGATGATGAAGCTTCCATCGGACTTGCTCAAAGAGAGGATTAGCGCTACCTATGTCTGATTCTAAAAAGGTCGCTGTTGTCGGCGATGCCGACCTTATTTTCGGCCTCCGGGCTTTGGGCATTGCCGTGTTTTCACCCGGCAACTCCGAAGAGGCACGGGCGATCATGGCGAGGGTTGAAAAAGAGCGCTTTGCTCTGTGCTTTGTTCAGCAGAGCTGGATGGAAGCATTGGAGGGGGAAAGGAAAGACGCTGGAAAGAGAATCAGCCCGGTTGTCCTGGCGTTCTCTGATTACCGGGACCTGACCGGCGCAATTGAGAAGATGGTCAAAGATATGGCTGTCAGGGCGACGGGCTCTGATTTGCTGGTCAAAAGAAAGGGTCAAGATGAGTCAAGCTAAAGTTATTCGCGTGGCCGGCCCCCTGGTTGTGGCTTCGGGATGCCTCGGAGCCAAGATGTATGACATGGTTAAGATCGGCCATTTGGGGCTTATCGGCGAGATCATCGAGCTTCGGGAGGACCAGGCGTTCATTCAGGTCTATGAGGATACGACGGGCATCGGTCCGGAAGAGCCAGTCCGTCTGACCGGCAAACCCCTGAGCGTTGAGCTGGGGCCCGGGTTGATCGGCTCCATCTATGACGGCATCCAGAGGCCGCTCGACGTCATCAGGAGGAAAGAAGGGGATTTTGTCACCCGGGGTGTCGAACTGCCTGCCCTTAGCCGAGAGAAAAAATGGGATTTCGTTCCCCTGCGAAAGAAGGACGAAGAGGTGGCGGCAGGAGATATCCTCGGCGAAGTGGAAGAGACTCCGCTTGTTCGTCACAAGATCATGGTTCCCGAGGATGCCTCGGGCAGAATTAAAGAAATAAAAAAAGGAAAATACACGGTCGAAAATGTCGTGGCCAAGATTGAAACAGCGACGGGTCTGAAGGAAGTCCGGATGATCCAGACCTGGTCGATCCGTAAGCAGCGGAATGTCAAGAGAAGGCTCATGCCCGACGAGCCTTTGACCACCGGCCAGCGCGTCCTGGATACTCTTTTTCCGTTGGCCAAAGGCGGGACAGCCTGCGTCCCCGGGCCTTTCGGCAGCGGGAAGACCGTCGTCCAGCATCAATTGGCTAAATGGTCGGATGCTCAGATCATCGTCTTTGTCGCCTGCGGTGAGCGCGGCAACGAAGTGGCCGACCTGCTGCTGAGCTTTCCCGAACTCAAGGACCCGCGCAC
>CAZKBY010000080.1:0-10627 GCA_964550915.1 uncultured Eubacteriales bacterium | reverse complement strand
GAGGGACTGGTGGACGTGCATCCCGCTTCCGTTCTGGCCGTTAAGAGGCTTGGGCATGAAGGTGGCGTAGAGGCCGTGCATCCGGCACACTTTTTTGACCATATAACGAAAGAGCATGCCGATATCGGCCATGTCCAAGGCGCTCTGGTATTTAAGGTCGATTTCGTGCTGGCCGTGGGCGACTTCATGATGGTCGTATTCGGATTCAATGCCCATTCTCTTGAGAAGGAGCTGGACTTCCTTGCGGATGCCGCCGTGTTTGCCGCTGAAGAAGTAACCCCCCTCGTCGGTCAGGCCTGTGTCCTTGTCGTTCGGAAAGATGAAGAACTCGAGCTCGGGCCCGACCTTGAAATCATCCACCCCAAGCTCCTCCCTGGCCTTTTGGAGCGCTTTTTTGAGGACGTAGCGGGAATCTCCTTGGTAGTGGTTCCCCTCAGGAGTCAGGATGTCGCCGAACATGATCGCTTCCCGCCAGCGGATGTCCTCGGAGAAACCGACGTATTCCCAGGGCAAGACACGGAAGGTGCGGGCTTCAGGTTTGATAACGAGGTCGCTTTCCTCGATCCGGACAAAACCTTCGACCGAAGAACCGTCAAAGCCCTTACCTTCGCGGAACGCTTTTTCCAGCTCATCGCTGGGGAAGGCGAAGTCCATGGGCCGGCCGAGGATATCAGGAAAATGAAGGCGGACGAATTCGACCTTGTTGGCCGGATTCATGACGTAATCAAGGACTTCCTGTTCTGTCTCGAAGCCAAATGACTTGTCGGTTTTTGGTGGGGTGTGAACCATTTAGTCCTCCTAAAAAAGGTTGAAAATTGATTAATATCAGAGTCAGCTCCGAAGATAGCTGATGGAATCTCCATTTCTGTGACGCGGTTAAACAGGAATAGGGTCCTGTCATGGCTCCTCTCCGTCCGTCCTCGCCTCCTCTCCGAGAGGAGGCAATGTTAGGAATGGCCGATACGCCGTGAGGCTGGGCGAGCGAGGAGCCCCTTCGCCGTGCCACCCTCGATGCGTTTTCGCCCGAATCAAAGAAATAGAGATGTTTCTGAGATAATCTATTGGCTTGACCCGGGCTGGACAATCCTCTAAGATTAATGAACAGCGAAGCAGCGGGCCTGTTCGATGTTAACATTCCGCCGATTTATTAGCAAAAATAATTTCGTTTGTCAAGTAATTTTATTATAATAATTTCATTTGAAACATAATTGACATTTTAATATGTCAAATGATTGGAGCTAAACATGATCGATGAGTTAGAAGAGAAAATCATCCGGGCCATGAACGAGAACGCCCGCAAGAGCCTCAGGGAAATCGCCAAGGAGGTCGGAACCTCGGCCACAGCCGTGATCAATAAGGTGAAAAAACTTGAGACTGCGGGCATCATCAAGGGCTACATTCCTGTTGTCAGCGCCGAGCATTTCGGGTTTGATCTGATGGCCATCATCGCCCTGCGGATCTCCAAGGGAAAGTTGCTCGAGACCCAGGAGAAAATTTCCCGGGATCGCCGGGTTACAGCCGTCTACGATATTACAGGCGAATGGGACTCGCTTGTCGTGGGACGCTTCAAAGGCAGAAACGATCTCAACGATTTCATCAAGGGCATCCTCTCCCTGCCTTATGTGGACCGGACCGTCACCCATATCGTTCTGAACGTCGTTAAGGAAGAGAAACGCCTCCTCGTTTGAGGCGCCGTCAAGAGCATCCTTGACAGAAGGGGAAATATCACCTAAGGTATAGCTTCCAAGAAGGAGAGGAAAATGGACAGGGAGATTCACGAAACAATCGGTCACCATTATATCGTCGAGGCGTCAGGCTGCGACCCTAAAATCATCGGTAGCGTCGAGAAAGTCCAACAGATTCTTGTTAAGGCGGCTGAAGTGGCCGGCGCCCAGGTCTGGTCCATTTCCTTCAGCAAATTCCCTCCCCACGGGGTAAGCGGTGTGGTTGTCATTTCGGAATCCCATATCTCGACCCACACCTGGCCGGAGTACGGCTATGTTGCCCTGGATATTTACACCTGCGGCAAACATGTTGATCCAGAGAAGGCTGTTGTCTTTGCCGTGGAAGCGTTTGGATCGTCCACTTCGCACATCACAGAGATTACCCGAGGCCTGGACGAAGGAGATTCAATCTACTACCACAGCTTCGTCACCTGGGAAGAAGACTTCGAAAAGGGAACTCTCAAGAGGAATGAGAATTGACGCCAGGCGGTGGTCAGACATAGCTCATGGGAGGGGCAATCGCCGGGTGCTTTCGGCCGGGGACTAAGGGCTGTAAAAATATTTTACTTTCCGTAAAAAATATTTGGGATTTCAAGCATTTTTTTCAATTTTCGGGGGAATAAAAGTGATACCCTGATTGGTTTCAGTTGGCACGAAAAATGCTTTGCTTTCCACTGGCATGAGAGCGAGTCGAACGGGCAGTTTCTCAGGTAAGATAGAGGCGATTCCCTTCGATCTCGGTGTTTAGGGTATAATAGCTAAGTGAACAGGAAAATTGCCGGCTGCCTGATCTGGGGGACTTTCTTTATCTCTCTTCCCTTGACCCTGGCCGCTCAAGCTCAGAGCATTAAGGATTTCCTCCTCCGCCTGGAAAACGACCTCCAATCCAAAAAATTTGCCTCCTACCTTGACGCTTTCAGCCCTGCTTTGAGGGAAAAACAAAAGGAAGACCTGTCTTTCTATTTCGACAAGATGAAGATGGAGTCGGTGAAGTTTCACTGGGCGAACAAAGGGAATATCCCGAACGAAGAACCGATCGTTTTTCTTCAGGTCATCATCGAGAACCCCTATTCAGCGCTGATCGAAATGTGGCAACTGAAGTTAGCTCCAGCCCAGGGGAGTTGGATCATTACAGAGAAAGATGTCCGGGGGAACCTCAGCCAGCTTTTTAAAATCAACATCCCGGCCGAGCGGGCCGAGCGGGCAGCCCTGGTCGAAATCGCCCATGCCGATATTACCCTGCTTTTTAAAGACGCCCTCGTTTTTTATGACAATATCCCCGGACTGGAAACGGCTCTTTTAGTGATCGGAGACGGCCGCGTTTCTTTTACGCCCTCGGATGAGAACGAGCAACATCAGCTCGAGCTCATATTCAAGAGCCGGAGGCTGGACGACAGGGTTGACTACGCCTTTCTCCGTTTTTCGATGTCCTTCTTCGAGCGGAACATCAAGATCACCCGGAAAACTCAAGACCAAGGGATGCCGGTCTCCGAAGTGGACAGGAAGAGGGCCTCATCTTTGTTCAGGGAGCACCGCCTCCATTATTTCACGGTGGAAAGCCCCTTGAGCACAGAACCTCTTTCCTTCCTGCCCCAGGGCGAAGAGGCGGTCTTCGAGATTAACGCCAGGAAAGCCGGCGACCTTGCTTACATCTATTCGTCATTCGCCGAAGAAGAGATAACCCTTTATGATCGTTTAAAAGAGCGCTTCCTCAACCTTTACTCTCCCCCGTCCGAGAAGGGAAAAAAGCGGATGGTCATCACATTCAGTCAGAAATACGACGTCGAGAACTTAGACATCGAGCTGAGCTATGAGCCGAGCAATTTTTACATGTCGGCCAAGGCCAGGATTGACATGACCGCGCGCCTTGGACCGCTCGACTCGGTCAAATTCAGGTTTCACCCTGGTTTAGAAATCCTTCGCATTTATGATGATAAAAAAAGAGAGCTTTTTTTCACCCGGGATAAGGCTGCAGAAATGCTCTATGTCTATTTTGTAGAACCGGTCGATAAGGACGAGAACGCTGTGATCGATGTCTACTACCGGGGGGTGTTGAAACCTCCGCCTCAACTGACAGATACCGTGACCTCTGCTCAGTTCAATGACTCGGTCATTCTCATCCCCCCTCAGTACGATACGTATCTCATCAGCCACTCCGCCCGCTGGTACCCTTCTCCTTCTGACGATGACTATTTCACGGCCCGGCTGAAAATTATCGTTCCTCCCGAATACGGCTGCCTATCCAACGGGCTTCTCCAGGAACAGGGCAGGCTGAACGGAATCCAGAGAGTCACAGAAATCGACAAGCTGGGAAGCGTCTATTCTGTCTTTGAGACCAAAACACCGGTAAAATACCTGACTTTTCTCGTCGGCAAGCTGAGCCTCGTCGAGCAGGCCAAAGATTCCCCGCCTTTATTTTCCTATGTATCGTCCGATTTGCGGTTTCCCAGAAAGAACATTTTGGAGGAGGTGGGCAAGATCCTGGAGTTCTACGAAAGCCGGTTTGGCCCTTTTCCTTTTCAGTCGCTCAGCATCGTTCAGAGGCTCTGGATGAGCGGCGGAGGCCACAGCCCGGCTTCTTTTATCGTCCTCAACGATATCCCCCGGACGTCGCAGAGGGAAACATCTGCCGACCGGGTTTATGACCTCAGCTCCCCGGTCGACCTGACAGAGTGGAAGGAGTATTTTCTGGCCCACGAAATAGCTCATCAATGGTGGGGACAGGGAGTGACATGGGCCCGCTACCGTGATCAGTGGTTGAGCGAGGGGCTGGCCCAGTTTGCCTCCATCCTCTACATCAGGTCAAAACATAACCACAGAGCTTTTTCTAACATCTTGAAAAAATTGGCCAAGTGGACCGAGCAGAAATCTGCCTTCGGGCCGATTACGCTCGGCTCGCGCCTCAGCTTTCTGGATTTCCAAGCCTATCAGGCTATTATTTACAACAAGAGCGCGCTCGTCTTGAATATGCTTCTAGATCTCTTGGGGGAAGACGTGTTTTTCACCGGCCTGAAGGAGTTCCAAAGGGAATATAAATATTCTGCAGCCAGCACAGGCCAGTTCAGGCGGGTAATGGAGAGAGTCGCTGGACGAGACCTTGACCAATTTTTTTCTCTCTGGTTCAACTCTCATCTTCTGCCCGAAAGCCGGGTCAGTTATACGACGATCCGAAAACAAGAGAGTTTTGTCCTCAAGCTCAGAGTGGATCAGGCGGGAGACATTTTTTCCTTTCCTCTCTGGGTTGAGTGGGAAGAAAAGGGAAACGCCCGACGCCACCGCGAAAAGGTCATTATCGACAAGAAGAGCCAGGAATTCGAGTTCCCCCTTCAAGACCGGGTCACCAAGGTCGTCCTCAACCCCGATCGCGCAGTTCCCGGCAGATTCACCACCCATCGGGGTTGAGGATTCTTCTCAGGCCGGGCTTCGTTTTTCCTGGATCAACTCAGAGTGTCCGGGTCAATGTTCAGCCGTTTGATCATCTCGTTGAGAGTGGTCGCCTTTAAACCCAAAGAGCGGGCCGCTTTTTTCTGCACGCCTCGGGCTTTTCTAAGGGCGTTAAGGATGATTTTTTTCTGGTACATCTGGGTCTGTTCCTTGAGCGTCAGCTCGGCTTCCAGATTTTCGGTTATCTTGTCCGTCTCAGCCCGGTTGTGAACGAGGAAAGGCGGCAGGTTGCTCCGCGTGATGGTGCTCGATTTCGTCAGGACAACTGCCCGCTCGATGAGGTTCTCGAGCTCGCGGACGTTTCCTGGCCAATCGTAGTTTTCCAGGATTTCCATGACATCCTCGGTCACGCCCTCGATCTCCTTGGCGTTTTCCCGGCTATAGAGATCGATAAAATGTTTAACCAGCAGCGATATGTCTTCCTTCCTCTCGCGCAGGGGCGGCAGCTCAATCTTGATGACATTCAAGCGGTAGAAAAGATCCTGCCGAAAAACCTTTCTTACGATTAGCTCTTCCAGGTCCGAGTTGGTGGCAGCGATGATCCGTGTATCCACCCGGATCGTCTTTGTCCCTCCAAGCCTCATGAATTCTCGGTCCTGCATGACACGAAGCAGCTTGGCCTGAGTCTCGAGGTTGAGGGTTGAGATCTCGTCGAAAAAGATACTCCCTTTCTCCGCCGCTTCAAACAATCCCTTCTTCTGACTGACGGCGCCGGTAAAGGCGCCTTTGACATGGCCGAAGAGAAGGCTCTCCAGAAGGTCGGGAGGGAGGGAGCCGCTATTAACGACGATGAAGGGGAAATTCCGCCGGTCGCTGTTCTGGTGGATGGCTCTAGCGACGAGCTCCTTGCCGGTTCCACTTTCCCCCTGAATCAAGATTGTGCTTCGGGTCGGTGCTGTTGCCTTGATCAGCTCGAAAATCTTGAGCATCGGTTTGCTTCTGCCGATGAGGTTGTCGAACCCGAATTTTCTGGCCAACTCATCCTTCAGCCGGATGTTCTCTTCCTGAAGGCTCTTGTGTTCCAAAGCTCTTTTGATGGTCAGGAGAAGCTCGTCGTGTTTGAAGGGCTTATGGATGTAGTCGTAAGCCCCCATATTCATGGCCGTGATGGCCGATTCGATCGAAGCATAGGCGGTGATGATGATAATCACAGCCTGGGGATCGATCTTTTTGATGGATTTGAGGACCTCGATCCCGTCGAGACCTGGCATCAGTAGGTCAAGAAGAATAAGGTCATAACCTTGAAGGGAATGCTTTTCCAGGGCTTCTTCGCCCGAAGAAGACAATTCGACCTCGTAGCCCTCTGCGGTCAGGAGCTGGCTCAAGACCTCATGGATGATCGGCTCGTCATCGATAACGTGGATTGTTCCCTTTTCAGCCATGGCTATTGTCTCGCTTGGGTTGTTTTCTGGCCTATTTTTTTAAGGTCCAGTTTGACAGGAATGAAGATGGCAAAAGAAGAGCCCTTGCCGACTTCACTCTCCACCGTGATCCGGCCTTCATGCTCCTTGATGATGGCGTAGCTTATTGATAGGCCCAGGCCCGTGCCCTTGCCGATTCCCTTGGTTGTGAAAAACGGGTCAAAAATATGAGGCAGGTGCTGCTTTTTGATTCCGGTGCCGGTGTCAGCGATCTTGATCATGACCTCATTTTGAGTCTCGGCGGTCTCGATTTTGAGGGTTCCTCCGCGGGGCATGGCATCGATAGCGTTGAGGATGATGTTGATAAAAACCTGCTGCAGCCTTTCGCTCTGGCCCCAGATCAGCTTGACCGGCTGGAGGTCTAGCTCCAGGGTGATATTCATGGCTTTCAATTTGTAGTCGATGAGCGAGATGATCTCATGAAGGCCGTCAATGATATTGACCCTGTGGAAGGCCGTGTCCGCGGGGTTTCTCGCAAAGTTCAGGAGATTCTTGATGATCTTGGAGACGCGTTCTGTCTGGACCTCTATTTTTTCCAGGATCTGGGTGTAATGGGTGTCGCTTAATTTTTTCTGGAGCATCTGGATGTAACTGGAGATTCCGGTCAGAGGCGTGTTGATCTCATGGGCCACGCCCGCCGAAAGGAGCCCGATCGAGGCGAGCTTCTCCGAGGTCATGAGTTGCTGCTGGAGATGGATTTTTTCGGTGATGTCTTCGAAGACGATGATCGTCCCGTACGGCATCATCATGTTGTCTAACAGAGGCGTCTTGGCGATGTCGAAGATTTTCTTCTCCCCGCCCGGCATCTCTAAGGTGATTTCGCTGAGCAGTCGGAAGTCTTGCTGGGTGTCGGTGGGAAAAATGGAGAGAGCGTTTTTTGGACCGAGGACGTCCTGCAGCTTCTGGCCAAGGACTTGATGTTTTGATTTTGAAAAAATGCCCTCCAGGACCCGGTTCCAGCCGATGATTTCTCCTTTTTGGTCGAGAACAGCTACGCCGACGGTCAGGCTTTCGATGATGTTTTCGCTGTAATCCTTAAGCCTTTCCAGCTCCACGGCCCTGATGCCTGCCTGGTTGAGGAGGGCGGCGTTTTCCAGGGCCAGGGCCACCGACGAGGAGATTGTCGTCAGCAATTCCCAGTCCTCGCTGTTGAGGAAAGAGTTGTCGACTTTTTTCCCCATGGCCAGACAGCCGATGAGCTTCTCCTCGACCTTCAGGGGGAGATAATGGGAGAAAGTTAGGTCTGGAGAATTCTGAGGCCGGGGAATTTCCCGGCGTTCCGACAAAGAATAAAAAGAAATATAGTCGTTTTCTTTCAGACTCTGAAAAAAAGACGGGTCAAAGACAATCTGCACCGGTAGGGGAGACTCTTCCCCTCTTGAGCTGATGACACGGAACATCCGGCTCTCTTCGTTGGCCGGGATGAGGAGGGCCAGGTTTCTTAGGGACAGAGCGTTGGCAATCAGGTCGAGCAGGGAATGAGAGAGCTTTTCCAGGTTTCTTTCCCGGCTGAGTTCCCGGCTGATGACAAGCAGGGTTTTTCGGTATTTGTAACTTCTCCGGTAGAAGAGTCTGTCTAAAAGAGAAGAGAACAACCGTTTCAGCGGGGTGAACAGCGTTGCTCCCAAGATCATGGCCAGGATTCCCAGGACGAGAACGTTCAGTTTGTCCTCGGAAAAAACTTGGGTCTGGGAGCTCAGGATGACGTAGAGGGAGGCCAACACAAAATAAGAAAAAATGAGGGTGGCGGCCTTCTTGAGGAGAACCTCGAAATCCATCAGCCTGTACCTGGAGACAGAATAAGCGAAGGTCAATGGAATCAGGGCTTGGAAAAGAAGGGTCAATTCGCCGAAACGGGGGGGAATCTCTCCGAAAACATAGGGCAGGGCATAAAATATGGCAAAGGGAATGATGCCGATTCCGAGCCCTATGAAAATCCAGCGGAGTTGCTTCTTGACAATCAAGCTCGGCGGCCGAGTCAAGCTGTGGGAAATCGTCAAGAGCGTGATCAGAGTGAACAGGGCAAAGTGAAGAATTTCCAGCCTTTCCAGGATGGCATAGAGGGACAAAACGAAAAAATCCTCCAGGTTGGACAGGATGGGAAGATGAAGCGAGAGGGTGACGAGCCCGAGAACAAGGGCTGGAGTATAGAGGAGATAGATCAGCCTGGGTTTTCTCTTGATCAGTCTCTTCCGTTGAGGAAAGATCAGAAAAAAATGGAGGAAAAGAGGAGGGAAAATAAGAAAGGCAACTTCATCCAGCCAATAAAAGAGGCTGTCCAAGAGGTCCATTTTCCCCGTCGGGGAGAAGGTGTAAAAAGAATAGAGGATCAGGCAGAGGAGGTAAAAATAAAGATAGGGCGTGGCAAGTGTTTTCTTGGAGCTGAAGAAAACGACCACACCGATGGCCAGAGTGGTCAACCCGATCAGGGCCAGGTAAAAATAAACGAGGTGAGATTTTTTCTGGCTGAGGAAGAGAGAAGGAAGGAGAAGCTCTCCTGCTCGGGCAATCTGGTACTTGAGTTTTTGGGCCGTCGCCTCTGCAGCCCAGTGGCTTCGGGCGATATCGATCTGGCTCTGCATGGGGATGTCGTTGATGGAATAGAGGATGTCTCCTTTCTTAATGCCTGCCAGGTAACCCGGGCTGTTCGGCTCGACGCTGACGGCCGTAAGCCGGCCGGCTTTCATTTTCCAGGTTACCCCGTCAGTCGGTTCCCTCCAGACTATTTTCTTGTAGATGTTTATTACACCGAGCGCCAAGAGAAGGGCGATGAGGACGATGATCAAGTAAACGCGCTTATTCATTGGCCAGAAATCCAAAAAATTGAATCAAGCAGGGAAAAAAATTTAGCCGTCTCATGTCAGTCAAGAACGTGTCTGACTCCAGTCCTGATGGCCCATTTAATTCCCGGCTGATTCATCAGCTTCTTGATGGCCAAGTCTTCTTTGAGGCCCAGGGGCTTGGTATTTCGGGAATAGAACATGCTCATGTAATCATACCTTGGCTTTTTGCCGGGAAACTCCTGGACGGCGGAGGCCGCTTCAGCTGAGCGAGATTCTCTCACCAGGAGGGAATTTTCTGGCAAAACAGACAGAGAAACCCCCAGAGTTAGACACACGGCGATCACTCCCCTCGAAACTGCTTTTCTCACTCGTTAAAAAATAAATCTTTCCGGCCATTTTGTCAACTTTGAGAGGTCAGGAGAGACTAAATATAAGGGGGGAGGGTCTGCTAAAAAAGAAGGCAGGCAGGATCGGGGAGAGCGGCGCGGGTCGCCGCCTTCCTTTGTTTGACAAAACAGGCTGGTTAACCTAAGATTGACTTAGAATAAGCAAACGATGCCTTATTTCATCTGCCGTGTCGCCGCCGAGGATGGCCGCTATCTAATGCAGCCGTTCCTCGCCTCTTCGGCTGAAGAATGCCGGCGGCACTTCGAATCTGAAGGATTCTGCGTTCTTTCCGTCCGGAAGGATTGGAAGAAGGCCGCCTTTCCGTCGCTGACCTTAGGCAAGGCGATCAAAGAAAAAGATTTCATCATGTTCAACCAGGAGCTCATGGCTTTGCTCAAAGCGGGCTATCCTATCCTAAGGAGCCTTGAGCTTGTGACCAGCCGGACAAAAAACGTCCATCTCAAAGAACTGCTGACAGAATTGGGAGGGGACATTCGCGGCGGCAAGGCTCTATCCGAGGCGTTTTCGCCGTATGAGAAGAATTTCGGCCGCGTCTATACCGCTTCACTCATGGCCGGAGAGCAGAGCGGGAACCTTCCGGCTGCCATCGCCCGTTATATCGACTATGCCAAAGTCATTGCCAGGACGAAATCACGAATCAGAGCTGCCCTCGTTTACCCCACGCTGCTCATTGTTTTTTCTGCGATCCTGATGGGGATCTTGATCAATTTTATCCTGCCGCGCTTTTCCGCGTTTTACGCTGATTTTGAAGCCCAGCTTCCCGCTGTCACCCGTTTTCTCGTGGGGCTGGCCAGCTTTTCGAGAAGGCTGACGCCGCTTTTGCTCGTTTTAATCTCGGCTGCCGTCC
>CAZKBY010000079.1:0-10916 GCA_964550915.1 uncultured Eubacteriales bacterium | reverse complement strand
TGTCTATCTCATCCAGAAGCTGGGGATGAGCCTTCCGGTCGGGGCGGACGAGAAAGAGGAGGCGCGGCGGGCCATTCCCTTCTGGCCGAACTTTGTTTACCGCGAGATGATCGTCTGGCTGGTCCTTTTCGGCGTCCTTGTGACCATGGCCGTTTTTCTGCCGCCGTCGCTCGGCAAGTCGGCCGACCTGATGGCACCCGCGCCCGAAGGGATCAAGCCCGAGTGGTATTTCCTCTTTTTGTTTCAGACGCTCAAGATTTTCCCGGCCAAGATTCTTTTTATCAATGGTGACACGGTCGCTGTTTTCCTGATCGTGCTCGGCGTCATCCTCTTTTTCTTCCTCCCTCTCATCGATAACAAACCGGCCGAACGGAAAGGGAAAGTCATCACCCTGATTGCTTTCCTTTTTGTTCTTTATGCAGTGGCCCTGTCTGTCTGGAGCCTCCTCGAATGATGAGCAGAAATTGCCTTCCCAACTTAGGAGAACCCGGTGGGTCCTGTTTCGGTTCACCCCCTCCGCCCCTCGCGGTTGATCTTGCTGTTATCGGCGTTAAAGAGTCCATGGCATCAAACGCTCCGGCCGGCGGGGGCCCCCCGAACCGAACCACCCATCGGCTCATAAAGATTAGCAGAGGTAGTTATGTCCGATCAGTATTCAGATTTTTATCGCGAGGAGAGGGGCGACGCGCCGAGCACGGCTTCTGCCGGCGCAGAAACGCACTCACATTCATAGCCTTGATTATTGCGCTTACAGCGCCGTGGTCAGGTCTTTTTAGCAGCCAGTGCTCTGGACCGGCGTTTCTGGCCTCCCAGACAGGGTCCCAGCAAGAGGAGCAAAAAGTTCAGGCTGATGCTCATCCGGAGAAAATCGTCGCCGGCCCCCAGAACATCAAGGAAAGGACAGCCATTTATGTTTTTCTGGCCTGGCTGTGGGTCTCTATCGGCGTCCTCGTTTATATCCTGCGGCTCAAGATTAAGGAAGTTGACCGCCTCCACGCGATCAAGTTTTTCACTCCTGACAGAAAGTGAGGTCGAGAACTTAAGCCCAGGGCCGTCCCTCGGGAGGAGCGCCCCCGCGGCGTCATTTCAGCTGGAAGTAGACGGTCACGACGAAGATGACGCCGCGCGGCCGGCCGTTGATGATCATCGGCTCGTAGACCCATTGCCGGACGGCGTCGATCGCGGCCTGGTCTAAAAGCGGGATCGACCGGAGCACTCTGACGTTTTGGACGCGGCCGTAAATGTCTGTGGTTGCCTCTAAGATAACAGTGCCCTCGACCCGCGCCTGCCTGGCGATCTCCGGATAAAGAGGATCGACTCTCTTGATGAGCTTCGGCGGCTTGATCTCGCCAACAGCCCTCACCGGCGCTTCGATCTCTCCGACGACACCGCCCAACACACCGCCGACGACGCCCCCTAACACGCCGCCCACGACACCGCCTTCCACTCCGCCTTCGACGCCGCCCTCAACCCCGAAATCGGAGATCTGCTCTTCGGCGATCTCCTCGGGAATTTCGACAGGGGCGACGAGTTTTCCCGGCTCGATCGTCGCCTGTGCTTGGACGGGTTTGATCCGTGTTTTCGCCTGCGAGCGGGAACGGTTCTTGGCCGGGGGCGGCGGTGGAGGAGGCGGTGGGGGCGGGGGAGCGAGAAAGGCACTGTACACTTGAACCTCGGGCAGCGTGCCCGTGTTGAGCAACGGGAGGACGACCAGCATGGCCGCGATAATAAGATGAGTCGCCAGGGAGACAGGAAAAACCATCGCCTTGAGCCTGAAATTCTTCTCTCCAACGATGAAGGAATCTTGAAACATGGTGACCTCCTTCTCCCGGCGATTTTCAAGGCGCTCGCTCAAGGCGGCGCTGACTCTGGCCGGGAATGTCTCCCAATAGGCCTCTGCCTGAGGAGCTGGACGAAGCGAGCGGGCGAACTTATCGAGCTTGCCGAGCAGCATGAGCTCCTCCCGGCAGTCGCGGCAGTCCCTGAGATGCTCCTCGAGTTCCTTTTTTTCTTTCTCTTTGAGCTCGTTATCCAGATAGGCGCCCAAGAGATCCCGAATGTTCTCGTGTCTCATGAACTTCTCCTCAGGTAATCGGCCATCTGGTCCTTGAGTTTTTTCCTGGCCCTGTTGAGGCGTGACATGACCGTGCCCATCGGGATGGCCAGTGAGCGGGCAATTTCCTGATAGCTCATGTTTTCGAATGTTCTTAAAGCGAAGATGGACCGTTCGTTGTCCGGGAGTGTTCGGAAAGCTTCCCTGAATTTCTTTTCCATCTCGTCTCTTTGGACGGCATCAGGAGGCGATTCGCTTGGAGAGGACAGGAAATTGTGCCCGGCTGCATTTTTTTCCTCCGCCAGCGGTCTCTCCCGCTTCCATTTCTTGAGGAAGTTGAAGCAGTTGTTAAGCGCGATTTCGCGGATCCAGGAATAAAAATCAAGACCGTCGATAAAACGGGGGAGCGCAAGGAAGGCCTTGATGAACGTTTCCTGTGAGAGGTCATCGGCTGTCTGGTGAGCTCCGGTGAGGCGGTGGCAGAGGAGGTAAACGGGCTTCTGGTATTTCCTGACCAGCGATTCGAACGCGTTCATGTCTCCCTTCTTGGCTCTGGCGATGAGTCCTTTGTCGTCGGCACTGTCTGGCCTCATTTGCGCTCCCGTTCTTTATACAATTAAGCCCGGCATTTATTTCCGGCGCCTGCATTGGCCTTTTCTCTGGGTTGCTCACTCCATTAAAAAGCAATTTGTATGCCAACGTGGGAATGGCCAACTTAATGTTTTTCATTGATATAGGTACAATCTTGAAGGCCTGCAGGGGACGGTCGGAGCGAGGATGTAAAATTTATTTACAGCAAGTAAATATTTTTTTCTGTTACGGCAGTCGCGGGGTAGAATCCTCCAGGAGGTGAGGCGGCCCCCATCTTTTGACAGCCTAGAGGCCTTCTGAAGGTGCAGGCATTGGCCGGAACCTGCGATGAATTTCCTCTGCTGTTCGTCCTTTTATTGATGACCATGACAAACGAGGGCAAAAAAGTCAGGCTCCCAAAATCCCGCTATCATGGACACAGGAAGCGGCTGCGGGAGAAGTTCCTTCAAGGCGGGCTCGACGGCTTTTTGGACTATGAGATCATCGAGTTGCTCCTGGCCCTGGCTACGCCCCGTCGGGATTGTAAGGAGCAGGCCAAGGAAGCGTTGAGAGAGTTCAAGACTCTGAGCGGTGTGTTAGAGGCCGACAGCCACGAGCTCCAGAAAATTAAGGGGATCGGCCCACATAATGTTTTCGGACTCAAGTTCGTCCATGAAGTGTCCCGGCGTTTTCTCCGGGAGCGAATGATGAAGAAAGCCTACTGCCGTTCTTCACGTGAAGTTTTTGATTATCTCTTTCATGCCCTGCGGGACCTAAAAAAAGAGACCTTTAAAGTCCTTTTCTTAGACGCCAAGAATCAGATTCTCGAGGAGAAGACGCTTTTTGAGGGTACGATTGATTCGAGTGTCGTCTATCCACGGGAGATCATCAAGGATGCTTTAAGATATGAAGCGACCTCGCTCATCTTCGTCCACAACCACCCTTCGGGTGACCCCGAACCCTCCGTCTGTGATAAAGAGATCACGAAAGAACTCGTCTTTGCTGCCCGGCTGATGCAGCTCAAGGTTCTCGATCATATCGTCATCGGCAACAATTGCTATTTCAGCTTTGCCGACCAGGGGTTGATCGAGGAGTACGAATTTCAATTTTTCCACTCGGCCAGCGGCTCTTGATCAAGAATAGGGGACAGTATATCCGTTTACCCAATTTCTCTCGTAACTAATTTAGGTTATTATGTAAAGCGTCACCTATTTTCAAAGGCAAAAAACAGGTTAAACATGTAACCTGTCCCCCTTTTTAAATAAAAGTTGAACCTGAGGCAATGTTGAAGATACACTCTTGATGAGGAGGTTGAAATGCGCGAGAAGGAAATGGTTGCCAGCAGGGTCAACATCAAACCGATCGAGGAGGTCGCCGAACGAGCGGGAATTCCGGTCGAATGCCTGGAGAAGTACGGGCCCTATAAAGCGAAAGTAGTTTGGCCAGTGCCGATAAAAACTCTTCCGCAGAGGGGAAAGCTCATTCTGGTCACGGCCATGACTCCCACGCCCGCTGGCGAGGGGAAAACGACGACAGCCATCGGCCTGGCCGATGCCTTCAGCCGGCTCGGGAAAAAAGCGATCGTGTCGCTCCGCGAGCCCTCGCTCGGGCCGGTCTTTGGACTGAAGGGCGGAGCCACGGGAGCCGGCATGGCCCAGGTCGTTCCCGCCGACGATATCAACCTTCATTTTACAGGAGACATGCACGCTGTGACCTCAGCCCACAACCTGCTGGCTGCCATGGTCGACAACCGCATCCATTTTGATGGCATCTGCGGGCTCATCGACTGCCGGACTGTCGCCTGGAAGCGGGTCTTGGACATGAACGACCGAGTGCTGCGGGAAATCGTCGTCGGGATCGGGGGGCCGCTTCAGGGCGTCGCCCGCGAGACGGGCTTTGAGATTACGGCTGCCTCTGAGGTCATGGCCATCCTCTGCCTATCGGCTGACCTGAAGGAACTAAAGGAAAGGCTTGCGCGCATCGTGGTCGGGTACGACACCGAGAGCAGGCCGGTCTTCGCGCGCCAGATTAAAGCGGAAGGAGCGATGGCGGCGCTCTTGAAAGATGCCATCAAGCCGAACCTTGTCCAGACAATCGAGGGAACGCCAGCCTTTGTGCACGGAGGTGCCTTCGCCAACATCGCCCATGGCACAAGCTCGGTCATCGCCACGGGGCTGGGTTTACACCTGGCCGATTATGTTGTCACAGAAGCCGGGTTTGCTTCCGACCTTGGCGCCGAAAAATTCTTCGATATCGTCGTCCGCACGGGCCACATTCCTCCGCCCGATGCCTGCGTCTTAGTGGCTACGCTGCGGGCCCTCAAGCTCCACGGGGGAGTGAAGCTCAAAGATGTCCGGGAGGAAAACGCAGAGGCGGTCGAGCGAGGCTTCGCCAACCTGGAAAAGCACATGGAAAACCTGAGGATATTCGGCCTTCCATTTGTGGTCGCGCTAAACAGGTTTCCTGAGGACACAGACGGGGAGGTTAGAAGATTTATGGATCTTTGTAGCGGCGCACACGCGAGGGCGGCCTTGAGCGATGTGTTCAGCCAGGGCGGCCGGGGAGGAGAGGAGCTCGCCGGGAAAATCCTGGCGGCTGTTGAACAAGACGAACACGACTTCCGCTTTCTCTACCCTCTCGACATTCCTCTGCTGGATAAAATCGAAACCGTGGCCAAGAAAATCTACGGCGCCGCTTCCATCGCTATGGAGGGGAAAACCAGGCGGAAAATCCTGCGGATGGAGGAAAACGGGTTCGGCGGGCTGCCCGTCTGCATCGCCAAGACGCAGTACTCACTATCGGACGACGATGAAGCGCTGGGAAGGCCGCAGGATTTTACCCTGATCGTGACCGATGTCTCTTTGAGCTCAGGCGCCGGTTTTGTCGTCGTTTACTGCGGAGACATCATGACGATGCCCGGACTGCCGAATTCTCCCTCCGCCGAGAAAGTCGACGTGACCGACGACGGAGAAATCGTCGGCCTCACCTGAGCCATTTCCCGATTAGCCCTGATTCCTCTGCGGCCCGGCCAGCCTCTTTTTGGCGTCATCTACTTCGATGAAGCCAGGGTGGGCGTCCTCCCAGAACCGCTTTTGGCTGGTTTACACCGCCTTTTAATTATGATAAAAATGAAAGGCGCTTAAATTTCTTGCGAAAGGATTGATCGATGTGTGAGAAACGGGATGCATTCATCGTCAGCGCCGCCCGCACGCCCATCGGCGTTTTTCTGGGTGCGCTCAAGGATTTCACCGCTCCTGAGATCGGCGGGATCGCCATCCGCGAAGCCCTGCGGCGGGCGAACCTGCGGGGCGAGGATGTGGATGAGGTCATCATGGGAAACGTTGTATCGGCCGGCATCGGCCAGGCGCCGGCCAAACAGGCAGCCGTCAAAGCCGGAATTCCTTACACGGTCAGCTGTTTTGCCGTCAACAAGGTCTGCGGGTCAGCGCTGAAAGCGGTGGCCCTCGCCGTCCAGGCCATCCAGCTTGAGGAGAAGGAAATCGTCGTTGCCGGCGGCATGGAGAGCATGAGCCGGGCTCCCCATCTTGTCTGGGGGATGAGGGAAGGAGTCAAGTTTGGTGATGTTCAGATTAAGGATTCAATGATCCTCGACGGCCTCTGGTGCGCTTTCGACAACGTCCACATGGGCATTACGGGCGAGGTCGTGGCTGAAAAGTTCGGTGCGACGAGGGAGGAGCAGGATCGGTATGCGCTGAGCAGCCAGCAGAAAGCTATCCACGCGATCGATAAGGGCTATTTTAAGGATGAGATCGTGCCCGTCACGATCCCGCAGAAAAGGGGCGAGCCAATTGTTTTTGCCGTAGACGAAGGGCCCCGCCGCGACACGACTCTGGAGAAACTGGCTAAACTGAGACCGGCCTTTAAGAAGGACGGGGCAGTAACCGCCGGAAATGCCTCGACCCTGAATGACGGCGCCGCGGCAGTTGTCGTCGCTTCGGAGGAGGCCATAAAGACGAGGGGGCTCAGCCAGCCTCTGGCCCGAATCCTGGGAGCGGCGACCAACGGCGTCGAACCATCAATGGTCATGGTTGCGCCCAAGGGAGCGATCGAAAAGTTGCTGGCAAACATCGGCTGGAAAATCGAAGAGGTCGACCTTTTTGAAATCAATGAGGCTTTCTCGGCCCAGCTCGTCGTCCTGCTCAAAGAGCTCAAGCTCGACCGCGAGAAAGTTAATGTCCATGGCGGAGCTGTGGCCCTGGGGCATCCCATTGGTGCTACCGGCGCCCGGATTTTGACCACGCTTATTTACGCTCTCAAACACCGCGGCCAGAAGAAGGGCGTCGCGGCCCTGTGCTTAGGCGGGGGCGATGCTGTGGCCATGGCCGTGGAGATGGTCTGAGTGAGAACAAGGAGGGGAAATGGATATAAAAACGATCGGAATAGTAGGGGCTGGAACCATGGGCAGCGGCATCGCTCAGGTTGCCGCCGCATCCGGATTTTCCGTCCTGCTCAATGACGTCGACCAGGCCAGCCTTGACCGTTCCCTCAAGGGGATGGACAAGAGCCTGGCCAAGCTCATCGAGAAGGGAAAGATCACAGAGGACAAAGCAGCCATTCTGGGCCGCCTCAAGCCGACGGCCAGCCTTGATGACCTCAAGGCCGCCGATTTTATCGTCGAAGCCGTGTTTGAAGATTTTGAGGTAAAGAAAAAGGTCCTCACGGCGCTCGACAAAATCCTGGCGCCTGAGGTCATTCTCACCTCCAACACCTCCTCGATTTCCATCACCCGCCTGGCCGCCCAGACCAACCGGCCGGCTCAGTTCATGGGCATGCATTTCATGAACCCGGTGCCGCTGATGGCGCTGGTCGAGCTCATTCGCGGGCTGGCGACGTCTGAAGAGACGTTTGCTACGGTCAAGGCCCTGGCCGAAAAGATGGGCAAGGTACCCGTTGAAGCAAATGATTATCCCGGCTTCATCGCCAACCGTATCCTGATACCGATGATCAACGAAGCCGTCTACGCCCTGATGGAAGGCGTTGGCACTGCCGAGGCCATCGACACGGTCATGAAGTTAGGGATGAACCATCCCATGGGCCCGCTCGCGCTGGCTGACCTCATCGGGCTTGACGTCTGCCTTTCCATCATGGAGGTTCTGCACGACGGGTTCAAGGACCCCAAGTACCGGCCCTGTCCGCTTCTCCGCAAGATGGTGGATGCCGGGTATCTTGGCCGCAAGACTGGCCGCGGCTTCTACACCTACTGAGGATTATGGGGATTGATAACATATTCTGAAATTCTTCCATAGAGACCGTCCCTTTTATGGTAGAATAAAAAAAAGCCATTTGATTTAGTGATAGAAAATTCCGGGTGGACACGTCCCTTGGTATGAGGAGGAAAAAAATGAAAGGCGAAGACACAGAACAGATACAGACGTCGAGGGCCAGGGCTATCGAGGCAGCCGTTTCCCAGATCGAGAAGCAATTCGGCAAAGGCTCGGTCATGAAGCTCGGCCAGAAAGAGGTGGCCATCAAGGTTGAAGCCATCCCAACCGGCTCGATTGCCTTTGACCTGGCCTTGGGGATCGGCGGGTTTCCGCGTGGCCGGGTTGTCGAGGTCTTCGGGCCCGAAGCGACGGGGAAAACGACCCTCGGCCTTCACGTCATTGCCGAAGCCCAGAAGCGTGGCGGCCAGGCCGCCTTCATCGATGCTGAGCATGCCCTCGACCCCCGCTATGCTGCCAGCGTGGGCGTAGACGTGGATAACCTCCTCATCTCCCAGCCCGACTATGGCGAGCAGGCCCTCGAGATCGCCGAAGTTTTAGTGCGGAGCGGCGCCGTGGATGTTATCGTAGTCGATTCGGTGGCCGCCCTTGTGCCCAAGGCTGAGCTTGAAGGCGAGATGGGCGACGCCCACATGGGCCTCCAGGCGAGGCTCATGTCCCAGGCGTTGCGCAAGCTCACGGCCATCGTCAGCCGGTCTAAGACCTGCTTCATTTTCGTTAACCAGATCCGTGAGAAGATTGGCGTGTTCATCGGCAGCCCGGAGACGACGACGGGCGGCCGGGCGCTCAAGTTTTACGCCTCGATGCGGATCGACATCCGCCGGATTACCGCTCTCAGAGAAGGGGAGAGCATCGTTGGAAACAGGGTCAAGGTGAAGATCGTCAAAAACAAGATGGCACCTCCGTTTAGGGACGCCGAGTTTGACATCATCTACGGACAGGGAATCTCCAGGGAAGGCGATCTCGTCGACTGCGGGGTGAACGTCGGGTTGATCGAAAAAACGGGCACGTGGTATTCCTATAAGGGAGAAAGGCTCGGTCAGGGGCGAGACAACGTCAAGAAGCTGCTCAAAGAGAATGCTGATCTGGCCGCACAATTAGAGGTTGATATCCGAAAAAAAGTCGGCCTCGCGCGCGAACCGAAGGAAGAAAAAGAAGGCAAGGAAGAGAAAGAGGCCAGAAAATAGCTGATGAAGCGGCGAGATTTCATGGCCATGGCAGGGATCGGAGGGGTGGCCATGTTTTCGGGAGCTGCGCTCCCGATAAAAGCCAATTTTAGAGAGGAGGAGAGGATGATGGCTTACACGGCCAAAGATTACTCAAAGCTTATCGGTATGGCCGGGTTCAGCGAAACCCTGCTCAAGAATCACTTTACCCTCTACCAGGGGTATGTTACCAACACAAACAAAGTCCTTGAGACTCTTGGCCAGATGCTCACGGACGGAAAATCAAGCGCCCCCGAGTTCGCTGAGCTCAAGCGGCGCCTGGGCTGGGAATTCAACGGCATGCGGCTCCATGAGTGCTATTTTGAGAACCTGGGCGGGAAAGGGGCTCTTAAGCTTGAAGGCAAGCTCGCGCAGAAGATGGCCGCTGATTTGGGAGGCTACGAGGCCTGGGAAAAAGATTTCAAGGCAGCGGGCGCCATGCGCGGGATCGGCTGGGTCGTGCTCTATCAGGATGCCACAAACGAAAGGCTCATCAATTTCTGGATTAACGAGCATGATGTCGGCCATCCGGCCGGCTGCCGGCCCGTCCTGGTCATGGACGTTTTCGAGCACGCCTTCATGATCGACTACGGCCTGAAGAGGGCCGATTACATCGAAGCCTTCTTCAAAAACATCGACTGGCCTGCCGTTGAAGCGCGACTCAAATAAAGCCTCCTGACAAAATCGGGATCGTGTCCCACGAGCGGAGGAGCCTGACTGGAAAAAGCGGACGGTTCGAGTTATCCTTGAGATAAACAGTTCGGGAGGTGAATGAGGATGTCCCGCCACGTCCATAAACGGTCGCGCAAAAGTGGGCTTCCGCCCGGGAGCCTGATCCATATCGGCGAGAAGAAAACGGAACGCACCAGGATCACCATCATCGACTATGACGAAAAAAACTATGAAGAGAAAGAGGCCAAGGCAGTTGAAGAATGTTTTCCGTTCAAGGAAAAAGCCACGGTCACCTGGATCAATATTGACGGCGTTCACGACAGCGAGATCATCGGCAAGATCGGCCATCATTTTGGCCTCCATCCGCTCATCCTCGAAGACATCATGACCACGGCCCAAAGGCCTAAGATGGAAGACATGGGAGAGTATATTTTCATCGTCCTGCGGATGCTCAGCCTCGAGGGAAAAAAGAAAGGCGTCCAATCAGAGCAGGTCAGCCTGATCCTCGGACCGAACTTCGTCATCTCTTTCCAGGAGAGCGAGGGCGATGTGTTTGACCCGATAAGAGAAAGAATAAGGACGGGCAAAGGCCGCCTGCGAACGGTGGGGCCTGATTATCTCGCCTATGCCCTCCTCGATTCTATCGTCGACAACTATTTCGCCGTCCTGGAAAGACTGGGGGAAAAAGTCGAAACTATCGAGGAAGAGCTAGTCAGAGATCCCGGCCGGAGGACTCTCCAGGAAATCCATGTCTTGAAGAGGGAAATGATCTATCTGCGGAAATCAGTCTGGCCCCTGAGGGAGGTCATCAGCCGCCTGGAGAGGGCCGAATCGGCTCTCATCAAGGAATCGACGGGCATCTTCTTGCGGGATGTCTATGACCATACGATCCAGGTCGTCGACACAGTCGAAACCTACCGGGACATGCTCTCCGGGATGCTGGACATGTATCTCTCGAGCGTCAGCAACCGCATGAACGAGGTGATGAAGGTCCTGACTATCATCGCCACGATTTTTATCCCGTTGACTTTCATCGCCGGCATCTACGGGATGAACTTTGACTTCATGCCGGAACTGAATTGGCGGTGGGGGTATTTCGCCATCCTCGGGCTGATGCTTGCCATCGCCGTCCTGATGGTCATCTTTTTCCACAGAAAAAAATGGCTCTAAGGG
>CAZKBY010000078.1:0-10985 GCA_964550915.1 uncultured Eubacteriales bacterium | reverse complement strand
CCTGAGGGGATCCGCAAGCTGGCCCGGAGCGACACTGTGGCCACTCTTCTTCCGGGTGTGTCCTTCTTCCTTAGGCTGGAAAAAAAAGCACCGGCCAGGCAGCTCATCGAGGAAGGCGCGATCGTTGCCTTGGCTTCAGATTTCAACCCCGGGAGCTCTATGGTGAGCTCAATGCTTTTTGTTCTTCAGCTTGGCGTTTTCCTTCTCCGCCTGACGATCGAAGAGGCCATCAATGCCGTTACGGTTAATGCCGCCTTCTCCTTGGGGAGGCACGCACAAGTGGGGAGCCTTGAGCCAGGGAAAAAGACCGATCTTCTCCTCTGCGAGATTCCTGATTATACTTCCCTTGTCTATCATTTGGGCGTCAATCCCATCCGTTATGTCATCAAGAACGGCCGGGTCGTCGCCAAGGACGGCCGCCGCCTCTGAGATTCTCTTCCCCTCCTCCAAACAGAAATAAGAAATGGAGCCATCTTCAGATTGATAAGCGCTGGAAGCATTTCCAATCATGTGATGTCCTTCCGGGATAGAAGAGGGGGGTGGCGTGATTCGGGGGCCCCCCGCCGAACCAAGCGTTTGATGCCGCCCAATTTCCGGCCTATAAACTAGCAAATGGGTCCGCGAAGGGGCCCCTGGGGTGAACCGCGACAGGGCCCCCGTTTATCACAAAAATGGAGATGGTTATATAAGCGCTGAAATTGTTGAGCGATTTACCGTTTTATGAGAAGATAACACAAATATAGAAAGAGAATGGCGAAGATAAAGCGGCATGTCGAAATAACTTTCCTTATCGTCGCCTCAGCGGCGATCCTCGCCCAGGCAACGGTCATTTTGTTAGGCTGGCGGGAGAACCGCCTCATCAAGAAAGAAATCCGGCAGGGCTGTCGTGCAGCCGTGACCAAGATCAATCCTAACTTCCCGCCGAGGTTGCTGGTCGATTTCAAGAACGTGGGAAAGTGGGCTGTACCGAAAATTCGCTTGGAAGCCGTTTTTGAAAAAGACGGCCGCGAAATCGCCCGGGCAGAGAGGGATTACGGAGAAGTCAAGCCGGGCGAAAAAAGAGCAATCATGCTCGAGTCTCTCTCGCTTCTCCCGCCTGGTGAGAGCCTGGAGCTGCCGGCCAGGATTCGATACAGGCTGCTCGTCTTTCCCGGGTCGAGAAAACCCCTGCCCGAGATCACAGGAGAGTTTGCTCTCGAGTAATAGGGCTTAGCGCTTCTTCCTCTCCGCTTGGAGATAATCGAGGATGACTGATGACATCACCTTGACGCCGATGGGAATGCTCTTTTCGTCGGCGATGAACGTGGGCGAATGGACGGACGTCTTTTCCACGTTTGCGGGGACGACGCCGAGCCAGAGCATCACTGATGGGATTTCCAGGGCGAACAGGCTAAAATCTTCGCCGCCCATGATCGGCCTCTCAAGCTGAACGAACTGTTTCCCGCCCAGCACCCGCTCTATTGTCGGCAGGATTCTCTGGACAAGCCCGGGATCGTTGCGCAGAGCCGGCACGCCGATCCTGTAATCAAGCTTATAGGGAGCGCCGGCGGCCTGACAGATGTTTTCGACCAGCCTTTCCACTTTCTTCTTGATTAACTGGCGCTGGTCCTCACCGTAATTCCGGATCGTGGCCCTCAGTTCCGCCTTTTCGGGAATGATGTTCGACGCCGTGCCGGCATGGAACGATCCCACGGTGATGACCGTGTCGTTGTGGACGTCGATCTCCCGGGCCACCATGACCTGAAGAGCCGTGACGATCTGGGCGCCCACGACGATCGGGTCGACGCAGTCGTGAGGGGAAGAGCCGTGGCATCCCGCTGATTCGATAAGCAAGGTGAATCCATCGACATTGGCGGCGGCGTACTCGGCTGCATACTTGATGACGCCAGCCTTGGCTGTGTCCTCGACGTGAAAGGCGAACATGGCCTCTGGCCGGATGTCCCGGAAGAGGCCGGCCTTGAGCATCTCGGCGGCCCCGCCGCCGAACTCCTCGGCCGGCTGGGCAACAAAAAGCACCGTTCCCGAAAGCTCGGACTTCAGCTCGCAGAGCACATGAGCGACTCCCAGGAGCAGGGTCGTGTGGATATCATGGCCGCAGGCGTGCATCAGCCCGACCTCCCGGCCGTTGAGGACAGCTTTTTCTTTTGACCGGAAGGGAAGGTCCGTCTCTTCGGTGATGGGAAGAGCGTCCATGTCTCCGCGTACGCCGACGACCGGACCTTTTTTCCCGCCCCGGAGAATTCCCAGGACGCCGGTCCCGGCGATCCCGGTCCTGACTTCAAGCCCAAGCTTCTGGAAATAATCGGCGATGATCCCTGCCGTCCGCTTCTCCTGAAAGGCCAGCTCAGGGTGAGCATGGATATCCTGCCGGATCTCGATAAGGCTCGGGGCGATCTTCTGGACAATCGCCTCAATCCGCTCGTCAACCGACTTTTCGGCCGCCCGGAGATTGACCGAAAAAAGCAAAAAAAGAATAGCCAAGAAAAGACACGACCGTTTCCTTCTCATCGTTGCACTCCTTGCTCAAAGATGTCATTTTTCATGGGTAGAGCTATCTATAAAAGAAATGATAGACCTAATTCAAGTCTTTCTTTTTATCTACTTTTCCTATAGAAAATATAGAATTAGTATATTTTTATGAGCGGCTGAATCGCCCGGCGAAAAAGAAACAGCGTGAACCGCGCTGTCCAAGCATGTCCGAATAGGCAATCTCCGCGATGGGCGAACGCCTGGCTTGACAGGTCTTCCAGCGCTGTTTTAGTATCACTACGATTTCCTTAAACTTGGGTCAAGGAGAGTCCTGATGAGACAAACCCTAAACGGCCTTCGTCTTCATCTTATTCATTTTATCTTTCTTTCCTTCGTTTTTCTGGCGCTTGTTAACTCGGGGTTCACGGCGCCGCTCGACAGCGGACAGAGCCAAATCACCCCGCCCGAAGAGTTCTTCGGGTTCAAGCTCGGGAGTGACGGCCAGATCGCCCGCTGGGATAAAATCGTCGACTATTTTTATCTCCTGGAAAAGGAAAGCAGCAAGCTCAAGGTCATCGACATGGGCCCTTCCACCGAGGGCCATCCCTTTCTCCTGGTCATTGTTTCTTCCCCCGAAAATCTGGCCAACCTCGACCGGCTGCGGGAAGTAAACGCCAAACTCAGCGACCCGCGCTGCCTCGCCGAGGAGGAGGTTAAAAACCTGGTCAATCAGGGCAAAGCAGTTATCTGCCAGTCGATGGGCCTCCATGCCACGGAGATCGGCGGGACCCAGATGGCGCCCGAGCTGGCCCATGACCTGGTCACCCGCGCAGACGAGGAAACCCGGCGCATCCTAAATAACGTCGTCTTCTTCATGATCCCCTGCTTTAACCCGGACGGACAGATCATGGTCACCGACTGGTACAAGAAAACACGGGGCACGGAATATGAGGGCACGAACCTTCCCTGGCTCTACCACAAGTATGTCGGTCACGACAACAATAGAGATGGTGACCACCTTAACATGATCGAGTCGGTTTACGCCGCTAAAGTTTTATACAGAGATTGGATTCCCCAGGCTTATATCGACCATCACCAGATGGGAAGTTACGGCGCCAGGTTCTACATCCCTCCCTACTGTGAGCCCGTCCGGCCCTACGCCGATCCTCTCATCTGGCGGGAGCACAGCTGGTACGGCGCCCACATCGCTTACAAACTGGAGGAAGCGGGAAAAACCGGCATCCTCAACGCCGCCCAGTTTCCCGGCTGGGGCCATTTCGGCTGGCACTGGATCACTCCCTTTCATAACATCGCCGGCATGCTGACCGAGTCGGCCTCGGCCAAGCTGGCGACGCCCGTTTTCATCCATCCGGAGCAGCTCCGCGGCAACGCGCTCGAGTTCCCCGACTACCAGGCTCAGACAACGTTCCCCCATCCCTGGCCCGGCGGCTGGTGGCGACTTAGGGATATTGTCGAACAGAAGAAGATTGCGGCCTGGGCCCTGCTCGATATCGCCGCCCGCCACAGGGAGACCGTGCTCTGGAACGCCTTTCTCAAGGCCAAGCGGCAGACGGAGCGGGGCGCCGAAGGGAAGCCGGCCGCCTACGTCATCCCGACCGCTCAGCACGATCCCCTCACGGCCGTTAAGATGATTAATAAGCTGCTCATGTCGGGGGTTGAAATCAAGCAGGCCCAAAAAGGGTTCGTCGCCGGAAGCGTCATCTATCCACAGGGCTCGTTCGTCATCTCTTTAGCCCAGCCCAAAATGGGGCTCATCAGGAACTTACTCGGACGGACATTTTACCCCGATAACTCCTGGACTAGGGACAGGAACGGCTCGCCTCGCCGGCCGTATGACATGGCCACGCACACGATGAACGAGTTCATGGGCGTCGGAGTGGACCCGGTCGACGAAGCGGTTACTGGTGAATTTGATGTTTTGAAGCAGGGAATTGTCATCGCCGGAAACATCGAGGAAAGCGGCCAGGCCTGCGTCCTCGATGGAAGGCTGAACGATAGCTTCAAGGCAGTAAATTTGCTTTTGGACAAGCGAATCCCGGTAAAGCGGGCAGACAGGGCTGTTTCCGGGCTTAAGCCCGGCGATTTCATCGTCGCCGCACCGCCGGACGCCTTGCCTCTGCTGAAGGAAATCGCTGCCCAAACGGGGGTCGATTTCAAGGCTCTAAAGAATATCCCCAGCCAGGGAATCTACGACATCAAGCGCCTGCGTACCGCCATGTACCAGCGCTACTGGGGAGGTAACATGGACGAGGGCTGGACGCGTTTCCTCCTCGAGCAGTTCGCCTTTCCGTACACATCGCTCTTCGATGCTGAAATTAAGAAAGGAAACCTCCGGACGAAGTATGATGTCATTATCCTGCCCAACGACTCAACCGGCATGATCACGGGAGAAAGGCTTGAATCCTGGGAAGGCCGGGTGCCGGCCTATCCCCCCGAGTACAGGAGTGGCATCGGCCAGGAAGGCGTCGGGGCTCTCAAGGATTTTGTGGAGAAAGGAGGAACTCTGGTCACGTTAGGAGAGGCCTCGAACCTGGCCATCCAAAAATTCGGGTTGAGCGTACGCAACGTCGTAGAGAAGACCGACTCAAAAGAGTTCTTCTGCCCGGGGTCGACGCTCAGAGTGACGTGTGACACCACCCATCCCTTGGCCTACGGCATGCCTTCAGAGGCTTTGGTTCTTTTCTGGTCTAGCCCGGCCTTCGAGATCGCGCCGAGCCAGCACAACGAACGATACGAGACGATCGTTCGGTATGTTGAGCGGGACATCCTTCAGAGCGGCTGGCTCATCGGGGAGAAGTATCTTTCAAATAAGGCTGCCATGGTCTCTGCCGGATTGGGCCAGGGCCGGGTGATCCTTGTTGGTTTCCGGACCCAGCACCGCTCTCAGACTCACGGCACCTTCAAGTTGCTCTTCAACGCTTTGATTCAGTAAGCCCTTTATTCAACTTCCTCCGCCAGTAAAAATAGGCGGGAAGGCCAAGGAGCAGGATGAGCAGCCCGGCAAAAGAGTTCCAGAAGCGGTTGACGAGAGTGTTAATAGAGATGAAGAACGCGGCCAGGATAAAAACCGCCGGGGTCAAGGGATAACCCCAGGTCCTATAAGGCCGGCGAAGATCTGGCTTCCTGCGGCGAAGGATGAACACCGCGCCGACCGTAAGCCCGTAGAAAATCCAGAGCCCGAAAACAACAAACGTAAAGAGCTGCTCGAAAGTTCCCGACAGGCTGAGCAGAGCGCTCCACCCGGCCAGAGCAACAATCGAAAAATGGGGAGTCAGGAACCGGGGATGAATTTCGTCCACTTTCTTGAAGAAGAGGCCATCCCGGGCCATCGCAAAATAAAGTCTCGGCCCGGTCAGAAGATGCCCGTTGATCGCACCGGTGATGGAAAAGAGGATGGCCAGAGCGATGACCGATGCACCGACAGAACCGATGGCCAGGTGCATGGCGTCACTGGCGATCCGGCTGGACCTGGCCATTGCCTCCACCGGGATCGCATAAAGATAAGCCAGGTTGGCTCCGAGGTAAAGGACAAGGACAACGGCGATGCCGAGGAGAAGGCCGGGAGGAAAGTGTCTCCCCGGCTGCCTTAGCTCGCCGGCACTAAAAGTCGCCACTTCCCAGCCCTTAAGGGCCCAGAGAGCTGCGATAAGCCCCACGCCAAAAGCCCCGATGAGGTCGGGCGAGAAAGAAGACGGCAGGGGCAAGACAAGGTGAGACATGCTTCCTCGAGCGAAGATGAAAACGACGACACAAACGCCCACTAAAGCGGCGAACTTAATGGCCATGAAAAGGTTCTGGACCAGAGCTCCCCATCTGACTCCGATGTAATTAACGGCGGCCAGAGCAAAAATGAGGCTGATGGCAACCACCTTAGTCTGGAAGCCCGAGAGCTTGACAAAATAGGGAAGATACTTGGAAGAGAAGGCCACTGCCAGAGTGGCCATGCTCCCGGA
Source organism: uncultured Eubacteriales bacterium (assembly GCA_964550915.1). Classification (GTDB taxonomy): domain Bacteria; phylum Acidobacteriota; class Aminicenantia; order Aminicenantales; family UBA8522; genus JARYMI01. The sequence goes on along the minus strand of CAZKBY010000078.1, from coordinate 4,542 downwards.
ATCGATGACCAGGAAGAAGACCCAGCCAAAAAGAAAGGCGGCAAGACGGCCGTAGGCTTCTCTCAAGTAGACATACATCCCGCCAGCCTGGGGAAAGGCCGACCCGAGCTCAGCCAGTGAAAGCGCTCCAAAAAAGGTCAGGACTCCGCCCAATACCCAGACGCCTAAAAGAAGAAGAGGCGCTTTGACGGCCTCGGCGACGGCCGCCGGCACGATAAAGATCCCCGACCCGATCATCGTTCCGACGACGATCCCGACGACATCCTTGAGTCCGAGAACGCGCGGCAGCTCGGCTCCGCGGCCGCCGTGAAAAGACAGACGCTCTTTCACGCCCTCCATCCGAGAGCTCGACTCGAGGCTCTAGCCTTATCTTTTTGTATCCCTGAGCTTGCTCTTTCGCAGGCCGTAGAAAAAATAGATGAGGAGGCCGATGGCCATCCAGCCCAGAAGCCGCATCCAGGTGTCCTTGGGCAGGCCGATCATCAAGTACAAGCAGGACAGAATTCCCAGGACGGGGATGAAGGGAACGCCGGGCGTCCGGAAAGGCCGGGGAATTTCCGGGTGAGCGTAGCGCAGGACGAGGACACCGCTGCAGACGATGACAAAGGCAAGAAGGGTTCCCATGCTGGCCAGCTCTCCGACGATGCCGATCGGCAGGAGGGAGGCGACCAGAGCCACGGCCGCGCCCGTCACGATCGTCGTCACGTGGGGCGTCCCGAACCTGGGGTGGACTTTCGTGGCGGACTTGGGGAGCAGCCCGTCCGTGCCCATGGAAAAGAAAACGCGAGACTGAGCCATCAACTGGACGATCATCACTGAAATTAGCCCGACGACGGCGGCAATTTTAATCAACGGAGAGAGCCAAAAGAGACGCATTGCGTCTATGGCAACGGCAACTGGAGCTGCCACGTTCAGGCTTGAGTAATGGACGACGCCGGTCAGGACAAGCGAAAAAGCGATGTAGATGACTGTGCATATGAAAAGGCTGCCGAGGATACCTCTGGGTACATCTTTTTGCGGATTCTTGGCTTCCTGGGCGACAGTGGAGACAGCGTCAAAACCAAGATAGGCAAAGAATATGACTCCAGCGCCCCGCAGGATTCCGCTAAGGCCGAAGAATCCAACCCCTCCCTGGTTGGCCGGGATAAAGGGCTTCCAGAGCTCCGGTTTGATGAAAAATACGCCGGCGCCGATGAAAATGAGGAGAGCCGTGATCTTAATGAAGACAATGACGACGTTGACCTTCGCCGATTCCTTGATTCCGATGACAAGCAGGATCGTGATGACAGCGATAATCAAAAATGCCGGAAGATTGAAGAGCGCGCCCGTGGCCGTCCAGCTCTGATGGTGAGGGTCGAAGGCAAAAGGCGCGGTCGAAAGAAAATCAGGAACATGAAGACCAAGGTCTCTGAGAAAGCTAACCACGTAGCCAGACCAACCAATTGAGACCGTGGTCGCGCTCAAGGAATACTCGAGGATCAGAGCCCAGCCGATGATCCAGGCGAAGAATTCACCCAGCGTGGCATATGTGTATGTATAGGCGCTTCCGGCAATCGGGATAAGAGAAGCGAACTCGGCGTAGCAGAGTCCGGCAAAAGAACAAGTCAGAGCGGCCAGGATGAAGGATAGGGTGACGGCCGGGCCGGCATACTGGGCAGCGGCATGCCCCGTGATGACGAAGATTCCGGCGCCGACGATCGCGCCGATGCCGAGGAAGACAAGGTCCCAGGGCCCCAGGACGCGCTTCAACCCGTGGGTCGTTTCAGAGGCTTCCCTGGTGAGATCCTGAAGGCTCTTTTTGGCCAGGAGCTTGTCGATCATTCAGGGCAGCCTTCTTGAAGATTTTTAAGATGGGGAATTCTACCAAAATCTTGGGGAAAAGGCCATCAATAACAATTGATGATGGGAATATCATTGAATCAACTCGCCCAGAAAGCGGTTGAGAAAGAAGCCCAAAACTTATGATTTAAGCTGCCCAACTTTCAAAAAATATTTGCCTATTATCGCCGCTGATCTTCCCTTTGGATCAGAGCCAGTCGATCGAGATGATGTCCTGGACCTTCTTGAATTCGGGATCTCCGGTGATCAAGGGCGCTCTTTCCCGATGAGAAGTGGCGACAGCAAAGCAATCCGCGTAAGATAGAGAGTATTTTGATTTTATGCGTGCTGCTTCGATTACATCATGAAGCGCATTGGCCAGGGGTGTAATCGGCATGCTCGGCATGATAATGTCTGTGAAATAATCAGCCTGGTTGAGCCCTCTCTCTCTGGCAATGATGTAATATGTCTCCCCTACGTTGATGTCGTTGATGAGGGCATGAACATCATTATCCGCCAATAGTTTCTTGACCTTCTCGCAGCCGGCTTCTTTTTCCAAATAAGCCAGAAGAGCAAACGAATCAAGGACGATTTTTTTCTTCACGGGCGAGTTCCTTTTTCCTCTCCCTTAATAAGGCCTTTGTCAGCGAGGAACCTTTTTTAAACACTCCGCAGTAAGATTCGACCGGGTTATCGGGCAGCGGCCTGATTTCGATATGATCCTTGACAGCCGTGGCAATAACTTTTGTCCCGGGCTTGATCCCCACTTTATCCCTTTCTTTTTTGGGAATGACGACCTGCCCCTTGGCTGAGGTTGTAACTATTGTCATTTGTTTTACCTCTTAAAATTAGTTTAACTTTTCATATTTATGTTAAACTTCCAAATCATGGTTTGTCAATATCCCATTGACATCAGCTTTCAATAATACCGGTCCATCATCCGGTACTGGATGGCTTCGGAGACATGGACGGTGCTGATGGTGTCCTCTCCCGCCAAATCAGCGATTGTGCGTGACACCTTAAGGATGCGATCATAGGCACGGGCGCTCAAGCCCAGCCGCGTAACGGCCGTTTCGAGGAGCTTCTGTGCCTCGGGACCGACGGCGCAGTACGCCTTGATCTCTCGCGGCCCCATCTGGGCATTGGCGTAGATTTTCTTCCCCTTGAACCGCTCCATCTGCTTCTCCCGCGCCCGGCTGACCCTTTCCCTGATTTCGCTCGAGCTCTCCCCCGCCTCCCGCGAGACGATCTCCCTGAACTTCACGGCCGGCACGTCCACCTGGATATCGATGCGGTCGAGGAGCGGGCCCGAGATCTTGGCGTAATAGCGGCTGCGCTGAGCCTCGCTACAGTCCGTCTCCGCCCGGCCTAACCCCCGAAAGACGTCTTCGCAGGGATTCATGGCTGCGACAAGCATGAAGGCGCAGGGGAAGCTGATGCTCATCGAGCAGCGCGAGACGGTCACCTTCCCGTCTTCGACCGGCTGCCTGAGGTCCTCCAGGACCCGCCGCCTGAATTCGGGAAGCTCATCAAGGAAGAGGACGCCGTTATGGGCCAGACTTACCTCGCCCGGCCGCGGCACGATTCCGCCGCCGATAAGGCCGGCGTCAGAGATCGTGTGATGGGGAGACCGGAAGGGACGCGAGCTCACCGCTCCCCTATCGCTGAGCAGGCCGGCTGCGCTGTAGACCTGCGTAACCTCGATTATCTCATCGAAGGACATGGGAGGAAGAATGGTCGGCAGTCGTTTAGCCAACATTGTTTTGCCGGCGCCGGGCGGGCCGATCATCAAAACGTTATGAAACCCAGCCGCCGCTACTTCCAGAGCTCGCTTAACGTGCATCTGGCCTTTGACATCCTTGAAATCCCCGTCATAGCTGGCCACAGGCACAATCTCTTCCTTTGGCCACGGGGGGAAACTCCCGGGTTCAGTGAGAAGGCGGATGACCTGAATGAGGTTCTCCTGTCCATAGACATCCAGCCCTCGCACCAGAGCCGCCTCTTTTGCGTTATCCTTGGGGACGACAATACCCTGATAGCCTCTTCTTTGAGCGAGAAGAGCGGCCGGCAGGGCTCCCCTCACAGGTTTCAGCCGGCCGTCCATGGCCAGCTCGCCCAAGAAAAGATAACCGCGCAGGCTTTCCTCGGGAATAACATTGAGATAAGCCAGGAGGCCGAGGCAGATAGGGAGGTCGAAGGAAGAGCCTTCTTTTCTCCGGTCTGCTGGAGCCAGGTTGATGGTCAGTTTGCGGGAAGGAAACTCGAAGCCGCAATTCTTGAGGGCAGCCCGGATTCGCTCCTTGCTCTCCCTGACCGCGGCGTCAGGCAGGCCGACGGTGACATGGCCGGGAAGGCCTAAACCCACATCGACCTCGATCTCGACGACATAAGCCTCGATCCCGGAGAGGGCGGCGCTGTGTATCTTAACGAGCATGATGCTTCTTATAAGAAGACGAAGGAAAAATCCGGGTTTTTTCAGTCAGAAGGGAAAGTGAAGGCCTGCTGCTCAAGAAGGCCTTGGCTTCTTATGCTTATCCAAAAATTCCTGGGAAAGCCGCTCCAACTCTTTTTCGATCTCCTCGACAGTCCTGAGCTTGTACTTCCTCACCTGGGCCTCGGCTCCTTTGGACGAAGGGATGAATTCTACCTCGACGTCTTTTTTATCACCTGCCGCCCCGGTGACTTTTTCCTCTTTGGCTTTTTCTGGAGATCGCTCTTCTGCCC
>CAZKBY010000077.1:0-11277 GCA_964550915.1 uncultured Eubacteriales bacterium | reverse complement strand
TCCTCTACCAGAATCATCCCGTTTAGGAGCTCGCGGCAAAGGGGGAAGGTGATCGAGCCCGGCTCAATCCCTCCAGCCACCGCATCGGCTATGGTCTCCCGCTCCTCGACCTCAACGATTGTCCCGGCTTCGATCGAGGCGGCCATGAAAGCCGAATGGCGCGGCTCAACGCCGAACGTCCTAATGCTGGATCTCAACATCTTCAGGTAGCCAGCGATGCCCGCCGCCAGCCCGCCGCCCCCGACCGGGATGAGGACATCCTCGACACCTGGGACATCTTCCCAAATTTCAAGGCCGATCGTCCCCTGACCGAAAATGATGTCTTTATCATTGTAAGGAGAGACATAGATCCGTCCTGATTCAGCAGCCAGCTGCCGGGCGTGGATTTCAGCTTTTTCGCAGGTTCCTTGAAAGTCGAGAAGGCTCGCCCGAAATTCCCTGAGGCGCATCTTTTTAGAGGCCGAGACTGTTACCGGCAGAACAAGTTCCAGCTTGACTCCCTCCATTCGGGCAGCAAGGCTTAAGCCCAGCCCATGATTTCCGGTCGAGGCTGAGACGACGCCCCTCCTCTTCTCTTCTGGAGACAGAGTCCGTAGCTTGTTTAATGCTCCCCTGAGCTTGAACGAACCTGTCAGTTGCTCGCTTTCCCATTTCAAGTAGACCTTCGCTCCTGTCAGCCCGCTCAGGGCAGGTGAATACTCGAGAGGAGTCCTCTTGATGGCCAAGCGGATGCGCTCATACGCCTGGCTGACTTTTTCTTTAAAGTCGAACTCAGACATTCTCAAATCGGCAATCTCCTCGGCGGTTAGTTTACCGCTTTTTCAGTTGGAAAATCGAGATCTTTTCCTTAGAATAATAAGGGACTCTGATGATGCGCACGTGCATCGGTACAGCCGGCTGGAGCTATGAGGACTGGAAAGGAGTCGTCTATCCGGAAAAAAAAGAGGCGGGCTTCCATCCTTTAGCCTTCCTGGCTCAATACATCAACATCATCGAGGTCAACAGCACTTTCTACCGTCCCGCTTCTATCTCGATGTCTCTCTTTTGGGTCAAGCAGGTGAGCAACTTCCCCGAGTTCCTCTTTGCCGTCAAAGTCCACCACGTCTTCACTCATGACAGGGAGAACTTCAGTCAGAAAGAGGCCGACGAGTTCAAGCTGGGGATCGAGCCGCTCAGGGTCAAAGACAGGCTGGCCTGCCTCCTCTTCCAGTTCCCCTGGTCCTTCGTCAACAATTTTTCGAACATCGACTACCTGAGCCGCGCTTTCAAGCTCTTCGAGGGCTACCCGATGGCCGTTGAGGTCAGGCATTCTTCCTGGGATGAGCCGGAATTCTATCAGTTCCTCATGGAGCAGCATGTCTCCTACTGCAACATCGACCAGCCTGTGCTCCATAGCTCAATCAAACCGAGCGCCATCAGCACAATCCCCGAATTCGCCTATGTCCGGCTTCACGGCCGGAACTACAAGGACTGGTTCCGCGAAGGGGCTGGCCGTGATGCCCGTTACAACTATCTCTACAGCAAGGAAGAGCTGGAGGAGTGGGTTGAGCGAATCAAGGCCCTGGGACAGAAATCGGGAAAGGTATTTGTCATCACAAATAACCATTATCGAGGCCAGGCGCTGGCCAACGCCCTCCAGATCAAGCATATGGTAACCGGGGAGAAATTGGCCATCCCCGGGCTTCTTCTCAAGCGCTATCCCGTCCTCGAGGATATCGTCAAGAAACTGGCCAAGGGACAGCTCGACCTCTTCAACGAGAGGAAGTAAAAACGCGGGCAGGGAGAACCAACGGTGTGGTGGGAAAATGAATTTCTTAAGATCAGGGACAACAAGCTTTATCTCGGCCGGAGACGAGCCGAGCGACTGGCTAGAGAATGCGGCACTCCTCTTCTCGTGTACAGCCGGCGGCAAATTCTCTCCAATTACCGCGCACTCAAGGAAATCTTTTCTGACTGCCAGCCGAGAGAGTTCAGAATCTGTTATGCCATGAAAGCCAACCCCCATCGAAAAATCCTCCAAACGCTCCGGCAACAGGGTGCCTGGATCGATGCGGTTTCTCCGGGTGAAGTCGATGCGGCTTTCCGAGCCGGATTTCCCGGCCGCAGGATCTTGTTCACCGGGACATCGGTGAGCGACAAAGACCTCCATCGCGTCTTCGGCTTCGACGGCGTGATCGTCAACATCGATGCCCTGGAGCAACTGGAGCTGATGAGGGAGGTCAAGAAAAAATGTGGTCGGGAAAAGAAAATCAGTGTCTCGATAAGATGGAACCCGGGGTTAGGAAAAGGGTTCAACCCGCGCGTGGTCACGGCCGGGAAAAGGGCGCCAGACGGAACGCCTGTCAAGTTCGGAGTCGAGGAGGGCAAAGTCCTCGAGACCTTTGAGAGAGCTGCATCCTTCGGCTTCCACCCAAAGGGACTCCATCAGCATCTCGGGTCGGGCTGGGTGGCTGAAGATTATAGGGCAATCCGGCAAGCTGTCGAGAGGATGATCGAGATGGCTGGACGTGTGAAAAAAGCGGGTTTCAACCTGGAATTCCTTGATTTCGGCGGCGGGTTTGGCCCCCGATATGACCGAAGCCAGACAGTTTTTCCGCTTCGAGAATATGCCTCTTTCATTTGCCGCCGGGTGACGAAATTTGGATTGGGCATCAAAGCCATTGCCGTCGAGCCGGGAAAATACTTAGTTGCTGACGCGGGAGTTCTTCTCTTGAAGGTGGAATACCTAAAAGAGAGCTACGGCCAGCTTTTTGCCTGCGTTAACAGCGGGACCTATACCAGCCTGCCCCGGCCAGCCATCTATCCCCAGGCCTATCATGAAATCGTCAACTGTTCGCGCGTCCGCAGCCGTGACATAAAGCCAGTCACGGTGGCCGGGAATCTCTGCGAAACGGGGGATGTCTTCGGCAAGGATATCTCGCTCCCCGTCCCGAAGAGGGGCGACATCCTGGCCGTTCTCTGCGCCGGAGCATATGGCCGGAGCATGGCCTCAACATTTAACCTCAGGGACATTCCCCGAGAGGTCTTCATCTGAACATCCACCGCCGTTCGGCCTCCTAAAGCCGTAACGGTTGAATGAGGCGACTTTCTCCAGAGGAAGCCTGGCTGGCCGGCTCTTTTCCCAATCAACTTGTTTTTCGGATAAGACCGGGCTGATTGTCTCTGCTTTCCGGCCGACGATGATCAGGGTGATGACCTGGTACTCGTCTGGAATCACCAAGATTTCTTTGGTCTTTTTTGGGCTAAATCCGGCAATCGGGTGGGCCACCAGCCCGAGCTCCGTCGCCCGGAGAATCAGGAAAGCAGATGACAGGCCGCAATCGAATTGGTGATACTCGCGGTCCCTGATGATGCAGTCATCCTGCTTGCGACTGAAAACAGCAATAATCAAGGAAGCCGCTCGCGCCCATTCATTTCCTGCGGACAGGGTCGCCTGCATCTCTTTGAGGACCGAAGGATCGTGGACAAAAACAAAGCGAGCCGGCTGATTGTTGAAACAGGAAGGAGCCAATTGGGCAGCTCTAATTAAGTCTGTGAGTAAACCCTCCGTGATCTCGGCCGGAGCTAAGGAACGAAAAGCGCGCCGTTTGCGGATGGCTTCTTTCACCCCCATAGGGTCCTCCTCGCTCTCTTCTTACTAATTCTATAGAAACTATAGATATAATAAACTTTAGCTTTTAAACACCCCACTCCTTTTGTCCCCATTCGACGCTCAGAAATCTCTCTTGACACGTCAGTGTCCTTTATCGTCGAATCAACACCCTTTCAAGCGCTTCCCGCTTCGGGCCACTTCTTCATTTTGAGATAATGAATATAGGGCTCGAGGTTTTCATTAGGGCTGGTCATACCATCATAAAAAAGATGGATAACAGGGATGCCAATATTTTCTTCGACCCAGCGGAAAAGGGCGCTGCTGACAACCCCCGGGCAACAGAAGAGCGGGTTGATGTGGACGAAGGCATCGGGCTTGATGTGCTGGAGGTAGTAGAAAACCTTGAGGACATTCTGGGCGGTCTCGCCGTCCAGCTCGGGCGGAATCCCGAGTTGACGGACCGACTGGAGATGCCGTCCATTGAGACGCGGGTGAATGCGGCCGAGGACAGGGCTGGCCAGCTTGCGGAATTTCCGATCATGAAAGCGGACAAAGGCGTCAAGGCTTCTGGCCTGGGCAAGGGAGGAAAAAGCTCTGTCCCGCCACGATTTTTCCATCTTGTTCAGGAAGCCGAAATAACTGATATCAACGAAGGAGGCTGGCAGGACCTCACCTCCCGCTTTTTCAATGGCCTCTTCCACACCCTGATTGAATGTCCTATTGCAAATAACATACAAGTCGCCGAGGACGGCCAGCAGCGGTCTCTTTCCGTCAGTGGAGCGGTCGACCTCAATCGATGCGAATTCCCTCACTACTTCCTCGAACTCCTTGATGAGGTTCTGTTTCTCCAGGATCGCCCAACTTAACCGACTCAGGGCTTTTTTCTTCACCTTCTCCGCTTCACCCGACCGGATTTCGTAGGGGCGAGTCTTGGCCGTCATCTGATGAATGAGGCTGGCCATGATGTATGTTTTGAGGAGCAGGAAGTTCAAGGGGAGCGGAAACTGCTGGCGGGCCACGCCGGTCGTAAAGATTTTGAGCTCTTCGAGATTGGCCCTCTTCAAGGCAGACTGGATGGCCAGGGGAATCTGTGGAAAGTTGCAGCTGAGAAAAGAGGTGGGGATGATGGCCGCTGTTCGTCCTGGCTTAAGCCCGTATTTTTCGACCGTGGAAACGATGCTCCCGACAAGAGCAGCCACCGGAACGCACTCGCCGCCGTTGACCAGCCGGAGCCCCTGGACGATGGAGGATTGGGATTCCTCGGCGACGACCGCCTCGTAGCCAAAGCGGTTGAGGGCGGCCTTGGCCAGCTCAGTAGCGGCATCATCGAGATGCGGCACAATCCATGTTTTATCTTTTTTCAACGGAAGATACCCTGCCGTCTGGATCGGCTGCGGCTCCCCCTTCCCCCAGTTGCGGAAAGATTCCAGGGCCGCCTCGATACGCGTCCGGTAGCCAACATCCGAGCTGAGCTCATCGAGCTGGATGATAAGATAAGGCTTCCTCTGCCGCTCCATGAGCTCCCTGAAATAGCTGACGATAAAAGCGTCTGGGCTGCAACGGAAATTGGTCAAATAGACAGGGAAAAGCTTGGGGTGGCGAAGGACGAGCTCGGTGGCCTGGATGATTTTTCTCCCGTAGTGCCAATGGACTTGGCTGAGGAGATTTCCCGTTAAGCTGGGTATGAAAGCCGCGAGGGGTAGCATGTCCTGTGTCAGGACGCGAGGGCCGTATTGTTGGATCAAATCGGGAATATCATGGTTGATCGTCATATCCAAGAGATTATAAGGTCGGCCGAGAAGAACAACGACAAATGGCGAATCTGGCCCCAGGGAAGCGATGACCTCTTCGCCGTGACGCTCGAGGTTCTTCTTGCAGATGAGAAAATTCGCCCAGCTTTCCTCAAAGGCGCGCCGGATCGCCTTTTCCGAAACTCGAAGCAAAGAACCAAAAGAGTGAAAAAGAGAGCTGGCGATGCGCTCGGGCTCGTCCTGAAGGTTGACCAGCGGAAAGAGGAGGTTTTTCCGGCGGCCGAAAAGCCGCGAATTAAAAAGCACAACCGGCATATAGGATGTGTAGTAGCAGAAAAAGTTGAATTTCTCCTCTTTGAATTGTCTGGGACCATGGAGCATGATGGGGAAAAAGATATGATCGACCTTGCTCTTTTCGAGCCAGTCCACATGGCCGTGAGCAAGGAGGATAGGAGCACAAAACTCTGCCCGAGCGAGCTTCTTTCCAGCTTTCAGGATGTCCCTTTCCTGCGGAGAAACAACCGTCTCGAATCCCAGACGGGAGAAAAAGTCCTCCCACAGTGGCAAATATTCGACAAGGGGCAAGGCCTGAGGCAGGCCGATTTTTTCTCTCCGCTGTATGCCAACCGAGGAGGTTTTGGCTTTAAAAGAATAAGCCTGACGGTAGATTTTCTTCACTGAAGTAAAGGGAAGCTCTCTTTCCTTGTATTCTGTGTCCTCATAGTCACGTCCGCACAGGAAACCCCAGGCAACCCGCTCCCGGCCGGCTTCGACGATAGTGATCTGACACCTGTTGCGGCAGAGTGCACACGTTTCTGTCCGCTGGTCGTGCGGCTTGCCGGCAAAATCGAGCCCGACGAAGGCCGACTTTTCCCTCGGTTTCTCCCGCAGGAGCAAGCAGACACCCAGGGCGCCAGCGATATGGCAATACCGGGAAACACGGATGGGTTTCTGGAGGAAAACCTCCAAAGCGGCGACAAGGGCTTTGTTGCGGGCTGTGGCTCCCTGAAAGCAAATGCGCTCGCCGACCCTGGCCTGACCGACAACTCTCATGAGGTAATTATCCCGAATCGAATGAAGGACGGAAGCGAGGAGGTCTTCCTTAGTCCAGCCCTCAGCGAGCAAGCGGCTCAGATCTCTCTCCATATAGACGGTGCAGCGGTCGGAAATAACGGGCCCTCTTCGGCCAAGGGCTAGTCCAGCGTAGTCATCGAGACGCACATCCAGCCTTTTCGCTTGCTCCTCGATGAAGGAGCCCGTGCCGGCAGCGCAGATATAATTCATGATCGCCTGGACGACCGCCCCCCGCTGGACGCGGATGAACTTGGAATCCTGACCGCCGATCTCGATAACGGTATCGACCTCGGGGTCGACGAAGACGGCGGCGCGCGCATGGGCTGTGATCTCATTGATGACCAAGTCTGCATGGATGAGCTGGCCGATGAGCTCCCTCCCCGAGCCGGTTGTCCCTACGCCAAGGAAATCCAACCTCCATTGATGGTCCTTTCCCAGGCGAGCGAGAGACTGGAACAATTTCTGGACAGCTTGGACCGGCGCTGACTGAGTGTAAGTATAAAGTCCGAGATAAACCGTATCTTGGCCGCATAAAGCCAGTTTCGTGCTCGTCGAACCGATATCGATGCCCAGATAAACGGGCACGGTTTTTCCCTCCGGCAGTTTCTCGTAAACGATGAGCTCGACATCGTCGTTGAGGCGGGCAAAATCGCCCGTAAAATCCGGGTAGACAGACCTCTCCAGCCGAAGCGGCGGATTGAGCGGAAGGCGGCTTTCGACAGGCAGAGCTCCAAAATTGTCAAAAAAGCGGAGGTCGATGGGATTCTCAGCCAGCAGGGCCGCGCCGATGGCCGGCATGACTTCGGCCTGGGGCAATACTTCAACAGGCCGCCGCAGGATTTCTTCGAGAGCCGAAACGACCCGTGCGTTTAAGGCCAGGCCGCCCGCCATGCAGAGCTCGCCCTCAAGCTCTCTCTCCTTGATTAGTGTCTCGGCCAAAGACAGGGCAACGCCATCGCAAAGACCTGCCGCAATGGCATCCAGGGAGTACCCTTTCTGTTGGCAGTGGATGAGGTCTGTCTTGGCAAAGACGGCGCAGCGGGTGGCGATAGAAGGGGGCGTTCCCTGGAAATGCCTGGCCAACTTCGACAGGCGCTCGATACTCAGGCCGAGGCGCCTCGCTTGCTGGTCGAGAAAGACCCCGGTTCCGGAGGCACAATCCGTGTTGATCTCATGACCCCGATAGCTGCCATCGTCATTGAGCTCGATGAGCAAAACGGTCTCTCCGCCAGCGAGAAGGACATGACGGAAAGGCCGGCTGGCTGCCCATCGGACTCCCTCGACAGCTGCCACGATGTCATTGATTCTTCTTTCCTGCCCAAAAATTCTCGCTCCCCGTCCCGTCGCGGCCAGCTTGACTTCAGAAAAGTCGAAAGACTCGAGGATATCAAGCAGGGTCTTCCTCACGTTCCCGTGATGAAAGCAGTAGTGCTTCGCCACGAGCTGGCCCGCCTGGATGACGGCCACACCGACGGTCACCGCTCCGATGTCAATGCCGGCGTTGACCTTTTCCCGCATCGTTTTGGAATCGAAAATGGAATCTCAGGCGCTTAGATTATTATTTTATCTATAGCACTAAAAATCAAGCATCAAACCGGGCAAAAACATGAGGATTGCGGTTGACAGGTTAACCGCAAAAAATACAAAACGCCATGGGCAAACTATGACTCAATTTAAGAAAGGAGGCTTCAATGAAAAATACGGATGAAAGGAAGTTTTTTGCTCGTCCTAGCTCTTTTCGTCTGTGCCGAGGAAGAAAAAATGTTTAACGGTCTTGGCCTCAATTTAGGCAACCTCTACCGCCTGTTGCAGCCTCAGACGCGCTCCCTCAGCCCGGAAAATTTCACCAGCGAAAAGGGCAAACCCGGAATATCGGTGGATGGGCCCGGCGAAGCGGGGGGCGCGCTCTACAAGCTCAGGCGGAGCGTGGTGAAATTGACTGTCTCGGCCTGGGGGATGTCCTCGTCATCGCCGAGGCTGTCCTCGATGCGAACAAGGACGGCCTCCCGAATACTCGCCAGGGCTTCTTCGTAGCTTTCACCGCGGACTTCGCAACCCGTAAACTCCGGGCAGACCGCCACCCAGCCCTTGCCGTTTTTGCCGATCAGCACAGAAAACCGAAAATCGTCCATCGTCGTTCTCCGTCAAATGTAGCAGCACATTTCATGCCAAAATTGCCTCGAGTCGTTTTTATCCCTCGTATGCAATCATCGTTCTCACTCATGAAAAATGGCGCCGGCAATAGATCGCTCACTCTCTAAAACGTTTTTAAGAAGGAGCAGCGGTGGATTTTGACCACGCCGGCGCCATCGCGGCGCACCTCCCCCCGCAGGCAGCAGAGGGGCGGCGAGCCAAAGCTCAGACAACGCTTCTCGCCCGCGCCTTCGAGCAGTCCCGTCTCGTCCTCAAAAAGATAGAAGTACTTGCGGCCGCCGTTTGTCTCTTTGAGCCGGGCGTCCACGACCCGCACCACCAGCTCCACCTGCTGGCCAGTGAAATTCCCTAAGTCCTTGATCCGGAGCTCCGGTCTCTTCCCCTCGTAAAGATCGAGCGAATCCGGCCCCGGGCTGAACCCGAGGGAATCGACGAGCATCTTCGCCTTTTCGTGCGGGTTCAGGTCAGCGACCTCCTCCATGTCCTCGAGGCCCTGGAAGTGCCGAAGGATCTGACAGGTTCGGCGCGGCTCGAGGGAGTCAAAAACGCCCGCCTTGATGAGCGATAGAAGCTCCGCCCGGCCGAGATGGACCTGGGCCAGAAAATCCTCGACCGAAGCGAACTCGCCGCTTTTGCGCTCCTCAAGAATCCTCTCGATTGTCTTCACCGCCAGCCCCTTGATCGAAGCGAAACCGACGCGGATGTTTGGCCCTTCCACCTCGAACCCGTAACCAGAGCGGTTAATGTCCGGGCCCAAGATGTTGATACCGCGACGCTTGGCTTCCTCGATGTACTCAGGGAGCGGATAATACCCACCCCCGGCGTTGAGTACAGCCGCCATGTACGTCACCGGGTGGTGTGCCTTGAGATAGACAGCCTGGTAGGCCATGGCGGCATAGGAGGCGCTGTGGGCCTTGTTGAAAGAGTAGGAGGAGAATTTCTCCATGGTCGTCCAGAGCTTTTCGACTTCGGCCGCCGTGTAACCCCGCTCGCGCGCCTCACTGAAAAATTTCTCTTTGAGCGCTACCCGCACGCCGTTCTTCTTCTTAAGCGCCCGGCGCAGCAAGTCACCCTCCTCGGGCGGCATCCCGGCCACCCGTTCCGCCACCTGCATGACTTGTTCCTCGTAAAGAAGCAATCCCCCTGTCTCGGGAAGGATTTTTCCGAGAAGAGGGTCGCGGAAAGCCTGCCGCTTCTCTCGCGCCCGGAGGAGCGCCTCTTTCATCCCGCTTTCGGTCGGGCCGGGCCGGATGAGAGCTAGGGCCTGGGTCAGGTCGTGGATTGTCTCCGGCTTCATCCGGCGGAGGAGGTTCATCATGGCCGGGCTCTCCACCTGGAAGCAGCCGATGGTTTGAGCAGTCTGAAGGAGCTTGTACGTCCTGGTGTCACCGGCCGGAATGCTCCGGCTACCCAGCCTCTCCCTGGTCTCAGAGATAGCGGCCAGCCCCCGCACGGAAAGCAAATCGAGCTTGATGAGCTTCAGGTCCTCGACCGCATCCCGGTCGAAGTGGCTCATGACGAATCCCTTGGCCGATTGCTCGAGCGGGAGGTACCGGGCGGCCGGAGCGGGTGTGAGGATGATGCCGCCGACGTGGAGCGAGATCTCGGCGTAGACGCCGCTGAGCTCGGAGGCGAGCTTCCAGATATCAAGGTGGCCGGCTGCAGGCTTGTCACGCCGTAAGAAATCAGGCTCAGCGAAAAACGGGATTCGCTTGCTCAGGGAGCGTGCTTCCTCGGGTGGGATTCCAAAAGCCCGGGCCGTCTCGTAGAGGGCGGAGCGGGCGCGGTAGTTTTTCAGGCTGCAGACGAACGCTCCGCCGGTTTTTTCCCCCTGTCCGTATTTTTTCAGGACATAGCCGAGGACATCGTCGCGCTTGCGGGAGTCGAAATCGAGGTCGATGTCTGGCGGGTCGTTCCGGCCGCTGTTGAGGAAACGCTCGAAGTAGAGGTCGAACTCGACCGGGTTGACGTGGGAGATGCCGAGGAGATAGGCCAGGAAGGAGGAAGCGCCTGAGCCCTTGAGGTTATGGAGGATGCGATTGCGCCGGGCGAATTCGACGACGTCGTGGACGATGAGGAAGTAGGTTGCGAACCCCGATTTCTCGATGACTTCGAGTTCGCGGCGCGCCCGCTGCCTCTCGTGCCAGCTCAGGTTCCTGGCGCTGCGAAGCCGCTCCAGAACAAGCTCCCGGAGTGTCACGGGGAAGATATCAGCGGAAAGCGGCGGCACGATGTCCCCGAAGGTGAAACGGCACTTTTCAGCGACTTCGAACGTCTGCTCAAAAGCCTCCTTGGCAGCCGGGCCAAATTTTTTGAGAGCTAAGGCTTCCTGGTCCGGGCCAAAAAGCGGCATTTTATCCGCCAGCCTCTGCCTTTCCGGCGGAAAGGGAATTTTTTTGACGATGGCATGGAGGAGAATCAGCCGCTCCGGACTCTGGATGAACTTGAGGGGGTTGGCCCAGACAACAGGGAGGCCACAGGCTCGGGCCAATTCCATCACTTTCTTAAAGTTTGAAAAATCGCCGCCCAGGTAAAAATCTCCCCCGGGGAGCAATTCGATGCCCGGATTGTTGCCTGTATCGATGCCGCCAGCCGAGGCGTGGCTGAGGCCCTCGTGACCCTGGCCGCGTCCAGGGTCAAGACGCATTCGGCAGACCTCAGGGAAGCTGATGTCCCCGGGCTTCGGAATAAAAATAACGATTAGAC
>CAZKBY010000076.1:0-11351 GCA_964550915.1 uncultured Eubacteriales bacterium | reverse complement strand
CTGGGAAGCCAGGATTCGAACCTAGATTCCATGATCCAGAGTCATGTGTCCTGCCATTGGACGACTTCCCAGCGGACGCCTCAATCATAATCGAATTTCAGCCTTTTTTCAACTCGAAACCGCTACAAGGGATTCCGTGGGAAGCATCTCTAAACACGTGATCTTTATGATGGGTGCAGGAAGCTGCCCTGAAGCCCCCGTAGCGGAGGGGGGACCCGTCGGCTTCTCCGGCGGGGGGAACCGACGGGACTGGTTCCCCGGGGTGCGGGAGCCGAGGGAAGCTTCCTGCGCCCAATTAAATCACGTAAACACAGATGCTTACTTGCGCGCGCGCAAATTGACAGAGCCGGGCAATCCCTGATAACATGGACGGCTCATCATGAGGAAAACATGGGTTCGCCTCGGCGTCATCCTCTTCCTGACGGTCGTTTTCCTCTTCTTTTTCTTCCGGAGCGTCAACTGGGCTGAAGTTTTTCGCTATTTGGGCGATATCAACCTCCTGGTTTTCATCCTCAGCCTTCTTCTTGTTCCCCTCCATCTCGTCACCCGGTCGCTCAGGTGGCGCTTTCTTCTGGTTCATGAGAAAATGGACGTCAAGTTTTCCAGCATGTTTTCGGCCAACGCCGTCGGTTTCGGCGTCAACTTCGTCTTTCCGGGCCGGATCGGCGAGCTCGTGCGACCCCTCTTCCTGGCCCAGAAAGAAAAGATGAAAAAAGGCTTTGCCATGGGGACGATCATCGTCGAGCGGATCTTTGATATCTTCACGATGTGTTTCCTCCTGGGTTTTTACTTTCTGGCCAGGCCGCTCTTCTTTTCCGGCTTTCACACCAACGCCGAGGCTAGGTCCAACCTCTACCTGTGGGGGATTGTCGGGCTGGCTTTTGCCACCGCCCTTCTGCTTCTCAGCTTGTCACTCTATTTTTTCCGGGACAAAACGCTGGCTGTTGTCTCCTTTCTCCTCCGGCCGCTGCCGCAGAACTTTGCCCGGCGGGTTCTGGTGCTATCCGATGATTTCATCCAGGGGCTGAAGTTTTTCCATTCTATCAAAACGCTTGTGCTCTACATGCTCTTCTCGTTCATTGTCTGGCTGGGGATCATCTTCTACTACTGGGTTTTTTTTCTCTCCTTCCGGATCGAGGTTCCTTTCTTCCTCCTCTTTCCCTACTGTTTCCTAACGATGGTGGGTGCCTCCATCCCTACGCCCGGGATGGTCGGCGGATTTCACTATTTTTCCAAGCTTGGCCTGATAACCCTTTACGGCGTCGACGCCAACCTGGCTGTCGGCGCGACCATCGTTGTCCATGCCGTCCAGGTCGTGATGACAGCCCTGATCGGATATGTTATATTATGCAAAGAAGGGATGTCGCTCTTTCAGCTCAAGAAACTCGGAGAGGAGCCAACCCCATGAAATGCCCTTTCTGCAACAACCCAGAGAGCAAGGTCATTGACTCCCGGGAGAGCAAGAAAGGCCTGTCCATCCGGCGACGGAGGGAATGCCTCGTCTGCAAGAAGAGATTCACGACCTACGAAAAGATTGAAGAGATTCCCTACATGGTGGTGAAGAAGGATGGAAGCCGCCAGCCGTTTGACGGTCAAAAGCTTCTGCGCGGGCTGCTCAAGGCCTGCGAGAAGAGGCCGATCCCGGTCCGCAAACTCGAGGAAATCGTCGAGGAGATTGAAAACAAGGTTCAGGAGAAACCGGATAAAGAGATCAAAGCCGCGGAGATCGGGCTTTATGTCATGGACAAGCTCAAAGAGCTGGACAAAGTCGCCTATGTCCGGTTCGCCTCCGTCTACCGGGAGTTCAAGGACGTCATCGAATTCAAGAAAGAGCTGGAAACCTTGCTCAAGGAAAAATAGCTTTTTTTCCCCGCCATGATCAAAAGGATCAAGCCAGTTTCCAGGACGGTTGAGATCGACGCTGAGATCAGCCGGATCAAGCGGGAAAGCCTCGTGCCCCGGGAGAAGCTTCAGGATTGGGGTTTGAGATGGCTTCCCCTTGTGGATGTTTATGAAAGGAAAGGCGAGATCATCGTGGAAGCTGAAATTCCCGGGGTAGCTGAGACCGACCTGGAGATCACGGTCCAGAGCAATCGAGTGGAGATCAAAGGCCTGAAGAAGGAGGGAGTTTTTTCGGGGAAAGTCAGGTTTCTCCGTCTCGAGAGAGAATTCGGAACTTTTCGCCGCCTTGTCGCTTTGCCGAGCACGGTTGTCCCGGACAAGACCAAAGCGTTTTTGGCGAACGGCGTTTTGAAGATCCATCTCAAGAAGTATTTTCCCCAGGAGGAAAAGGATGGCCGAGAAAGATAACAGGAATGGAGAAGGCCTCGACGAGTTGATTGAAGAGCGCGATCAGAAGCTCCAGATTCCCCAGAAGTTGCCCGTCTTGCTGCTCCGCGATATCGTCGTTTTCCCGTACATGATCGCCCCTCTTTTCGTGGGCCGGGAGAAATCCAAGAATGCCATCGATTATTCCCTGGCCACTCATCGCATGATCCTCCTCCTGACTCAGAAGGATATGGATGTTGAGGACCCCAAACGAGACGATGTTTATGATATCGGAACGGTCGCCTTAATCATGAGGATGCTGAAACTCCCCGACGGAAGAGTGAGAATCCTCGCCCAGGGACTTATCCGGGCCAGGATTGAGTCTTTCGAGGAGGACCAGCCGTTCATCCAGGCTCAGGTTTCAGTTATCCATGAGCCTGAAATCAAGGAAAGGACGATCGAGAACGAAGCCCTCATCCGCAACGTCCGGAGCGGCCTGGAGAAAGCGACCTCGCTCGGGAAAAACATCCCGCCTGAAGTCCTGATCATTGCGGCCAACGTCGAAGAAATGGGCCGGCTGGCCGACTTGACAGCAGCCAATCTGGAGCTCAAGGTTGAGGAAGCACAGACAATTCTGGAGATCGTCGACTCTGGCCAGCGTCTGAAAAGAGTCTTTGAACTCCTGACCAAAGAACTCGAGCTTCTGGACATGCAATCCAGAATCAGCACTGAGGCCAAAGGAGAGATGGACAAGCTCCAGAGGCAGTATTTTTTGCGGCAGCAGCTCAAGGCGATCCAGAAAGAGCTGGGCGAAGGAAGCGAGCTTCAGGAGGAGATTAAGGGTTATCAGGAAAAACTGGAAAAGCTCAAGGTCTCGGAAGAAGTCAGGGAAGAGCTGGATAAGCAGATCAACCGGCTTGCCCAGATGCACCCCGAGTCGGCCGAGACAGCCGTGGTCAGAACTTACCTGGACTGGATGTTTTCGTTGCCCTGGAACAAAAGCACGATCGATAACCTTGACCTCCGCAAGGCCAAGAAGATTCTGGATGAAGACCACTATGGCTTAGACAAAGTAAAAGAAAGAATCCTTGAGTACCTGGCTGTCCGGTCGCTCTCCCGAAAGATCAAAGGGCCGATCCTCTGCTTCGTCGGGCCTCCGGGCGTCGGCAAGACGTCGCTGGGCCGGTCAATCGCCAGGGCTCTGGGGCGGAAGTTTATTCGCATTTCGCTTGGCGGGGTCCGTGATGAGGCGGAGATCCGGGGCCACAGGCGGACTTACGTTGGCGCCATGCCGGGCCGGATCATCCAGGGAATCAGGCGGACGGGCTCAAATAACCCCGTCTTCATGATGGACGAGGTGGACAAAATCGGCGCCGATTTCAGGGGAGACCCGTCTGCCGCCCTGCTGGAAGTCCTCGATCCCGAGCAGAATTTTGCCTTCCGGGATCACTATCTCGGTGTTCCTTTCGACCTGTCCAAGGTCATGTTCATCACGACGGCCAACCTGCTCGACCCCATCCAGCCGGCCTTCCGTGACAGGATGGAAATCCTGAGCCTTCCCGGTTACACCGAGGAGGAGAAGCTCGAGATCGCCCTTCGGCATCTCGTGCCCAAGCAGGTGGGCGAGCACGCCTTGAGCTCGAAATCTATCGATTTTACCCAGGGCGCGATCAGGAAGATCATCTCGCTTTACACGCGCGAAGCGGGAGTCAGAAATCTCGAAAGAGAGATCGCCTCGATCTGCCGGAAAGTCGCGCGCAAAGTTGCCGAGGGAAAGAAAAAGACTTACCGGATCACCTCGCAGAATGTCGAGCGCTATCTCGGTCCGACACGCATTTTCAAGGACCAGCTCCTCCAGAAAGACCAGGTCGGTGTGGCCACCGGTGTGGCCTGGACTGCTACCGGAGGGGAGATGCTCTTTGTCGAGGTTACGAAGATGAAGGGGAAAGGGAATCTTTCCCTGACCGGCTCTCTTGGTGACGTGATGAAAGAATCTGCTCAAGCAGCCTTGAGCTATGCCCGGGCCCATGCTGAGGAGTACGGGATCAACCCGAATATTTTTTCTGAATATGATTTCCACATCCACATCCCCGAGGGTGCCATCCCCAAGGACGGGCCTTCAGCGGGCGTTACCATGGCCACCGCTCTGATCTCGGTCTGCACGAACTCAAAGGTAAAACGGGACGTGGCAATGACCGGGGAAATCACGCTCCGGGGCAATGTCCTGCCCATCGGCGGCGTGAAAGAAAAGGTCCTGGCCGCCCAGCGGGCCGGAATCCGCAGGATCATCCTGCCCGCCCCCAACAAAAAGGACCTGATCGACATCCCGCGAAAAATCAAAAAGGAGATGGATTTCATTTTTGTCGAGGAGATCAAAGACGTCTTCGAGCACGCTCTGGTCAAGCCGACTGAGCAAAGGGCAGATGGATGAAGCTTCGCTCCGTTCGGGAAAGAGACCTCATAACGGCCATCGCCAAGGAGTTCCGCAGCCAGGGAAGGCAACTGATCGTCGGCATCGGCGATGATGCGGCAGTCGTTCAGGGGACAAGGAGGCCACTTCTCCTGACCAAGGACCTCCTCATCGAAAACGTCCACTTCATCACGTCGCTCCATCCCCCTTATGAGCTGGGGCGAAAAGCCTTGAATGTCAACCTCAGCGATATCGCGGCCTTGGGCGGGCGGCCGAAATATGCCCTTCTTGGCCTCGGGCTCAGGAAGAAAACGGATCCGTCGTGGGTCGACCAGTTCTTTTTAGGCTTCAAGTCAGCTGCCCGGGAGAGTGGAGTCGAGCTCATAGGCGGCGACATCTCAGTGTCGAGATTGATCGTTATTTCCGTTACCGTCGTCGGCCTCGGGAATGGCTTTGTGTTGAGAAGAGGAGCCAGGCCGGGCGATCTGATCTTTGTCTCCGGCTGCCTGGGCGACGCGGCGGCGGGTTTGAGGCTGCTAAGGAAAGGATTCCGGACGCGAACCAACAAGCAAGCGGACGCCCTCGTCAAGGCTTTTCTTGACCCAACGCCTCAGCTTGCCCTAGGCCGTGCGCTCTCGCACCGGAGATTGGCCTCAGCGATGATCGACACGAGCGACGGCCTGTCCGTTGATCTCGGGCATATCTGCGAAGAAAGCCGCACCGGCGCCGAGGTTTATCTTGACAGGTTGCCGCTTTCGCCGGAGATACAGGTTTTTGAAAAAAGGCCGATAAGCCTGGCTCTTCATGGCGGGGAAGACTACCAGCTTCTCTTTACCGCGCCGCCGGGGAACCTTCAAGCGCTGGGAAAACTCAAGAAGCGATTTGACTTTAGCTGGATAGGCCGCATAACCAGCCGGAAGGCGATCCGGATAATCGGCAGAAATGGCCGCAGCCGACCTCTCGAGGCCCGGGGCTATCAACACTTCTCCTGATAGGAACAGTCTTGTTCAAAAAATAAGAAAAAAAATAGGTAAGCAGGTTAGCTGCCCCCTATTTCTTCAATTTCTTCAGGACAGGAGCGAGCCCTCAAAAACGACTTCGGCCGGACCCGACTGGTAGACTTTCTCGCTCTCCCATTCGACGACCAATTTTCCCATGCTCGTCCTGACCGTGACCCGCCTCTCCGTCAGATTTTTTAGGATCGAAGCCACGGCCGCGGCCGATGATCCGCTTCCCGAGGACAGGGTCTCGCCGACGCCTCTTTCCCAGAAGAGGACGTCAATTTCCTGCCGGTTAATGACGCGGATGAATTCGATATTGGTCCGGTTGGGAAAGAAAGGATGAGATTCGATCTCCCGGCCGATCTGGTGCCATTCGATCCGAGCCGGAAAACGGTCGACGAAAACGGCACAGTGCGGATTGCCGACCGAAACGACCGTGATGGGATAGATTTTCTGGTTGATGGAGAGCGGGTAATCGATGATCTTTTCGTGAGCGGTTCCGTCATCAAATGGAATGTCCCGCGAGCCGAGCTTGGGAATGCCCATTTCGACCTTGATCTGGAAGAGGTTGCCTTTCTCCTCGATGAGATCGCCGTCCCGGTCGCCGGCGCTCGTCTGGAAGGTGATCTTGGGCGGGTCGACTTTTTTCCTGAAAAAAAGATAGGCAGCGGCGCAGCGCAGGCCGTTGCCTGAAATCTCGGGCTCGGAGCCGTCGGCGTTGAAGATGCGGAAAGAAACGAGTCCCCGAATTTTGTCCTTGACCGAGATAAGGAGCAACCCGTCCGCGCCGACTCCCGTGTGGCGGTCGCAGACCCGGCTGGCAAAGCCGGCGATCTCCGGAATGACCTCGCCCTCAAGCGGATCGATGACCAAAAAGTCGTTGCCAAGCGAATGAAGCTTGGTGAATTTCATTCAGGGAACTCTCAGAGTTATGACTCTGTCGATGGACTCGCCATTAGCCTCCCGCCGGACGAGAAGAAGAACGACTTCTCCCGATTCGACCTTCTTCAGGATTTTTTCGATGTCCTCGGCCGCTGTGACTTTTTTCCGGTTGACCTCGAGAATGATGTCGCCGACGGCAAGGCCTTTCCGTTCGGCCTCGGAATACCGTCTGATCTGCGTGATGACGAGTCCCTCTTGAGTCCTGTAGCAGTATCTTTGGGCCAGGCCGGGAGTCAGCTCTCTGACGCTGAACCCGAGGTCTTTTTCCGAGCCCTCAGCGGCCGGCTTGGCCTCCTGAGGTTCGAGCTCTTCAACGGTGACGGTGAGCCTCATTTCTTTGCCTTCTCTTATGATGGTGACATCGACCTTTTTTCCGGGCTGGATGTCAGCAATCTTGAATTTGAGGTCATTGGGATCCTTGACCTTCTCGCCATCGACTGCGATGATGACGTCGTAAGGCTTGATCCCAGCTTTATCGGCCGGCCCTCCTCTTTCGACCGAGTTGACCAAAGCCCCATTTTTGTCTTTCAGCTTGAAAGCTTCTTTTTCATCTTCGGTGACGGGAGTGATCGTCACCCCGATCTTGCCGCGGATGACTCGGCCCTTTTCCTTGAGCTGGGCGATCACCTTTTTGGCCAGGCTGGAGGGAATGGCAAACCCAAGGCCGATATTGCCACCCGCCGGAGCCAGGATGTTGCTGGTGATGCCGACGACCTCACCCTTCATATTGACCAGCGGGCCGCCTGAATTCCCCCGGTTGATGGCCGCGTCGGTCTGGATGAAATCCTGATAATCCGGGACGTTTCCGCCCACCCCGAGCTGCCGGCCTTTTGCGCTGACAATACCAGCCGTGACGGTGTGCTCTAGGCCAAAGGGGTTGCCAATGGCCAGGACCCATTCTCCCACCTTCAGGGTGGCTGAATCTCCGAGCTCAACATAAGGAAAGTTTTTTCCCTCGATCCTAAGAAGGGCCAGGTCTGTCTTGGAATCGGCGCCGACAACCTTGGCCGTGAAGTCATCGCCTTGAAGAGTGCTGACTCTTACTTTGACGGCTCCCTCGACGATGTGGTTGTTGGTCAGAATGTAGCCATCTTCGCTCAGGAAAAAGCCCGTCCCTTGGGCTGTGGAGCGGAACTCCTGCTCCTTTCCTCGGGGACGCCCGAAGAAACGATCCCAGAAGTCCTCAAACGGCCATTCGTCCTCAAACCCGAACCCCCTGACCTTCTCAACTTTTTCAACCTCGATTTTGACAACCGCCGGGCCAACCTTCTCGGTGACAGTGACAAAATCCAGGTCAGGCCTCAGCTCTGCGGCCAAAGGACGGGAAGCAGCATAAAGAGGCATGGCCAAGGATGGTGACCGGTTTGTGTTATAAGAGATGTCCGGGGCATTTTTCCCCGGTCCATAGACAAAAACATACCCAGCGGCAAGAAGCCCAAGGATGAAGCTTACTGCGGCAATCCAAACATATTTTTTCATTTTTCCCGGCCTCCAGAATTGAGATTATAAGCTATCACAGTTGCTCTTAAAATTCAAACATTCCTCAACCTAAAACCCATTTATGAGGAAAAAAGTTGCCAAAAAGCCGGCCTCGCGGTATGATCGTCGAGCGAGAAAAATGCGTCTCAAAAAGGGCGTTTTGATTGTTATCGAAGGCATCGATGGAGCCGGCAAATCAACTCAGGCCAGGCTCTTGCTAAAAAAGCTCAGGTCAGAGGGATATCCTGCCGTATATTTCCGGGAGCCGACCAAAGGGAAATGGGGACGGAAGATCAAAAAGCTGGCCAAGCGCATTCGTTCTCTTTCGCCCGAGGAGGAGCTTGCCCTTTTTCTTAGGGACAGGGAAGAAAATGTCACGAAAAATCTGAGGCCCGCGCTTGGACGCAGGAAAGTCGTCATCCTGGATCGTTATTATTTTTCCACGATTGCCTATCAAGGTGCAAAGGGGATAAGTCAGGCCAGAATCAGGAGGCTCCATAAAAAGTTCGCGATCAAGCCCGACCTTGTTGTTGTCCTGGACCTCAACCCTGCCGTCGGCCTCAAGCGAATCCGGACGAGGAAGAAAAAAGACGTTCTTTTTGAAAGGGAAGAATATCTCACCAAAGTCCGAAAGATCTTCCGGAGTTTTCGCGGAAGAGCGTTCCTCTGCGTCAAAGCATCGAGATCCAGAAGAGAGGTTCATGGCGAGATCGCGGCTCGCGTCCAGCCTCTGCTACGGGCCCGAATCCGCCGCTAAAAACACACGACTGGTCCTGTCTCGCTTCACCCCCGGCAAGGCCCGGGTTTGGGTTCGTCAGCCCGCTCGTTTCCCCGGCGGCTTCTTGGAGGGAGAAAGCTTCGCTTTCCCCCTTCCAACGGTCGCTTCGCTCCCTGCCTCCGACCTTACCGGAGACACAATCTGTCTCCCATTTGATTGCTTAAGGGGGCCGGGGGGGATTAATAGCACTAAGAGCGACTATTTTGGTGTCTCTGGCGGGGTTGTGCCCGCTCAGTCTTCGACGGGCTTCCTCACCCAACACCCTCGTCTCTTTCCCCCGGCGGGGGGCCTCCGAACCGAGCCACCCGTCGCGTGTTTTATCATAAAGCATGTAAGGGAAGAAGGTTGGTTTTTTGGGGCTGTTCTGGTATATTCAAAGCCAGTGGCTTTGAAAAAGAACGATAAGGCGAAAGGCAGAATCAGGCTAAATATACCTGCCCTTCGTGTCAGGATCAAGCCGGTCAATTGGACGACGTTTCTGCGGGCTTTTCTTCTCATTGCGCTCTTTGGCCTGGCCGCTCTCCTCGGAGCCATGTTCGGTGCTTATAAGGCGGTCAAGCAGAATCTTCCATCAATCGAGGAGCTGGAGAATTTCGAGCCTAATATCATTACCTCGGTTTTTTCAGATGGGGGAGAGCCAATCAAGGATTTTGCCATTGAAAGAAGGATTGAGGTTTCTTACGAAAAAATCCCGCCAATCCTGAAAAAGGCCATCATCGCTACTGAAGACCCTCGTTTTTATAATCACAAAGGCGTTGATTTATTGGGAATCCTGAGGGCCGTAAAAGAGAACGTCAGGCTTGGCCGGATCTTTCGCCGGCCTCAGGGGGGGAGCACAATCACTCAGCAGCTGGCTCGGCAACTCTTCCTTTATCCCCAGCAGACCATCGGACGGAAGCTCAAAGAGATGTACCTGTCCCTTCAGATCGAAAAAACCTACTCAAAAGACAAAATCATGGAGATGTACTGCAACCAGTTCTATCTTGGGCATGGGGTATACGGAGTGGAAGCAGCTTCAAATTTCTATTTTGGCAAGAGCGTTGCAGACTTGAACCTGGAGGAGGCCGCCCTGATTGCCGGGATTTTCCGCGGCCCGGCCGTCTACTCGCCCTACACGAGCCCCAATGAGACTCTCCGCCGTCGCAACCACGTTATCGCCCGGATGGTTGAAGAGGGCTACATCACGCCCGAGGAAGGAGAGGGAGCCAAGAAGGAACCCTTGGGCGTCTTGCCGTGGCGCCGGGGAAGCGGCGATTTCGCCGCCTATTTTTTTGAGGAGGTCCGGCGCTACTTGGAAAAAAAGTACGGCAGCCAGGCTCTTTATCGCGGAGGTCTCAAAGTCTACACGACCTTGAATCCGAGGCTCCAAAAATATGCCGAGAACGCCCTTCTCGCCCGGCTCCGGGAGATGGACAAACAGAAGGGGTGGCGGAAGGACAAGAAAAACCTCCTTGGAGCGCAAGAAAAAGAAGAAGGGGAGAGCAGACATCAAGACCTCGAAGAAATCTGGCTGGAGAGCTGGCTAACATCGTACGTTGAAGAGAACGAAGTGACCGACGCCGTCGTCCTATCTGTGTCTTCTAAAGAGGCAACGGTCAAGGTCAAACGATATTACGGCAAACTTCTAAACACTGACATCGCCTGGACTAAGACGAGGAACCTGGAAAACCTTATCAAGAAGGGAGACATCATTCAGGTCAAGGTCAAGTCGATCGACACCGAAAAAAAGGAGCTTCTCGTTTCTTTAGACCAAGAGCCGCTTATCGAGGGCGCCTTCCTGGCCATCGATCCCCGCACCGGTCAGACCAAAGCGATGGTTGGCGGCTATTCTTTTCGCCGGAGCGAATGGAATAGAGCCACCCAGGCTCAGCGGCAGGCCGGGTCGGCTATCAAGCCCTTCCTCTACACGGCGGCACTCGAAAACCGGTTCACTCCGGCGACTATCATCGTGGATGAGCCCGTCGAGTTCATCGACAAGTGGCTCGGAGAACCCTGGGCGCCGAGGAACTATGATCGCAAATACAAAGGAGCCGTGACCCTCCGCATCGGGATGGAAGAATCACGCAACGTCGTCACGGCGAAGCTTCTCGATTATATCTCCCCCCAGACCGGCGTGGAATATTGCCGGAAATTCGGCATCACCTCGACTCTGTATCCTTATCTTTCCCTTTCCCTGGGGACATTCGATGTCAGCCTGCTTGAGCTCGTCTCAGCTTATAGTACTTTCCCCAACAAGGGAGTCCGGATCAGGCCTTACTTCATCAGCCGCATCGAGGACAGGGAGGGCATCGTCTTGGAGGAAGCCAAGATTGAGGCCGAGTACGTGATCTCTCCGCAAATCGCTTACTTGATTACCTCGATGCTCCAGGGAGTCATCCTCCGGGGCACGGGAGCAGCAGCGAGTTCCTTGGGAATACCGCTGGCCGGCAAGACGGGAACGACGAGCAAATATACCGACGCCTGGTTCATCGGT
>CAZKBY010000075.1:0-11428 GCA_964550915.1 uncultured Eubacteriales bacterium | reverse complement strand
GGTGATCCCGTAGTCTTTGAAAACAGCAAGGCCGCCGCAAAGAAGGAAAACAAAGAACAGGCTGACGGCGATTCTCTGGCGGCTCATGAACCATTCGTATTTTACTCGATGATGATGGGCTTAACAACTCGTCCTTGACAGTCTTCTGATCGTTATCTATACTCGGGCTTACTTGTTTGTCGAGGGGCAATTACCTTTAGCGAGGATATTTTCGCCTGACGAGCAAGCCGTGGAATCAGAGGTCGATATTTCTGTTGTCATTCCGGCATTCAATGAGTCAAGACGTTTACCGGCTTTCCTCCGTGAACTCATTGACTATTGCCGGAGAAGCCAGAAGACCTATGAAATTATCGTCGTCGATGACGGAAGCTCAGATCATACGGCAAAAGTCGCTTTGGAATTTCTTGAGGTTTTTCCCTCCTTGTTTGTGTCTAAGTTGGAGACAAACAGGGGAAAGGGTTATGCTGTCAAGCACGGCCTCTTGAAAGCCAGGGGTAAAATCGGCTTGTTCATGGATGCCGATGGTTCGACGCCGCCCACGGAGATCGAAAGGAATCTCACCTATCTTGATGAAGGCTACGACATTTTCATCGGCTCCAGGGTTTTGAAAGACGAAGATCAGGTCTTGAAAGTCGCCCTCCACAGAAAGGCCATCGGGACAGTTTTTAATTTTCTTGTCCAAAAAATTCTCTTCACGAAAATAAAGGACACGCAATGCGGCTTCAAGATATTTAAAAAAGAAATCATCAACCCGCTGTTCTCGAGGATGAACATCAACCGTTTTGGCTTCGACTTGGAGATTCTCTATCTGGCCCACAAAATGGGCTATCGAGTCAAAGAGGGTCCGGTGTCCTGGAGACATGTCAAAGGGTCAAAAGTTAATTTGATTTCGGACTCAATGAAAATGTTCATGAATATTATCCAGGTGAGAAACTGGCACTGCACGCCCATCAATCCGCAGAGTCTGTACTTGGGTCCCGATGAATACGGTTTTATGTATGAAATGGAAAACACTCATTGGTGGTTTATCTCGCGGAACCGTTTAATCAGGCATCTGATAGAATCCAGGAATAGATCTTTTCCCATGATCTTAGATGCCGGTTCAGGGACAGGAGTTAATTTGCGGTCCTATGGCGAGCTTGGCAGGGCCTTTGGAATCGATATATCTCATCAGGCCATCGAGTTCTGCAGGAAGAGAAATCTAAAAAACTTGATCAGGGGCCCGTTAGAGCAGATCGGATTTAAAAAAAAGACCTTTGATCTCATCACTTGCCTGGACGTCCTGGAACATACGGTCGACCCCTTGAGAACCCTGGCCGAACTGAAAAGGGTCCTTAAGGATGACGGCATAATGATTGTGACTGTTCCTGCCTTCAAGTTTTTATGGAGTCAACACGATGAGGCCTTGTCCCACTTGAGAAGATACACAAAAGATGATTTGCAATTGGAACTACAGGAAGCTGGAATGAAGATTGAAAAAATAGGCTATTTTTTCTTCGCCTCTTTTTTCATCGTTACGCCCGTAAGAATAGCCAGGAAATTTCTATCGAGAAATATCGTCTCCAAGAGCGACACGACGACAATGCCGCCACGACTGTTGAATGAATTCTTAAAAAAACTTTTTAGCTTAGAAATCAAGATCATCGATTATTTCGACCTGCCGTTTGGCACCACACTTTACGCTGTCGTATCGAAAAAAGCATGAAAGAAATAACTAACCCCGGGAGGCGGGGAAGATGGCTGATTTTCCTGTGAGGCCGGAGAAGGAGGAGGCCCTCCGGCAGAAGATGGAGCGGCTGGGCATACGCGAGCAGGACCTCCTCGAGAAATTTGTCAAATCCGGAGGGAAGGGCGGGCAGAAAGTGAACAAGGCCTCGACCTGCGTTTATCTCAAGCATCTTCCCACGGGCATCGATGTGAAATGCAGCCTTGAACGTTCCCAGGTCATCAACCGCTTCCTGGCCCGGAGGATTCTGGTGGATAAGATAGAAAAACGGCTGCTGGGAGAGCAGAGCGCCGAAAAACAGCGCATCGAAAAGATTAGACGACAGAAAAGGAAGAGGTCAAAGAGGGCTAAGCTCAAAATGCTGGAGGAAAAGAGGAAACACTCTGAGAAAAAGAGGGCCCGGGCTTTCCGCCCTGGCGGCGACAGCTAGCCCGCCTGATCCCGGACTCAATTGTCAATGGCACGTTTTTCTGATCAATACCTACTCGTTTTTTCCCCTGATCGCTATCCAATTAGAAAGTTCATGGTAAGTCCCGTCGCCAAGATAAAAAGTGACTAAGATTTGGTAGCTCGCCGCCGGGGGATTGGGAATCAACGTGATCGCCTGGCTCTTGGAGAACTTGGCGATAAAGGAAAATCCAGCCAGTTCTGCGCTTATGGGAGCAATCGGCGTTCGGGCAGGACCTCTCATCTGAAAAGGGTGCGCAGGAGTGATTTTTATTTTATCGAAACCTTCCCCGCTGATGTGAGCTGTCACGGTGTCGTCATTCTCATCCGCACTTGCCCAGGCTCGATTCCACTTGTCTGGCCTGATCTCCAGGGTTAGTTCACCCGCCTCCTGTTTCCTGCCCACGATTCTGATCGGAGAGAATAGCCCATCGCCAGCTTCTCCGCCGCTGTTGCTCTCCCAGGTCACTTGGATCTCACAAGTTTCACCTGGCGTCGGCTCTGGGATGATCCTGATGGCCTCGCTTCTCATGAACTTCGCCACGACGAAGAACGGTCCTGTCTCGAACATGATGGGCTCACCTGTTTCATCCCCCTCAGGGCAGATCATTCTTAAAGAACTCGGGGCGATGGCTTCGTATCCCTCTCCATAAATCCGCACTGTCACCAGACCTTCGCTGTGGTCCCAATTTGTGTTCCACTGGAAAGGCTGAATCCAGACGCCGAGCCCTTGGTCGGTTGCCGTGACTTCCCTTCCGTTAGATTCTCTTTTCCTTTGCCGCAGAGGTGTTGCGTTCGCGATTCTGTTGGTCGCGAGAACATCATTACCCGCGATAAGCGCCTTCGTTGATTCGGGACCGGCACCGGCCAGTGCAGAATCCCGAGCACAGCCTTTCTCTTCCCCGTTAGCCTTCATGTCGACGTCGCTTTTTTTAGCGTTTGGCGAGATTCTTTCTTGCGTCCTCCACTTTGTCGAAGCAAAACTCCCGGTTGTCGGGTTTTCTGATTCCTTTTCCGCATCCATCTGGGGAGAGAAGGGGTTAACGTCTTTTTAACAGCTGACAAAAGCAAACGAAAGGATAAAAACAGTTGCCAGAAAAATAATTTTTGCTTTCATCCTGCTTTCTCCTCAGCCCTGAAAAATATTCAAGTCAGGATGATATTTGTTAGCAGCGTTCGTTAGTTAGGATATGAGTTCAGCGGGAGGATCTGTCAATAACCCTTTTAGGTAAATTTGTCCGAGGAATATCACCCCGGCGATCTTGCGACAAAATTCGGCATGCCCAGTCTTATAAATGTGCGCATGGACATTTTTTTGCCAAAACAGCCGAGTTTCACCGGAGAGCTTGCCTTGTCACTGTCGTCTTAGAGTCAGATGGAGCAAGCGGAGCGATGAGGAAAAGATGGCCCCGGCTATTTTGAACTTACTTGACTTGGGGAAAAAACTCCTGTAATAAAAGAACTGAACATGTGCAAGAGAAGCAGCCCATTGGTCGAGCTGCCTGAACGAGCGGCTTCTCTTTTTTCTTCCTTCCCTCCCTTTTTATTGAATATCACCAACAATAACGTCCCCTTCTAAAGGGGACGCCTATTTAGTTTCTAGCCATCAACCTTTCTTGACTTCAAAGTCTGCGAGGAGAACAACCATGTTTGATGTCGAAAGATATTTGAGTATCTTGCGGTCAGAAAAATTGAAGCGGGCTGTCACCGTTCAGAACGAGATCATCCAGAGCTCGCGCGATTTCCTGAGGCAGAAGGGGTTTATCGAAATCCTCCCGGTGATCATCTCTCCGATAACTGATCCTCTGACCGATTATCGAATCAGGGGCGAGATAGAATGTTACGGCTTCACATACCAGATCACCAAGAGCATGATCTTCCACAAGCAGATTTCACTTCACTCTCTGCCACAGATTTTCTCTTTTTCCCCTAATATCCGCATCGAGCCGGGCGAGCGCCAGATGAGCGGGAAGCACCTCGTTGAATTTGTCCAGCTCGACCTGGAAGCAAAAGAAGCTGGCCGGGAAGACGTCATCAAGCTCGGCGAAGAGCTTTTGACCTCCGTTCTGGAACGCGTCAAGGCTGCTTGCCGGGAGGACCTTGATTTTTTCGAGCGTGATTTAAAGATCCCGAAAATCCCTTTTCCTTCGCTCTCTCACGAAGAAGCCCTCCAGGCATTCGGAAAGGATTACGAAACCCCGCTTTCCCGGCGCCTCGAAGAACCACTTTGGCTTCTCGATTTTCCGATGGCCGAAAGAGAATTTTATGACCGGGAATATCCTGACAGGCCGGGCATTCTCAAGGACATGGACTTGATCTATCCCGAGGGCTACGGCGAGGCTCTCTCGGGTGGAGAGAGAGAATACAAGCCCGAAAAAATCAAAAGACGCATCGAGCTCAAAGGAATCCACCTGAGGTCCTATGAGATCTATCTTAAGTTCGCGGAAAGAGGGCTCTTCCCGTCTGCCGGCTTCGGCATCGGAATTGAAAGGCTGACCCGGTACGTCTGCGGCCTCGAGCGGATAGAAGAGACAAGGCTCTTCGCCAAGCTGCCCGGTATCCTGGGTCTTTAGCAGCCGAGGTATCTGAAAATCCGAAAAAGCGGCGTATTTGTGAGATTCTGTGGAGTCCATGCTACAATGACAGGGCAGGACCATCATGAGAACTGGATTGACCCTAAGAATGCGGATTTTCTTCTTCCTCCTCTGTGCCATCATCTCCTCCGCTTTTCTTCTCGCCGAAAAGAAAGCGCCACAAAAGTCGGACCTATACGCCAGACCGGCCCCGCCGTTAATCGAGCAGAGCCTGATCAATTTGATCAACGAGGAGCGGGAGAAACAGGGCCTTCCCGGGCTGCGTCTATCTCCAGGACTCACTTCGCTTGCCCGAAAGCACAGCCGGGATATGGCTGATCGGGACAAGCTGTCGCACCCGTCCTCTGCCGGAGAGTCCTACCTGGACCGCCTTGTTGGAGGAGGCTTCTTTTTTGGTCGGATGGGCGAGAACGTGGTCCGGAGCGAAACATTCGACTCCCGATGGATTCACCAATCTCTGATGGACAGCCCGGAGCACAGGGAAAACATCCTTGACCCCCTTTTGATGAAGTGGGAATTGGGGTTGTTGATCAGGGCAAGGCCTGTTGTTTTATCACCCAGGATTTTATCCAGAGCCTGGAAATTGCGACCATCGAAGAAGCCAGAAAAGCCATCGTCTCTAAAATTCGGGCTGTCCGCCGGGCATACAAGCTCCCCCTGATCAAGGTTTCAGAAAACATGAACCAGCTGGCCCAGCTCTTCGCTCACGCCCGGGCACAAGGTCAACCTCCGCCGCCTTTTGCCGAGGGCTTGGGGGAAACGCTTGTTTTCTATCTGACAACTCCTTTCTTAGATAATTTCGGCCGGAATGAAGAGTATCTGAGGGAAGCGAAGTATAAAGAAGGAGGCGTGGGTGTTGAATTCACCCGCAGTGCGTCCCATCCGGGTGGCGCCTATTTCGTGGCCTTGATGTTTTTTCCAGCTGCGCCCTTTCCTTCCCTGCCGCCGCAATCGCAGATGGATATCGTCATCAGAGCCCTGAATAAGATCAGGCTCCAATTCGGCCTTAAGAGTCTTCATCTGGAAGAGAGCCTTTCTCGGAAGGCGCAGCAAATCGGTTCCGCTCTCGTTGCCCGGCAGAGCCTTGCGCTTCTTTTCACGGATCAGCCTCTCAGGAACATGACTCTGTTTTATTACACGCAGGATTTAGAGCTCATCCCTGACACCTTGAAGGCGAAGATTCTTGCTTCAGGTCTTAAGAATGTGGGTCTTGACATCGCCTTTGTCAAGACAGTTGAGTTTGTCAGGGGAGCCTATCTCGTCACCGTCATTCTCGAGTAGGACAGAGACGCTGCGGCGGCCTTGATCGGATGATACCAGAGACGCCTCCAGTAGAGATACATTAATGCCGCAGTTGATTAGCTGGCCAGGCGGACGAGGGCCCGAAGCAAGAGGTTAGCCCCTTTCTCCAGGTCCTGCCAGTCGATCGTCTCCTTCGGTGAGTGGCTGATTCCGTCGAGGCAGGGGATGAAAATCATCCCGGACTCGGCGACAGAAGAGAGAATCTGGGCGTCATGTCCGGCTCCGCTCGTCACCATAAGGAAGGGATAACCGAGCTCCCGGCATTCTTCTTTTAGGATTCCTGTGATGCGGGATGGCACTTCGACCGGCTCGGTTCTATCGACCACCCGCGAGAAGAAAGACACCCCCCGCGTCGAGGCAATATCCTCGGCCAGAGCCAGAAGCTCTTTCTCCAAAACCTCGAGAGTTTCCCGGGAGGCGCTCCGGAAATCAAGGGAAAAATCGACCTGACCGGGGACCACGCTGAAAGAACCCGGCTGAACTGTGACTCTGCCTATCGTGATCATTGAGCCGTAATGGCGCATGGCCACGAGCTGGGTTCCTTTGAGGGCAAAATCGGCCGTGGCCAGAAACGCGTCACGCCGGAGTTCAAGGGGAGTCGTCCCGCCGTGGTCCGGCTTCCCGACAAAGGAGCACCAGCGATAATTTTTCCCGGCGATTTTTTCGACAATTCCGATCGGAATACCGTCAGTTTCAAGAATAGCGCCTTGCTCGATATGAAGTTCAAGGTAAGCTTCCACCTCGGGCCGTTCTTCCTTTGCCTTCAGGATGCTTTCCAGGGTGAACTCAGTCCCGGCCAGAATCTCCTTGAGCGGCCGGCCGAAAGACGTCACTCCACGCTCAAGTTCCTCCCTGTTGAGAAGGCCGGCGAAGGCCCGGCTGCCCAAGAAATCGCCGACCAGGTTTCCCTCTTCATCGGTGAAAGAAACAAGCTCAAGGGGCTTAGCTAAGAGCAGCTTCTCCTCGTTGATCCTTCTCAGGCATTCAAGCCCGGCTAGCACGCCAGCCGAGCCGTCGAACTTCCCTCCGTTAATGACAGTGTCAATGTGAGAGCCGACGAGCACGGCCCGGCCCTCGTCTCCGAGCCGGCCAAATATATTTCCGGCGCCGTCCTGGCGGAAGCAAAGTCCCGCCTGACAGATTTTTTCTTTGAGCCAGTCCCTCGCCTCCATGTCCGACTTGCTGAAGGAGGGGCGGCTGATTCCACCCCTGGGGTCCCGGCCAATTTGAGCCAGGTCCTCAATATCAGATTTCAAACGTTCGAGGTTGATCTTTATATCCATATGGCGGTCAAGACAGAAGAGCTTTCATCTCCCTGATCGCCTGGACGACACCGACGACCGCCGCCCTGGCCACAATGGAGAAGCCAATGCTGAGCTCGGAGATCTCGGGGATGGCCACGATGGCTTGGACATTCCGGTAGTCCAGCCCGTGCCCGGCGTGAACCTCGAGACCGGACTTCCTTCCAAAAGCGGCCGCTTTCTTGACCTGATGGAGCGCTTTTTCTCGTTCCGGGCCAGGCTTGAGATCGGCATATTTTCCCGTGTTGATCTCGATGAGGTTGACGCCGAGTTCAGCGCAGGTCTTGATTTGCCCGAGGTCAGGGTCGACAAAAATGCTGACTTTGATCCCGGCCATTTGAAGAGTCCGGACAAAGGGAGCCAGACGCTTTCGGCCGGCGACGATGTTCAACCCGCCCTCGGTGGTCAGTTCCTCGTGGCGTTCGGGCACGAGCGAAACGATATCGGGTTTTATCTGGAGCGCGAGTTTTTTCATCTCCTCGCTGGCTGCCATTTCCAGGTTGAGCTTGGTTTTGATGACCTCCCGGAGCAAGCGGAGGTCCCGTTCCTGGATGTGGCGCCTGTCTCCGCGCAGGTGAATGACGATGCCTTCCGCGCCTGCCTGCTCGGCCAGCAGAGCCACCAGCACGGGCTCCGGTTCGTCGCTCCGGCGGGCCTGGCGGAGTGTGGCGAAATGATCGATGTTGACCGCCAACCTCATTTTATTCTCCTTCTCCCAAGTATTTGGCGATTGTCCCGGCCATGCGCTTGGCCAGGGCTTGGACCAGGGCTTTCTCCTGCGCTTCGACCATCACCCTGGCCAGAGGCTCGGTCCCCGAGTAGCGGACATCCAGGCGGCCTCGTCCGGCGAGCTTCCTCTTGACCTCCTCCATGACCTGGATGATTTCGGGAAAACGGCTGAAATCCGGCTTTTCTCTGACCCGGACATTGAGAAGGACTTGTGGGAATTCCTTGAGCCCTGAGGTGAGCTCCGATAGCGAGGCCCTCCGCGAGAGCATGACCTCGAGCATCCTGAGGCTGGTCAGGATGCCGTCTCCGGTCGGGCAATCATCGAGAAAAATCGTATGTCCGGACTGCTCCCCGCCCAGATTTGACTCGAGTTCCATCATTTTCTCTAATACGTATTTATCTCCGACTTTCGTTCTGACGAGTTCGAGCCCCATCTCCTCAAGCGCTTTTTCCAGCCCCAGGTTGCTCATGGTCGTGGCCACGATTTTTGTCGATTTGAGCCGCTTCTTTTCCTTCATGTGACGGGCCTGAACGAAGAGCGTGTGATCGCCGTTGAGAATCCGCCCGTTTTCATCCACCCAGATCGCCCGGTCAGCATCGCCATCATAGGCAACGCCGAGGTCCGCCCGTGCGGCCCTGACTTTCCGGACGAGCTCCTCGGGATGGAGAGAACCGCAACGGCGGTTAATGTTTTTTCCATCCGGCGTGTTGTGGATGGCCATGACTTTAAACCCCAGTTCGCGAAACACCTCGGGCGCAATCGCGGAGCTGGCGCCATTAGAGCAGTCAACGACCAGGCTGAGGTTTTTCAGCCCGGGTAGGCCTTCGAGCTGTTCCTTGAGAAAATCCTCGTACTCCTTGCTCAGCCCTGGCTCGGGTGACACGGACAGCTTGCATATTTTTGGATTGCCTTTTCCGCAGGCCACGGCCTTTTCGAGCCTGGCCTCCCACTCATCTGAGATTTTTAAGCCCTGCGTGGAAAAGATCTTGATCCCGTTATCCCGGTAAGGATTATGGGAAGCAGAGATAACAATGCCAGCCGAGAAACAGTGCTTTCTCGTCAGGAAGGAGACAGCTGAGGTGGGGATGACGCCGGCGGAGACAGTCTCGCCGCCTTCGGCCCTTATTCCCTGAAAAAGGACTTCTTCGATCCAGGGGCCCGATTCCCTCGTGTCACGGCCGATGAGGACTTTGGGCTTTAACCCTTCTTGCTGCAACAGCTCGACGAGGGCTCTGGCCACGATGAAGATCGTCTTTCTGTCCAGAGGATATTCCCCGGCCACAGCCCGTATCCCATCCGTCCCGAAGAGCTTTTTCATTTTTTCTTTTTGACTTCAACCTTGGCCGGCGGCTTTTCTTCTTGAATGAGGACTCTAACCCGGACTCTGTTTATTGGAGTGGCCAGCCTTAAATCGGGCTTGGGAAGGATTAGATCGGCTTCAAACTCGGCTGATTTTTCTAACCCCGAGATGTTGAGAGGGCTTGTTGTGACTTTGTCTTTTTCTCTGATTTTGCTCTCCGGCCCTTTGACCATGACACGCACCGGCATGACTTCGATTTTGGTCACCCCGTAGCCCTCTTTGACCTGGCCGATGATGTTGGGGACGATGTCGAGCCAGGCCTCCTTGGTCCTTTCGAATTTAAGCCTGACTTTATTCGGGCTGATCCTGACGACTTCAGCACCGGCCGGAATGGAGATCATCGTCTCATTTAAAGGGTATTCCTGCTGGAAGAGTGTGGCTTTCTCAAGGTTGAGCTTGGCGTAGACATTGGCGGAGCTGATTTCGTTGATCAGCCTGTTCGGTGCCCGGATGGTCACATCCACGGTGGCTTCCGGCTTTTCCACGAGCTCCATATCGGGCGGGATGTTGCGCGATTCCAGCGGGACGGTCAGCGTTTTTTCTGAGAAAATCTTCTCCTCGGGGATGAGAGAAACCC
Organism: uncultured Eubacteriales bacterium; assembly: GCA_964550915.1. GTDB lineage: Bacteria > Acidobacteriota > Aminicenantia > Aminicenantales > UBA8522 > JARYMI01. The sequence continues at coordinate 1,391 of CAZKBY010000075.1, read as the reverse complement.
AGAGCAAGAAGGCCAGAAGAAGCGAGAGCAGCTTGAGCTCCCAGTTCCTGAAAATCAGGTTGCGGACGAATTTCTTCATCTTTATCCCAAATAACGAAGCACCAGGTCTTTGAGATCGTCTTTGTCCTTGACTCTGATAAGGCTGCCCTTGGTGGCCAGGGAGATAGCGCCGGTCTCTTCAGAGACGACGATGACTGCACTGTCTGACTCCTGAGAGAGTCCGATGGCTGCCAGATGTCGCGTCCTGGCCAGGAACTCCTCTCCCAGGTTGGGGGAGGCGGGCAGCGGAAGAAGGCAACCGGCAGCCAGGATTTTGTTCCCCTGGACAATAGCGGCGCCGTCGTGGAGAGGGGAGTGAGGGAAAAAGATATTCACCAACAAGTCTTTGGACAGGACAGCGTCCAATTTCGTGCCCCGGTCGGCGTAGGCTTTAAGAGAGATTTCCTTCTCCACGGCGATGAGCGCTCCGATCTTTTTTTTGGAGAGATAGTCGACGGCCAGGAAAAGATCTTCCAGCTTCTCCTCCAGTGAACGAAGGGTGAAGGGTCTGCGGAAGGACCGGGAGCCGAGGCCAGTCAAAAAACGCCTGATCTCGCCCTGGAAAAGGACGATGATGGCGATAATCAAGTAGGTCATAAAACTCTTGATCAACCGGTGCGAAACGACCAGCCTGCCCCACTGGGTGAGCAGGTAGAAAAGCCCGATGATGGCGATACCGATGGCCATCTGGTAGGCCCGCGTGTCTTTGATCAGCCGGAGGAACGAGTAAAGGATAAAGGTGACAAGAAGGATGTCAAGGATGTCCACGATGGTGATATGAGACAGAGCCGTGGCAAGATCAGTGAACATAGGGTTTCTGGGTTCCTTTCAGCGGCGGAAATTCTTTCTTTTCTCCGAGGATGGCTTCAGCGACGGCGATGGCCCTTTTGACTGCCTGGATGTCGTGGACACGGAGAAGCGAAGCTCCCCGAAGGATGGCCACGACGGCAGCGGCGATCGTGCCCTCAAGCCTGTCCGAAGGGGCCAGGTTGAGGATCTTCCCGATGAAGGATTTGCGGGAGATGCCGGCCAGGACCGGCCGGCCAAGCTCGGCGAAAGCATTGAGGTTGTTGAGAAGGGCCAGATTATCCTCGTGCCTCTTGCCGAACCCGATCCCCGGGTCGATGATCAGCCTGTCTTTCGCGATGCCGAGCGCCTCCGCTGCTTCCATCCTTTCCCGGAGGAAGGCCTTGACCTCGGTCAGCACATCCTCGTAATAAGGGTTGACCTGCATAGTTTTGGGAGTTCCCTTCATGTGCATCAGGATGAGGCCGGCCCCGCTTTCAGAGACAAGGGGGAGCATCCGGGGATCGAACCGGCCGGCCCCGATGTCCTTGACGATTGAGGCCCCG
>CAZKBY010000074.1:0-11467 GCA_964550915.1 uncultured Eubacteriales bacterium | reverse complement strand
ATCTCGTGGTGACGATTCCCACGTCCTTGTCGATGTCAGAGGCGATGTCCTGAGGCGGAATCTTGAAATTCGCCTTGACCCGCCGGGTCAAGGCGTCCACCATGGAGAAAATGCTTGCCTCCTCTTTCCCGGCCACAGACTCCGACCCCATAAGCTCGCCCGAGCCGGCTTCCTGGAGTGTGACATTGATCCGGATCTCGTCCCCGGCCTTGGCGTAGGCGCCTTGAAGGATGTGGTTGACTCCACCCTCGGCGGCCACCTGGCGGAGGATATCTGAGGAATATGTCTGTTTATCCTCCTGGCCAAGACGGGTGAGAATCTGGAAAAGCTTGTCCTCGCTCAGGACCCGGATGTGCTTCGATTGGGTGAGGTCCGTGACAAGCAGGTTGGCCAGCATAGTCCTCCAGTGGTCGAGGCCGGCATCGCCCGTGTTGTTTTTGAAATACATGACGGCGACCGAGGGTTTATCGGTTGGTATTGGCGCGGCCTTCCTTTTCGGGATGACCCGCCAGAGAAAGGCGGCCAGGGCAACGAGAACGATGAGGGCGATCGAAGGGACGATGAGCTTTCTTAGGCCGACTGTTACGGTGATCTCTCTTGATGTGAAAGCTTTTCTTTTTGGGGTCACCCTCGCCGCGGTCGGCATCCCTTCCTCGATACGGCTTAATTCCGCTTTCAGCTCTGCGGCGCTTTGATACCGCCTGTTTTTGTCTTTTTCCAGGCATCTCAAAATCACCCGGTTGAGGTCCTCCGGTATCTGGGCGTTGATCTCTTTAGGCGGTCTGGGAACCTCGCTCTTGTGTTTCACGCCAACGGTGAAGGGCGTATCGCCCTCGAAGGGCACTCGACCAGCCACCATCTCGTAAAGGATAATTCCGAGGGAATAGACGTCCGAGCGCTCATCAACCTCCTTGCCTTCGACATGTTCTGGAGACATGTATTCGGGCGTTCCGATCATCATCCCGGCGCCGGTGATGCCTTTGGCCTTGAGTGATCGGGCGATCCCGAAATCCATGATCCTGGCTTGGCCGTCCCGATCGACCATGATGTTGCCGGGTTTGAGGTCCCGGTGCACGATGCCCAGACGGTGGGCTTCCTCCAGGCCGTCACATACCTGTTTGGCGATGGATACCGCTGTTTCGACGGCCAGGCGCCCCGACTGCCGGATCAACCCTTTCAGGTCCTGGCCGGAGATGTATTCCATCGTGATGTAATAAACACCTTCGTGGCTATTCAGGTCAAACATCTGGCAGACGTTCTTGTGGCGGATCTTGCGGGCGAGTCTCAGCTCATTTCGGAAGCGTTCGATCGTATCCCTGTCGAGTGCGACCTCAGGCTTGATGAGCTTCAGGGCGACTTTCTCGTTCACCTCGCTGTCGAGCGCCTTGTAAACCCGGCCCATGCCCCCCTTGCCGAGCTCTTCGATGATCTGGTACTTTCCGGCGAAGGTCGAGCCGGTCGTCAGCTCCTCTCGCGGCGCGCGGAGAGTTTCGGTGGCGACGACAGGGATCTCGCCCGACGGCCTGAGCGGAGCGGCGCACTTCCCGCAATACAGGGTGTCATCGGGATTGTCATGATAGCATCTGGGGCATTTGCTGGACATGGCGCTTCACCGTTTGTCGAGTTGAAAAGAAAATACTATGTTAAAGGCTTTGAGTCAACCAAAAAATTGGAGAATTGGGGAAAATTGGAAAATTGGGGACGCCATACATAATTACCTTAATTCTGATTTCTATCCATTTTGCCAGATTCGAGCCCACTCTCGTAATCTGAAATCGGAGGAATGTTCCCCAGTTTCTCCTGCTTGCTTGGCTTCGCTTTGGCTTCGCTGCCTTCACGTAAGAATAGCGATGCTAAAGGGCTTTATTAAAGATGGCCATGAGCAGTTTTCTGTCTTTATCGGTCAGGGCGAGACGGCCGAAAAGATCCTGAACCCGGCGCGTGATATGAGTTTCATTAGTGGCGTGGATGAAGCCTGACTGCCGGAGCTTCATCAACACGACGCGGATGCACTCGTCCTGATCCTTGCGGGGCAGGGGCTTTTTTTCAGGGGCGGCAAGTGCTGTGGGCGTTCGCCTGAAGATTTCAAACAGCGTCAGAAGGACGGCCGAAGCAAGGTTGTAAGATGGCTGCCGGATGGCCTGGGGAATGGAGAAAACGAAATTTGCCGTGCCGAGTTCTTCTGAGGTCAGGCCCGTCCGTTCATTCCCGAAGAGGAGTCCCACCCGGGTTGAGGAAGGGTAACGCAAGACAAGATCTACTGCCTCTTCGAGCGGCAGGAGTGAAAACTTGCTCCGGACCCTAGCCGTTGAGGCAAGGATGAGATGGAGCTTTTGCACCGCCTTGGCCACGGTCGGGTAGAAACGGGCACGGCCGAGGATATCTCCGGCATGGACAGCCGTTCGCTCAGCTTCTTCATCGAGCTTTTTGAGCCCGACGATCCTGAGGTCCGAAAAGCCGGTATTTTTCATCGCCCGGGCGACGAGCCCGATATTCTCCTGCTTTTCGGGCCGGACCAGGACGACGGCAAACCTCTTCCTGTTGTTTGAGTCCCCCGCGTCTTTTCTGAAGGGAAGATCCATCGATCCTCATTTTATCACAGGGCTATCACAGGGGGACAGCATACGTAATTCACTTAATTTGCGGCAGCCGATTCTCTTACTTTTGCATCTTCAGGATGATATGGGCCTCGGGCGTTTTGGACCTGGCGGTGAGCCGGACAAGGTCAACCTCTCGCCCCGTGGCGAAGTCGAGGAGGAGATAGATACCCGGGTCGCGGACGTACTCATTGCGGAGGAGGAAGACCAGCGTGAAAGAGTTGCCTATTCGATGAACAGGAAGGCGTAGCGGTTCATTGTCTTGTCGTACCTCGAAAGGACTTCGATCGGATAGCCGAGTTTTCGGACCGTGGAGTAGACATCGACGGCCATGGCTTCAGGGGTAGGCCGGGCCATTTTAGGCTGCTTGCAAGCCTCGCGCTTCCCGCTGCACTCGGCGCAGATGTTGCAGCTATCCATGAAGAGGAGAAAGGCTTTTTCGTGGCCCGAGACAAAAACCTCCCGCTCGAGCTTGAGGAGTTTGAGGTTTGTCTTCCGTGTCCAGGCGAACCGGTCCTCTGGCTTGGCCACCTTTTTATGGAAACGGAAGACGACAGCCCGGCGGTATTCACGGAAAAAGCGCTCGCACTCGGTGACGGACGGGACGTTGGGCGGGCAGGAGGCTGTCTTCCCATACTCGACGCAGCCGTAGAGACACTTCATCCTGGCCCATTGAGCAATCACGATTTGCTTTGGGTCGAGCCACCGGAAATCGGTGAACCCGTGCTGGCGAAACTTTTTTTCCAATATTTTTGTCCTGGCCATCGGCTTCTCCTTTCCTTGGTACTTTTTTCGACCAGCTGCGGTTTTCCTTTATCAGGAAAAACGTAATTATAATACAATGAAAGGGTGTTTGGGCAGCCCCGGGTCGGAGGCTTTGCGGTTGCAAAATTTATAGTATTTCGATAAAATTACTAAACTAAGTGGCGAATTTGTTTCGCCTGAGCAGACCTTTCTCAAGGAGTGATAGATGAGCGACAGAGAGATAAGGGTTTCTTTTCCCGGAGGCCTCAAGGTGAACGCCGAATACAAGGGCTTTCTTATCCGCACCGACCAGCCGATCTATTCCGGCGGCGAAGGGACGGCTCCCGCCCCGTTCGACCTCTTCCTGGCCTCCATCGCCACTTGCGCCGGGTATTATGTCCTGGCTTTCTGCCGGGAAAGGGGGATCCCGACCGACGAAGCGTCTGTCCTCATGAAGACAGAGAAGAACCCCGGGACCAAAATGATTGCCAAAATCTCGATAGAGCTTCAGCTTCCTCGGGAGTTCCCCGAGAAATACAAAAATGCCGTGATCAGGGCCGTGGACCAGTGCACGGTTAAGGCCCTCATGCTGAAGCCGCCCCTTTTTTCCATCGAAGCGGAGATTCCAACCTGATTTTTTTCCCGGCCCGGCATCACCACTTGAGGAGTTTCCAGAAGAAAAGGAACCCGGCCATTGACAGGCCCGCCATTCCCATGATCATCCAGAATGCCGTGGGAAGTTGGGCCAGGGGGATCCGGACGTTCATGGAAAAAGCTGAGACAACGAACGTCGGGACCATGATAGCGATGGTGATGATGTTCAGGGTTTTGACCAGGACGTTGATGTTGTTGCTGACGATCGAGGCCCGGGCATCCATCAAGCTGGCCAGGATGTTGGAGTAGACTTCTGCTTGGCGATAGCACTGGTTGTTCTCGATGAGGATATCCTCGAGGAGTTCGATCTCCTCGGTCGTGAACCCGATCCTCGACGAGTTGTGCTTGATTTTCTCGATCAGCACCCCGTTAGAATGGATAGCGTTTTGGTAATAGACCAGGCTCTTCTGCAAAGTGAACAGATTGATCAAAAAGCGGTTTTCCATGGCCCGGTTTATTTTCTGTTCCACTTCATCCGAGATCATGTTGATGACTTTGAGGTGCTCGAGGAAATGGAAAATGGATCGGTAGATGAGCTTGAGCAGGACCTCGCGTGGCGAATTCACCTTGGCAAACGGCTTTCCTTCGAAGAGGTTTGTGTCCTCAGCCATAACAATGATCAGAAAGTCGCCGAAGAAGAAGATGCCCAGGGTGGAGGCTTTGAACAGGAGCTGGTCCTTTCCGGAATAATTCCTCGGCCGTTTGAGAACGATGGCAATGTGGTTGGGTTCGCATTCGAGCCGGGCCAGTTCATCGGGGTCGAGGGCGGAAGCCAGGGTGTGCTCGTCCACGCCGTACTGATCGATGAGGAGCCGCTTCTCCTTATCGTCGGGGTTGACGAACATCATGATCGGGCTTGTGTCATTCTTAGCCTCTTCGATCTTGCTGTTGATGATGTCGTATCTTCTGAGCACGATCGGCCTCCATAACGGGTCTTAAACGTTCTTTTCCACCTATTATTCTTAATCAAGACTGCATTCAAATCAAGACCCGGCCAAGTTTCTTTGTCCTGATCGATGAGGGCTTGGCGTCGTCGAAGGTTTGTTCTTTGATCATTCCAAATAATCATCGAGGCAAGTGTGCGATGAACAAAAAAAGTGGTGAACCGCGAAAGTGCCCCTTGGGCGCTGCTATCGACAAATATGGGCATCTTGCAGCCGCTCATTAACCGGGAGCGACAAGGCTTTGAGCCTGTCTCGCCGTTATTCCGACCCCGATGTGATCAGCCCCCTGACTTATTCCCTTGTTCCTTTCCCTATCTTTTTTAGCCAAGGGGCAGTCGTTTCCTCGTGAAACCGACCGCCTTTATATCGATATCAGAGACCTCTAAAGGACGGCCTCCCCAAAAAATCTGAGTCAGAAGGGTGTTTTGGTCATTTCCTCCGGCTCGATTCATTTAGTCACGAACAGGGATTTTAAAGAAAATTCGGGACAGCTTACCTGTTCACCCAATTTTCAGTTATCAAAAATGGCTTGCGGAAAGACAATCTGATAATCTGTCCCCAATCTTCTGAGTTTATTCGTCTTGTCCTTGACAGTCTTTTTTTTCTGTCATATCCTTCGGGCCACATCGACGGAGAAGTGTCTTGGGCAATGACTCGCGCCCGATTATTTCCCTCATGGGAACATTTGGAGAATCGAACACCGGGGATGACATCCTGCTCCTTTCAACCATCTCGGGCCTTCGCTCGCGCTTTCCAGGCTGTCGAATCGCAATTTTTACAGGGTCTCGAGAGCAATCCCGCCAGCTCCTTCTGAGAGAGGCCATCCCTCTTAGCTCCCTTGACTTCGTCTACACAGGACGCTGGGGAGTTAGGGAGCCGGGTCTTCCTTTTTTTCAATCTCTGGCCTGGATCTGGGAAAACATCCGCTGGATCAGGCGGAGCGATCTTCTCTTGATTGGGCCGGGGACGCAATTCCAGGATGTCACCCGAAGGTTCAGGCCTTTGTTCTTTCTCGGCCGGGCGATCTTGGCTTTGGCCTTGAGGACTTCATATGCTTTTATCGGCATGGGATACTGGAAAGTGGCTGGATGGCTATCCCGAAAAGCGCTCAGGCTTGCGGGAAACCGCGCTGTTTTTCTCTCGACAAGGGACCGGGCATCAGCCAGCGAATTAACCCGCCTCGGCATTCAAAGCTCGAGAATTGTTCCCCTGGCTGACGTGAGCTTTTTTCAAGCCGCCAGCCGCAGGAGAAATCAACAAGCAGACTCGCCAGGCCCACTTATTGGCTTGACAGTCCGCTGTTTTCCCAAAGAGGGCTTCGCGGAGGAGAGGCTCAAGAATTTTGAAGAGTCCCTGGCTTCGCTTTTGGATTGGATTTGGATTCAATACCATGGACAATTTCTGTTTTTCCCCTTTTATAATGTCAGCTCCTGGCGAGACCTGAGGGCTTTCGAGAGCGTGCGCAGCCGGATCAGGGAGCCGAGTTTTCCCGCAGAGATTTGCCACTGGCAGACCTCTGGAGAGCTCCGGGCCAAGATTAGCGCTTGCGACGGGTTTATCGGGACAAGACTCCATTCTGCTTTCCTGGCCGTCCAGGCCAATGTCCCCACTCTGGCTCTTTCCTACGCCGGCAAGGCCTGGAATTTTATGAAAGAGAACGGCCTCGACGATTATGTTGTCCCTGTGGAAGACGTTTCCCAGGAAATTCTCCGGGAACGCTGGGATCTTCTCTGGAAGGAGAAGAACTCTGTCAGAGAAAAGCTCGCCGTCATCTGCGAGAACGAACATCGGCGGGCTTGCCGCCATTTTGACCTGGTCTTTCGCGCTTTGGAAAAAAATAAACGCCAAATGCACCGCTCGAGACAGACAGCCAAGCAGAACAAAAGCTAAGGTTCAGAGCCGTAATGAATTTCTGTCGATCGAGATTAATCTCTCATTGAGATCTGCTCGAGAAGCGGCCGCCATTTTTTCATCAGCTCTTCGTTCAGGTCGAGCGGTGGCTGGGCGCCCGGCGGCAGGAATGACTTATAAGGATGGTCTTTCGCATAGGCTTCATACTCATCCCGGATCTTCTTGAGCTCCTGGGGCTTGGTCAGGAGGTCGACGGCTGAGGCAGCCATGGCTTTGGCGCCGGCATTAAGACCTTTCCAGGCTGTTGAGCCGTAATTCGAGGCCACAGAAGACCAGTGATGACCGATAGCGCCGGGCACCTGCCCTGGGAACCGGATCGTCGCTAAAGGCGCCACGAGAGAGACGTCACCCACATCCGAAGAACCCCCGCCTATGGAGACTGGCCAGGGCTCACGGAGCGGCCTGAGGTCTGCGGGCATCCCTTTTTCTTCCTCGCCAAGTTCTTTTTGCAGGGCTTTGGCAAAGACATTTTCTTCTTCTGTCCATTCGGGCATTCCGACGAGGTCAATGTTCTTCTGGAAGAGCTCGGCCAGGGCTTTATTGGCATGACGTTGGTGGACGGCGCTGAGGATCCTGATTTTTTGAAGCTCCGTCCCCGTAGCCAGGGCGGCCGCTTTGGCACAGTTGACAATCTTCTCGTACATCTCCTCGACGCGCTCGTCGCTATTCCGCACATAGTACCAGACACTGGCTCTGTCCGGAACGACGTTGGGTGCTTCGCCGCCTTCCAGGATGACGTAGTGAAGGCGGTGGGCAATATTGAGGTGCTCGCGCAGATAATTTGTGGCGACATTCATAATTTCAACAGCGTCAAGAGCGCTCCGCGCGGCCCAGGCCGAAGCGCCGTGGGAGGTTTGACCCTTGAAGGTGAAAATTACGGAGAAGAGGGCGTTCCCGCTGACGCCGTAGTCCGTTCCGAAATCGCTGCTGCTGTGGTTGTCGATGACGACATCGACGTCATTAAAAAGACCCGCTCTAACCATGAAGGGACGGCTGATGAGCGTCTCCTCGGCCGGAGAGCCGAACATCTTGATCGTCCCGCTGAGCCTGAATTTCTCGATCGTTTCTTTGGTGGCGATGGCAGCCGCCACTGCGGCCGTGCCCATCGTGTTATGCCCGCATCCGTGCCCCGTAGCGCCATCAACGAGCGGTTCCTGGCGGGGGACGCGGCCTTTCTGGGAAAGCATGGGCAGGGCGTCGAACTCTCCCAGGATGCCGATGACAGGCTTCCCCGAGCCGTAGGAGGCCACGAAGCAAGTGGGCATCCCGGCCAGGCCGCGCTCCACCTTGAATCCGGCCTGTTCGAGCGTGTCAGCTAAAAGCTTAGACGACCGGAATTCCTGGAGGCCGAGCTCGGCATACGACCAGATGGTGTCAGAAATCAAGCCGAATTTTTCCACAATTTCCGTCTGGCTCAGCCAATCGAGGACAAACTTTTTTTCTTTTTCGATTTTTTTCGGCTTCTCCGCCGTAACAGATGACGGCAGAAGAAGCGCCAAGATGAGAATAAAAGCAACAGTCCACAGACCTTTCTTTCCTTTTGTCAGCGCTTGTTTCATCTTTCCTCCTCCTTATTAAATTGGGGACGCCATACGTAATGCACTAAATTCCATTTTATTTTCCAGAATCTGGCCAGGTCAATCTTTCCTGTAGATAGGGTAAATGTCCTTGGGAATGTTCTGGTACGGGAGAGTCGTGAGATCGGCTGGCCCCCAGCCAGGCGCGTCGACCTCGATTATAGTTCCGGCCAGGCCAGCGTCGGCAAATCCTCTTCGGAAGTGGACGCGCGACTTGAGGACGACGATATCAAAGGCTCTGGCGTCGACGCCAAGGGCTTCGAATATTCTCGTATCCGTAACCTGCATGAGCTGAGGTGTGAGGATGAGTCGATTGTTGTCGCCAAACAGGATGACGGCGACAGTCTCGCGGCCGACTTGGCCAAGGAATTCTATTTTGCCATCGATTTTGACCGGTTTCCCGGCGAATTTATCTGTCCAACCGCCGACGGCAATGGATACAAAATCCCCAGTTTTGTGATTGGCCTTGATTTTTTCGAGAGCTTTTTCATCGCGGAGTGTGGCCATGCAGAAATTCCTGGCCCCCTGACAGATGAGCTCTTCGAGGACATGGGTCGAGCCGCCTGTCCTGTCGCTGTGATCGGCCACAAGCACCGGTGTTTTTCCTTGGTTGGCTGCGGCAATGGCCATGGCGACCCCCTCTTCCGTCTTGGGGAGCTTTTTCCCGGCAAACACGTGCCTGAGCCGCCAGATATAATCGGACATGTCGTCAGCGATCTTCTCGGCCAGGACTTGGTCATTATTCGTGACGACAATAACCGTCGCCCCCGCGTCCGGGACATCAGCATAGGCGAAGCCGAAGGCGACCGAAACATAAGTCCCCGGATGCTCGCATTCCCGGATGCGGGCCCTTTCCATGATCTCCATGGCTGGGGACGTCCCCGTTCCTTGAAAAACGCTCGGCGTTATTACCCCCGGCTTTCTGACGGCCATGACGGGCTTATACCGGCCGCGCAGAGTCTGAATCATCACTCTCGCGGCCGTCTCTCCCGTCAGGGTCGTATCGTAGTGGGGATATCTCTTGATAATGAAGACTGCATCAGCCGCTTCGGCGATTTCCTCGTCTTCGTTGGCGTGCAGGTCGAAGGTGACCATGATCGGAATGTGGCCAACCGCCATCCGCACTCGGCGCGCCAGCTCCGCTTCGGGCTTCAGGATGCCGGCAACGGCCATGGCGCCATGGAGGGCCAGGTAGACACCGTCAAAGGGGCCTTGTTTTTTCAGATCCTCGACGATGAGGCCGGCGTACTTATCAAAAGCCTCGCGGGTGATCCAGCTCCCCGAGGAGCCGCCGCGAGCGCCGCGCGGGGAGAGAATCCCGACAAGCTCGACATCGCCGTATTCCTCACAGGCCGTCTTGAAGCCGCCGATATAGCCGCGATCGGCCTTGATGATGTCGCGTGTGGGCGGCCCGTAATACTCCCAGTCCTCGATCGTGGTGGGGTCGGGGCAGAAGGTGCAGGTTTCGTGGGAAAAAGTGGCCACGGCAATCCTCAGTCTTTTCTCTTGGGGGGCTTTCCCACAAGATACGACGCCAAGACCCAAAAAAAAGATTAAAAGCCAATTAATGGCTTCGAGGCCATGATCACGCCAAGCACGGGTTCGCATAACTTTTCCTCCCCGTGGAGTCGTTGTATCGAGATTGGACTCGGATTGCATCGGGAATTATTATAGATCTAATGTTTACGATAAGAGACTTGCTCAACCGCCGTCTTCTCACGCGGAGGAAAATTCTATCCCCCTCTCTTTTCGCCTGTCAAGAAAAAACTGGATCAAGCAGTCATTCCTGGCGCCTCGCGCCGTGCTCTCCGTCAGAGAGAAAATAGGTAAATGAATATGTTTACCCCAATTTTTATACCCAATTTTAGCCAATTTTTCCAAGTGTGGATCAATCGTTGGTGAATTGTGGCAGCCAGAGATAGTAGAATCCGCTCTTCAGGGCCGGGAGCAAATCTTCGACGTGTTTGCCATCGACAAGCGTTGTCCTGGTAAGGGTTGAGGCATAAAGGTTGGTCTGCCTTTTGGGATAGTAAGAATAAGCGACGACCTTGGCTTCTCTCAGGGAGGCCAGCGCTAGCGTCTTGGTCAGAGCGTCGTCGAAATACCCGACCTCGTCGATGAGCTTCATTTTCAAGGCCTGACCCGCCGTATAAACCCGGCCATCAGCGATTTTCCTCAGCTCTTCCATGAGCAGCGCATCCTTTCGCCTTTCGAAAACGACGCGGAGGAAATTCTCGTAGAATTCGTCGATGATTCTCTGGAAAACTGACTGTTCCTCGGGGCTCATACTGCGGAAGGGGCTGCCAGCGTCTTTCATCCCGCCTGATTTAATGACGACGGTCTTAACCCCGACCTTATCGAAAAGACCCTCGATGTTGGGGAAAACGGAGATGACGCCGATGCTTCCGGTGATAGTTGAGGGATGGGCGACGATATGATCGCAGGCTGAGGCCACATAGTAACCCCCCGAGGCGGCTACGCCCATCATCAGAGCCACCACCGGCAGCTTTGTTTTTTCTTTGAATTTGCGGATTTCGTTATAGAGAATATCGCTCGACGTCACATCGCCGCCCGGCGTGTCCAGCCTGAGGATGATGCCCTTCACATAGGGGTCTTGGGACGCTTTCTCAAGCCTGTAATAGACGCGGGAGAGGACATCACCTTCTCTGCCGAAAAGACCACCTTCACCTGACGACCCGATCATCCCCTCGACATCGATAAGAAGAATCTTTTCCTTTGATTTGCTCGGGAGCAAGGTGATTTCTCGGATTTTGTCCTTGCCCAGAAAATCGAGATGAAAATGAGACACACACCCTGCCAGCAGAAAAAGCGCGGCTATGAAGAAGAGCCACCTCTTTCTCATTTTTCCTCCGTTCTGTAGGTCGATTTAATCTGAATTATAACATAGAGCGGGAAGCAGCTCATACTATGTGATTTTTTGTGCTGGGTGCAGGAGCCTGCCTTGAAGCCCCCGTAGCGGAGGGGGGACCCGTCGGGTTCTCTGACGGGGGGACCCGACGGAACTCGTTCCCCGGGGGTG
>CAZKBY010000073.1:0-11529 GCA_964550915.1 uncultured Eubacteriales bacterium | reverse complement strand
AGCCTGAGGAGGTCGAAAAAAAGCAAGAAAAGGGCAAAGCTGTCAATCGCTCGAGGGGTGTGGTAAAATCAAATCCGAATTATTTCTTCTTAATGAGGAGCGTCGGATGAAAGTCCTGACATCAGGCGAAATGAAAGAGATCGACCGCAGGACGATCGAGGATATAGGCATTCCGGGGCCTGTGCTCATGGAAAACGCCGGCCTCCAGGTTTTCCGGGTCCTCCAGGCGCTTTTTCCCGGCCTGGCCGGTGAGAATTTCGTCGTCGTGGCGGGCAAGGGAAATAACGGTGGAGACGGACTTGTCGTCGCCCGCCATCTCCACAACCACGGGGTCAGGCCTCAAGTCATTCTTCTTGCCTCACAGGAGGAGGTCCGCGGCGACGCGGCACTAAACTTGAAAGTTGCTCGGGCCGTGGGTGTGGCCATTAAGGAGGTGCGCACGGCCTCAGACTGGAAAAAACAGCAGAAGTTCCTTGAGCAAGCGTCTGTCATCATTGATGCCATATTTGGTACGGGCCTGGTCAAACCTGCCCAAGGGGTTTATGCTCAGGCCATCGAGAGCATCAATAGAGCGCGAGCCTTCAAGCTGGCTGTCGATATCCCTTCCGGACTGTCTTCAGATAGCTTTGAGGTTATCGGGCCCGCTGTCAGGGCTGACCTGACCGTGGCTCTGGCCGCGCCGAAGATCGCCCATGTCTTTCCGCCAGCCGAGGAACTGGTCGGCGATTTCATTGTCGCCGACATCAGCATCCCGCCGTTCCTTTTTGATGATGAAAACCTCAAGTTGGAGATGGTAGAAAAAGAGAACCTGCGAGCCAGTTTCAGGGAACGAAAAAGGGACAGCCACAAAGGGCACTATGGCCACCTTTTCATCATCGCCGGCTCGCTCGGGAAAACAGGGGCGGCTGTTCTGGCTGCCAGAGCCGCCTACAAAACAGGTGCCGGGCTGGTCACTGTTGGCACGCCTCGAACCTGCCTCCCGATCGTGGCCAGGTCGATGATGGAACTGATGACAGAGCCGTTGGCTGAGACTAACGAAAAAGCAATCTCTTCAGAAGCCCTCCCCAGAGTGCTTGATCTCATCAAGGGAAAGGATGCCCTGCTTATCGGGCCGGGGATATCTACTCAGGAATCGACACGCGAGTTCTTATGGAACCTCATCCCGAAAGTGAAGAAACCTCTGGTGATCGACGCTGATGGTTTGAACATTCTCAGCTTGAAGCCGGAGATGCTCGAAAAGTTGCCCCAACCGGCAATCCTGACGCCGCATCCTGGAGAATTTGCCAGGCTTACCGGCCTCAGCATCCCCGAAGTGCTCAGGAGAAGGCTCGAGCTTGTCCCGAGTTTTGCCAGAAAGTACGGAGTCATTCTTGTCCTTAAAGGATACAGGACTCTCGTCGGGGCACCAGACGGCAGGATTTTTATCAATCCCACAGGAAACCCTGGCATGGCCACAGGAGGAACCGGGGATGTTTTAAGCGGCATGATCGGTGCGCTCCTGATGCAGCAAGAGGATCCTCTCCAGGCGGCCCTGGCAGCCGTTTATCTGCATGGTCTGAGCGGCGACCTGGCCGCCCGCAGAGTCGGGGAGAGAACGGTCGTAGCGGGCGATCTCATCCGCTTTCTACCTCAGGCGCTCAAAGCTGTGGAGGCAGAATCCGGGGCGCAGCGGGCCTGACAGGCGGGCCGCCTCATAAGGAGTTGGCGGAAGCGAACAAAATGCTTTTCGATCGTCATTGCGAGCGACTACCGCGAGCGTGGCAATCTCGGCTTGATATTGCTACGGCATCTGCGATGCTTGGCCATGGCCTTGCCGGATTGTTTCGTCACCCTGTTTATCGTGAAGATGCCTTATCTTATGGATTCGCATTAGTTGACGGCAGCCCGCAGCATGAGAACTAAGAAAAAGCCGGCCGGAAGGCACGAATCCGCAAACATCACGCGATCGGAAGAAGAGACTTTCCGCCTGGCCAGGGACATGGCCCGAAAACTCAAGGGGAATGAAATCGTTCTCCTCATCGGGGAGCTGGGCGCCGGAAAAACGACTTTTGCCAGGGGAATTGCTGCCGGCCTGGGATTGAGAGACCTGAATGAGGTTTGCAGCCCTTCTTTTACCATCCTCAATATCTATCAGGCGAAAAGAGCGATCTTTCATTTTGACCTCTACCGGCTTGAAAAAGAGGCGGAAATACTCGAGCTCGGCTGGGAAGATTACCTGGACAGGGGAGTCGTTGTCGTGGAGTGGGGAGAAAGATTGCCTTTTGAGGTCAACGCCATCCGGGTGTTTATCGTCAAGGGCGAAGGCGACGAACGTCAAATCACGATCGAAACACTTGACCCCGGTAATCGGATCCAGAAACAGGAAAAATAGGGAGCAGTTTATTTATTAACCTGTTTTCCAATGGCCTTCTTGGGACAAAAGAAGGCACAAATCTTAAGTTTTTCTTACTTTTCCGATAGCTTCTATAAATTCAGTAGAAGCCCGCCGCGGGTTCACGGCTGATCCAATGGCTGAGATGACGGCGACTCCGTCGGCGCCAGCAGCGATCACCTCAGCAGCGTTAGTCGCGGAAATGCCGCCTATGGCCAGGATGGGAAGCTTGACCTCAGCCCTTATTTTCCTTAAACCCTCCAGTCCCAGCAGCGGCTGGAGATCGCGCTTGGAGACAGTGGGAAAGACCGGCCCCACTCCTATATAATCAGCCCCGGCTTCTTCGGCTTTCCTGGCATCATCAGGGGTGTTGACGGAGAGCCCGATGAGGAGGTCTCGGCCCAGAATTTCTCGGGCAGCCTTGACCGGAAGATCATCCTGGCCTAAGTGGACGCCGTCGGCCCGGCTGGCCAAGGCGATATCAGCGCGGTCATTGATGATGAACGGGATTCTCTTCGTCTGGACGAGTTCAACCGCCTTAACCGCAATCCTGAAAAAGTCGCGATCTGTCCATGTTTTTCCGCGGAGCTGGACGATCGTCGCCCCGCCGGCAACCGCTTCCTCAATAAGCCAGAGAATGTCTCTCCCGGCAGAGCCCTCCGAGTCGGCGATAAAACAAAGGCTCCAGTCGATATGGCGAGTTCCCTCTTGTTTTGGAGGCACTAACTTCATGATGTTTTATGGAAATTATACCAGAGATTAGTCAGTATTCCGAGACGCCTTCAGGGCTTTGTCATTTATGCATTTACCACTCCTTCCCCTTCCAGGATTAGAAAGGGATAGAGGTTGGCGTCCCAGGTAAGGTCAATGGGGCAGGCCGAAAACATAGTAGACGAGGCAAAGCAGGCCCAGGACCACGGCACCGGGGTTCAGTTCTCTGGCCCGTCCGGCCACGAGTTTGAACAGGGGGTAGAGGACCAGTCCGGCCGTCAAGCCGTTCGCTATGTTGTAGGTGAAGATCATCATGACAATCGTGGCGAAAGCAGGAATCGACTCGGTGAGGTCACTGAAGTCAATCTTGGTGACCGAGGTCATCATCAGCAGCCCGACCGCAATTAGGGCAGGGCCGTAAGCGTAGCGGAGCTGCTGGAGCGGCTCGACCAGAGGAATAAAAAACAACGCTGCCAGAAAGAGCAGTCCCGTCGTAACAGCGGCTAACCCGGTCCTGGCGCCTTCCCGGATCCCGGTGGCCGATTCGATGTAGGCGCCGCTCGTTGAGGTCCCGACAAGCGCGCTGAACATGCAGCTTGCCGCATCGACCATCATGGGCCGTTCGATATCCGGAAAATTCCCCTTGTCATCGAGCATTTTGCCGGCAGCTCCTACTCCTACGAGCGTCCCTAACGTATCCAAGAAACTCATCAGAAAAAGCGTCAGCAGAATCGGCAAAAAACTCAGCCTGAGGACGCCCATGATGTCAAGTTTAAGAGCAATTGCCTCGAGGCTGTACTTGCCGACAAACGGAAGGGCAGCCACAGCCTGGGGGGATTTTCCCAGACCGAGGACGTAGCCCAGAGCTGCCGTCACGGCGACGCCCAGCAAGATCCCGCCCCTGACCCGGTGATACAAGAAAAAGCTGATCAGCAAGAAGCCCAGGACTGCCAGAAGCACCTGAGGGCTGCGCAGATGGCCGATCTTGACGGGCACATCGGGAGCGGAAAGGAGGGAGGAGGAACCTCGCATCAACGCCCGGGGCGCCATTCCCTCGACCGCGCTCGTCACAATGCCCGTTTCATAGAGCCCAATAAAGGAAAGAAACAACCCGATGCCAACGGCAAAGCTGTGTTTCAGGCTGGAGGAGATCGAATTGGCCAGCCAGGAGCGCACTCTCAGCAGGGTGATAAGGGCGAATACAGATCCGCTGACAAAGACCGAGCCAAGGCGCATTTGCCAGCCGATGCCCATGACCGCCAGGCCAAAAGCGATGAATGCGTTCTCTCCCATATAAGGCGCAACAGCGATGGGTCGGTTGGCATAGAAACCCATCAGTAAGGACCCGAAAGCGGCAGCCAGGATGGTGGCCACCGTGCTCGGTCCCGGGGGAATTCCGGCGAAGCTCAAAATGGCCGGGTTGACAACGATGATATAGGCCATGGTGATGAAAGTTGTGGCCCCGCCCAGGATTTCTATGCGGGCCGTTGTTCCTTTTTCCTTCAGCCTGAAAAAGCGCTCTATCAGAGGGAAGGCCATCTTCGACCTCCTTGCTGAGGTTAAAAATATACCGGCCTCCAGCCGATGTCAAGAAACAACAAGGTGTGGGTTCTGGAAGAAGAGGTGGCACGGCGTAAGCGTCCGCAACGCCCGCAGTATTCAGAGACATCGAAGTTGCCTCCATCCAAGGCATGGCGAACCTCCTCTAAAACGCTCGCCATACAGTATAAAACTGTTACCCATATCTCCGGTCTTTACAAGCAATCAAGCACGGCCAAGAAATCTGTGAGCGTCTCCGGTAAGGTCGGACAGGAACGCGCCGTGACAGGACCCCCCTTTTCGAGTTGTTGACAAGGAGGCGCTTTTGTCCTTAAATGAAGTCGGTTCAACTGGAGAGGAAAAAGGATGATCAAAACGGTCAAGAGCAAAATCTGCGAAGTCAAGGACTTTCCTAAGCCGGGCATCGGGTTTAAAGACATCACGCCGGTCGTCCAGGATGCCGAGTGCTATCAATACGTGATCAACCGGATGACCGCCTGGGCCAGGAAGAAAAAACCCCAGATCATCGCCGGCATCGAGTCGCGCGGCTTTCTCTTTGCAGCACCGGTTGCCCATAAGCTCGGCCTGGGTTTAACCATCATTCGCAAGAAAGGAAAACTGCCGCGCCAGACAGTCTCGGTCAGGGCCCCCAACGAATACGCAGTCGAGCAGTTCGAAATGCATGCTGACGGTATCGAACCCGGCCAGCGCGTTCTCATCGTCGACGACCTGATCGCCACCGGTTCCTCGTCCATCAGCGCCATCGACTTAGTCAAAAAATTGAGGGGGCAGCCCGTCGGATTTGCCGCTCTGGTCGAGCTCGTCTTTCTCCATGGTGTCGAAAACATAAAAAAAGCTCATCCCGAGGCGGATGTTTTTACGCTGATCAAGTTCGAGGACTAAGCCGGCTCTGACGGCGGCTGAATCAAGACATGAGAAATCTCGCGCAGTCAACAATCCTGTGGCTCATTTTCCTTATCAGCCTGAGCTGCGCACCCGCCATCCTTAAGCCCACCCTCAATCCCAGCGGTTCAAGAGAAGCAAAATGGGCGAGAAGCACGTTGGCCAGGATGACCCTTGAAGAGAAAGTCGGGCAGATGATCGCCTGCCGCTATCTCGGCAGGTTTGTCAGCTCGGACAGCGATTATCTCAGGGACCTGGTCAGATTGATAGAGCGACAAAAGATTGGCGGCCTGATTATCTTCGGCGGTGACGTCTACGAAACCGCCCACCTAACGAACTTCCTTCAGAAGAAGGCCAGGATTCCACTTCTTATCGCAGCTGATTTTGAATGGGGAGCGGCCATGCGGATCAACGGGACCACTCTGTTTCCTCCATTCATGGCCCTAGGGGCAACCGGTTCCGAAGACCTGGCCTACCAGATGGGCAGAGTTACGGCTATCGAGGCCAGGGCCATGGGAATCCACATGACCTATGCGCCGGTGGTGGATGTCAACATCAACCCGGACAATCCCATCATCAACACCCGCTCTCTCGGCGAAGACCCGGAGGCTGTAGCGCGTTTGGCAACGGCCTTTATCAAAGGTTGCCAGGAAAGCGGCCTTGTCGCGACGGCCAAGCATTTCCCTGGACATGGGGACACAAACCTCGATTCTCACACTCTTTTGCCGACGATCACCGGTGATCAGGAACACTTGAAGAAAGTGGAACTCTATCCGTTTGCCCGGGCCATCCAGGCAGGAGTCGAGGCTATTATGACCGCCCATCTCGTTGTGCCGGCTCTCGACCCCACGCCTAACCTTCCGGCGACTCTTTCGTACTCTATCTTGACAGAGCTGTTGAGGAGAGAAATGGGTTTCAAAGGTTTGATCGTTACCGATGCCCTGGGTATGGGAGGGATCACCAGGTTTTATTCCACCCGGGAAGCGGCTGTGCGGGCTGTTCGGGCTGGAGCGGACATGCTTCTCCTTCCGCCCGAGCCCAGCGAGGCTGTCGCTGCCCTTATTCAGGCTATCTCCTCGGGCGAAATCCCCGAGTCAAGGATCGATGCATCAGTGGGAAGAATCCTGGACCTAAAGGCGAGGATAGGGCTTCATCGGAACAGGCTAGTCGAGGTCACCCGGCTGCCCTTCAGGGTGGCGACAAAGGAGCATCTCAATCTCTCCGCCCTTGCTTTTGAAAAAGCAGTCACGGTTGTTAAAAACGATAATGAACTCCTGCCCTTGAACACTGAAACGTTGCAGAAAAAAATGGCTGTCTTCTCCTTAAGCAGCGACGCCGGGGATTATTATGCCGGGAACACGTTTATCAGCGAAATCCAAAAGAGAAGGCCGGGAGTCTTGAGCGCTTATGCTGATGCCTTTACAGGTCAAGAATATATCAACCGAGCGAAAGACGAGGCCAAGGATGCTGAGACAATAGTCCTGGCGCTTTTTTCGAATCTGAGGACGGCCAAGGGAAGTGTCGACCTTGTCCCTCAGCATATCGACTTGGTCAGGGAGTTCGCCGCCGGTCCTGGCCGAGTAATTGTTGTTTCTTTCGGGAGTCCTTATTTTCTGCGGCACTTTCCGGAAGTTGACACCTACGTCTGTCTCTATAGAAACACGGCCCAGGCTCAGGAAACAGCGGCCAGGGCTCTTTTTGGCGAGATTGAAGTCAGCGGCAGGCTGCCCGTCTCTATCCCGGGGCTGTACCCATCAGGGCACGGCATCAGAATTGCCGCAAAGTGAGTTTAATAATAAAAAGGCAGCATCTTCGCCTGTGTCATACGACAGGTGGTGCTCCATAGTGAGAGTATTTATTATGATTGCAGCGTCGATAATGATATAATGGCAACTGAGAATCAACAGCAGTCGAAGGAGGGTAAGGCCGATGATATTCCCCAAAAAAGTTCTGGCAGGAGTATTAGCCGTTATCTTAGTTGGCGCGGCCGTGTTTCTCCTTTTCTTTAAAGATCACAAGGGCGGAGACTCAGAAAAAACAGGAGAAGAAAAATCCCAGACGGCTGCTAAACCCGAAGAGGCGGGATTGCCCGTCAAAGTCACGAGGGTCGGCCGCGGTGAGCTCGTGATGAGGCTCAATTCGCCCGGAGAGGCGGTCACGGAGAGGAGAATAGTCCTCAAGGCGGAAGTCCCCGGCACGATCAAGGACCTGAATGTCAAAGAGGGAAAGCATGTCCGGGGAGGCGATCTTTTAATCGAGCTGGATGAGCGCGAATACAATCTCAAGCTCGAAAGGGCTGATGCGCTCCGTCTGCGCTATCTCTCGGAACTCTTGCTCGAGAAACAGTTCGCCGAACAGGAAAAAGAGCCCGATCCAAAAGCAGCCGAGAGGGTCAAACAGGCCGAAGAAAAATTTTCCCGCGCCAGCTCTCTCTTCACTCAAGGCTTGCTTTCCAGGGATGAAATCGAGAAGGCCAGGAAAGAGTACGAGCTCGTCCTGATAGAAACCGGACGGATGAAGGAGGAAATCATGGCCTCGGCCAAGGGGCTGACCCAGGCGGAAATCGACGTCAAGATTGCCCAGATGGAGCTCGACAAGACCAAGATCAAGGCGCCTTTTTCCGGGATCATCACGGATATCAAGGTGTCACCCGGGGAAACGATCTCGGCCGGACGTGAGCTCTTTACCCTGGTCGATATTAGCCAGATCAAGGTCCAGGCTAAGATTCTGGAGAGCGAAGTCGGAAAGATAAAAACTGATCAGGAGGCCAGTCTGAAGTTTAGCGCCTATCCAGGGAGGACCTTCAAGGGCCTCGTGGAGGCGATCAGCCCAGTCATTAATCCCGAGGACAAGACTTGCACCGTCCATATCCTCATAGAAAACCCGGCCGGCGAAATCAAGCCTGGGATGCATGCTGAAGTGGAGATCGCGGCCGATATCTACAAAGACAGATTGCTCGTGCCCCAGGAGGCCGTGCTCGTCCGCGGCGGCAGGAGGCTCATCTTTGTCGTCGAGGACGACTTGGCCAAATGGCGTTATATCGAGGCTGGACTGGAGAACGAAGACTATGTGGAAATCCTCGATGGCGTCAAGGAAGGCGAAATGGTCATCACCGAAGGCCATTTCACCCTGGCCCATGATGCTAAAGTGCGAATTCAATAAGCCAATGAACAGCGTGCCAGCATGAAGCTCGCCAAAATCGCTATTGAACGTCCTGTCACAACCTCCATGTTCTATGTGACCATTGTCCTCCTGGGATTTGTCTCCCTTCGCCAGTTGAGCGTTGACCTTCTTCCCGATATCAGCTACCCTCGTCTCTCAGTTGTCACCCAGTATGCGGGCGTCGCCCCTCAGGAAATAGAGACGCTGATCACGGCTCCTCTTGAAGCGGCAGTGAGCCGCGTTCCCGGCCTGCGCCGCGTCGAATCCGTATCCAAAGAGGGAATCTCCTACCTCACTCTTGAGTTTGCGTGGGGCACAGACATGGATTTTGCCATGCTCCACACGCGGGAGAAACTCGACAGCATCCGCTACATGCTGCCCGAAGAGGCCGAAAACCCGACGATCGTGCCTCTCGACCCGAAGAGCAAGCCAATCATGATCATTGCCGTCTCGGGCGAGGGAACGCTCCTCGAGCTTAAAGAGTTCTGCGAGGAGCTCATCAAACCGCGTCTGGAGCAGGTCGAAGGCATCGGGTCGGCCGAAGTCGCCGGCGGCGTGGAAAGGGAGATTCAGGTTGAAATTAACTCCCAGCTGCTCTCCCTTTACGGCTTGACGATTGACGAAGTTTCCCTTCGAATAGACGCCTTCAACAGGAACCTCCAGGGAGGCAATATCCGCAAGGGCAAGTTCAAGTACGCGCTCCGGGTGGTCGGTGAATTCGAGGTCGTCGACGAGATCGGAGAGATTAACCTTAAGACAACAGGAGAGAGAGGTCTGGTCAGGCTGCGCGATATCGCTGTTATTCGGGACTCGACCAAAGAGCGGCAGGGCGCGCCCCGACTCGAAGGCCAGGAGAGCATCGGGATTCTCGTCCGCAAGGCGGCGGGAGCCAACACGATCGCTGTCACTCACAAGGCCGATGAGCTTCTGGAACAGATGAAAAAAGAGTACCCGAGAATCAGCCTCCGGGTGATTTCAGAGCAGGCTGGATATATAGAAGACGCCATCTCCTCAGTCAAAGAAGAAATCATTGCCGGCGGGATTCTGGCTTTTTTGGTCCTTCTTGTTTTCCTCCAGGAGATAAGGACGGCGTCCATCATTTTCGCGGTCATCGCCATTTCCGTCATCGCCACGTTTAACCTTCTTTTTTTCCGCAACATTACCCTTAACATCATGTCGCTCGGCGGCCTGGCCTTGGCTGTCGGGATGCTGGATGATACGGCAATTGTTATATCCGAGAACATCTTTCGGCATAAAAGCCTGGGCAAGGACCTGGTCGAGGCCGCTTACATCGGCACAAAAGAAGTGGGGATGGCGGTTAGCGCAACCATCTTTACAACGATCGTCGTCTTCTTGCCCGTCGTCTATGTTCACGGCGTTGCCGGCCAGCTCTTCCGCGATCAAGCCCTGACCGTGACTTTTGCGCTTCTGGTCTCCCTCTTTGTATCCTTGTCGCTTATTCCCATGCTTTCCTCGAGGAAATTCGACCTCGCCTTCCTTCCCGAGGAGAGGCCGGGAGAAAAGACAAGAGAAAAGAAAGCGGCCGGCAAGAGTTCACCCTGGCGCTTCCTTTTGTATCCTTTTAAAGGTCTGCGCTGGCTGCTCTACTCCATTCCAAAATACGTTCTCCGAGCCCTCGGTTTTCTGGCCAGCCTCATCGCTCAACTTTTTATTTTCATTTTTCATTACCTGAGCCTGCCTTTGCGGCCTCTCGTGAACGCCGTTTTCAAGGCATTCAACTTGGCCTACCAGAAATTCACGGATCGCTACCACACTTTCTTGGTTTGTAGCCTCGATCATAAGGGAAAAATACTCTTGATATCCCTCGCCTTTCTTGTCCTGACTTTCTTATTGGGAGCCGTTATCCCGCGTGAACTCATGCCCAAGCTCAGGGTCTCAACCTTTGAAATAAACCTCAGAACGCCCGTGAATTATTCTTTCGAACAAACATCTGACACCGTCGCCAGGCTCGAGAAATGGCTGGCTGAGCAGTCTTCGGTTAAAACTTTTTTCTCTCAGGTAGGAATAACAAGCGGCATGGAGAGTCTTAATCCGGAGGTTTCTATCAATTCGGCCAATCTCCGCGTTGAAGTCAAAAGTCCTGACGTTCTCGATCCCGTTATCAAAGGTTTGAGGAGATGGCTGGCCAATTTCCCCGATCTCAGCGTTTCGGTGGCTAAAGAACAGACAACCCTGGCTCAGTTCTTGGCCTTTTCCGCGGCCGATCTGGGGTTGAAGATCAAGGGTGATGACCTGGACATGCTCAAAGCCCTGGCCGCTGAGCTCAGTCGCAAGCTTCGGACGGTCAAGGGGATGGCCGATGTGAACACGACGCTGGCCGAAGGAAAGCCGGAATTTCAGGTCAAAATCAGGAGAGAAGCCCTCGAGAAATACGGTCTTTCGCCTGACGTTATTGCCAGCCACCTTGTTAACGCTGTTCAAGGACGAGTCGCCACTCAGCTTCGAGAGCTGGACAAGAAGTACGATATCCGAGTTCGCGCTGAGGAGATGACCAGAGAAAATATCGAAACTCTCCTCAGCCAGCCGATCTTGTACCAGGGGAGGTCCATCCCCCTCAGAGATCTTGTCGATTATGAGATAGCTGTTGGACCCAAGGAGATACACCGGGAGAATCAGCAGCGAGAAGTCCTGGTCACGGCCAACCTGAGCGGTGTAAAAGTCAGCCAGGTCATTCCGGAAATCAGAGCCAAAATTGAGGAACTTAGCCTTCCCCCGAACTACCGGGTTGTTTTCGGCGGCGAGCAGGAGGAAATGACCAAGTCATTCAGGAGCCTCGTTTGGGCGTTTGTCCTTTCCATTATTCTTGTCTACATGATCATGGC
>CAZKBY010000072.1:0-11596 GCA_964550915.1 uncultured Eubacteriales bacterium | reverse complement strand
GTTCTTCTGAGAGATTCTTTGTCCAGAGCATAGTTCAATCTTTTGATTTCCGGGCGGAAGGCAAAAGCCCGCCCTTTTAGGTCTTCAAGCTCGAGAATCAAAGGTTGCTTCTTGAGTTCTCCTATTATGGCCAACGGCTCATATTTTCTTCGAGCAAGAAGAAAATTCAGCATGGCCCTGGCCAGCCTTTCTTCGTTCTTAGCGATTCTCAGTTCGTTGGCCGCTTTAGAAGCCTCCACGCTCGCTCTGAGCACCTCAACCTTGGCCACATCGCCGGCTGTGAACTTAAGCTCGGCCTTCTCGAGAAAGTCCTGGGCCAGTTCGAGGTTCTGTTCGGCATACTTAATTTTCTCCTGGGCAAGGATAAGCCCGTAAAAAGCCTGCTTGACCTGGAGAGTAATATCCAGCTTCAGGAGGTCGATCTCAGCCAGGAGCTCCTGGGACTCCTTGGTTGCGATCTTTCCGCGGATCTGCCTTTTCCCGGGAAACTCCAGGGGGAGGCTCAGCCCGACGTAGGATTCCTCCGAATCCTTAAAATTGAAAAAGCTGGGCTGGAGGTCTGAGTCAAAATTGAGAGAAGGCATAAAGAGGGCCTTGGCCTGATGAATCCTGGCCAGAGATGCCCTGTACTGTTCCTGGGAGGAAAGAACCAGAGGATTTTGTTGAAGGGCCAGGGCGATACATTGATCGAGGGTTAAAGACTCCTCGGTTATACCATAAGAAGTTGATATTAAAGCTATAGAGCTGAAAATGATTCTCACGGTAACCGCACAGGTTCTTTTCTTCATATCACCTCCTCGGAAATCCCTTAGACAGGCAGAAATGATTAAGGCGGAACAGACGGAGGGATATTAGACGAGAGGCGGCGAGCGGGAATGGGAGGAACTGATGAAGAATTCTCTCAAGTGAGAGGTCTTATCTGGCTTGACAAAATCGTTGAAAATGAGATCAGGGATGGAAAAAACACAGACAGATCCCGTCGCCAGAGAAGAATTCTGGAAATTGCAGGCCGGACAATTGTCCCTGGCGTTGAGCGTTTTCTCGGTATGAAAGTAATGGATGAAAAGCGAAATAAAAAGGAAAATCAGGATAGATCCCAGGTTGAGATATCTTTCCCTGCCTCGGATTTTCATTGTTATTATGTCAACGCTACAAAAATAAACGAAAAGAGTCAATAGAGTGTAGGCCTGGAATAAGGTTGACCTCATAAAAACATAAGGCATATTTCAACATCAACCCTGCCTAAATGCTTCCTCTTGAGGGGGAGGAATAGGATGGGGGAAGCAAAAAATAGTGCATTTGCATAAATATAAGATAAGAGTTTCGTTTTTGGCTGTGCTCGGCGAGAGCGTTGTTTCTCTGCGATTCTCCTCTCCTACCATCGTGAGGAAGCACAGATCATGACTCGAAGAGGTGTCAAAGAAAGGTCCTTCTCTTCCTTTCCCCCGTTGCCGCCATCCTCTCTTTACCCCACTTTTCGTTATAGAGCCCTTCGACGTTTGACATGACGCCGTGATTGGTTTATAAAACTTTATCCATCAAAATTGATAAAGAACCTCCAGGAAAAAGGAGTCCCGCCCATGAACTACTTCAAAACAATCATAAAATGGTTGTTCGTCTTGGCTGTGTTTACAGGGATAACGAGTGTCCTGAGCTGGCAAGCGCCTGTCCAGCGTGCTGAGCAGCGGCTTTCCACGTTTGACCCCGCCCTTTATAAAGCCATGGAGTGGCGGTGCATTGGCCCCTACCGCGGCGGCCGCGTGACGGCTGTGGCTGGAATTCCTGACCAGCCTCTCGTCTATTATTTTGGAGCGACCGGCGGAGGAGTCTGGAAAACAGAGGACGCCGGCTTGAGCTGGAAATGCGTCTCCGACGGTTTTTTCCGGACAGGCTCGGTTGGTGCCATCGCCGTGTCTGAGTGGGACGCTAACGTAGTCTATGTCGGCATGGGCGAGGCGCCTATCCGCGGCAACGTTTCCCACGGCGATGGGATGTATAAGTCCACCGACAACGGTAAGACCTGGAAGCAGATCGGTCTTGAGGCGACAAGCCAGATCTCAAGGGTCCGCATTCATCCGCGCAATCCCGACCTCGTCTACGTGGCTGCCCTCGGGCATGTTTACGGTCCGAACGAGGAGAGAGGTGTGTTCCGGACTTCGGACGGGGGGAAGACATGGCAGAAAATCCTCTACCGCGACAACAAGACAGGAGCTATTGATCTGATTTTGGACCCGTTAAACCCGCGTATTATCTACGCCGCGCTCTGGGAGGCCAACCGGACGCCCTGGAGCCTCTCAAGCGGGGGGCCGGGCAGCGGCATTTTTAAATCCACTGACGGCGGCGACACCTGGACAGAAATTTCTCGCAACAAAGGTCTTCCCCAGGGCGTTCTGGGAAAAATCGGAGTCACCGCCTCGCCCGCCCAGCCCGGCCGTATCTGGGCCATCATCGAAGCAGAAGACGGCGGCGTCTTTCGATCCGATGACGGCGGCGAGACCTGGCAAAAGGTCAATGAAGACCGCCGTCTCAGGCAGCGCGCCTGGTATTATAGCCGAATTTACGCTGACCCCGTCGACTCTCACACGGTCTATGTCCTGAACACCGGATTTTACCGTTCGGTTGACGGCGGCAAAACATACGCCGCCATGCGCGTTCCCCACGGAGATAACCATGACCTCTGGATCGACCCGGACGACCCTAAGCGGATGATAAACTCCAATGACGGCGGAGCGAACGTCTCGTTTGACGGAGGCGTTTCCTGGACGGGTCAAGACAATCAGCCGACAGCCCAGTTCTACCATGTGGCTGTGGACGACCGCTTTCCCTACTTGGTTTATGGTGCCCAACAGGATAACTCGACGGTTCGTATCACCAGCCGTACAGAGGGCTTCGGCATCGACAGGCCAGACTGGCATCCGGTTGGCGGTGGAGAAAGCGGATTTGTCGTTCCCCGGCCGGGCAATCCGGATATCGTCTATGCGGGGAGTTATGGCGGCCTGATCACCCGCTGGGACGCCAAGACCAGGCAGGAACGGATCATCACGTCCTGGCCGGATAACCCGATGGGCTGGGGAGCCGCCGAGCTGAAGTTCCGCTTCCAGTGGACAGCTCCCATCCTTGTCTCCCGCTTTGACTCCAATGTTTTATATCATGCTGCCCAGGTCCTTTTTAAGACGACGAACGAGGGGCAAAGCTGGGAAATCATCAGCCCCGACCTCACGACCAACGATAAAAGCAAACAGCAATCCTCTGGCGGCCCCATCACCCAGGATAACACGAGCGTCGAGTACTACTGCACCATTTTTGCCCTGGCTGAATCGTTCCATGATCCTAATATTCTCTGGGTTGGGACCGATGACGGGCTCGTCCACCTCACCAGGAAAGGAGGAAAAACCTGGGAAAATATAACGCCGCGCGAGCTCCCTCCCTGGAGCCTGATCAGCATGATCGAACCCTCGTCCTTCGACCCAGCCACCGTCTATCTTGCCGTTGACCGCCACGAGCTCGACGATTTCAGGCCTTATATCTATAAGACTTCCGATTACGGAAAAACCTGGCAGCTCATCGTCTTTGGGCTTCCCCAAAACACCTTTGTCCGCGTCGTCCGGGAAGACCCCAAGCGGCGGGGACTTCTCTATGCCGGCACGGAGACCGGAGTTTTTGTTTCGTTTAACGACGGAGCGAGCTGGCAGTCGCTGCAGCTCAACCTGCCGGTCGTCCCCATCCATGACCTGGTTGTTAAGGATGGCGACCTTGTCGCAGCCACTCACGGCCGGTCTTTCTGGATTCTGGACGACCTGACGCCTCTCCACCAGCTAAATGATAAAGTTGCCTCAGCTAAATTTCATCTTTTCAAGCCGCGCGATTCTTACCGGCTGAGGGGAACGAGTGCTGACGCACCGAGCCTGGGCAAGAACCCGGCCGGTGGAACTGTTATATATTATTATCTAAAAGAAAAGCCAAAAGATGAATTGAGCCTCGAGTTTCTAGATTCAGAAGGTCGTCTCATCCGTAGGTTCTCGAGCGAAACCAAGCCCGAGGCAGAACCTGGCGATGCGCTCAGCCGGATATCCGGCCGCGCAGGGCAGCCGCTTCCACCCAAGGAACCTGGAATGAACCGGTTTGTCTGGAACATGCGTTATCCTGATGCTGAGCGCGTCCCGGGAGCCATCCTATGGGGCGGCCTGACAGCCGGCCCTGTAGCTGTTCCGGGAATCTACGAAGTCAAACTCACTGTCTGTGGGGAGTCGCAGGCGCAGACCTGGGAATGGAAGAAAGACCCGCGGCTGGAAGTATCTTGGGAGGAACTAAAAGAGCAATTTGACTTTCTTATCCAGGTCCGCGACAAACTCAGCGAGGTCAACCGGGCCATCATCCAGCTTAGAGGGGTCAGGCAGAAAATCGAAAGCCTGGCCGGGGAAATAAAAACTCAGGAAAAAGGCCTGCCCATTATTGAAACAGGAAGGACAATCGTCAGCCGTCTCACAGAGATCGAGGATGTTCTCATTCAGTCCAAGTCAAGGAGCAGCCAGGATCCTCTCAACTATCCCATCAAGCTGGACAACAAGATCGCCGCTCTGGCCGGGGTTGTGGCCAGCGCTGATGCCAGGCCGACAGATCAGAGCCGCGAGCTTTTTCAAGAGGATGCAGCCAAAGCCGACCGAGAGATTGAGAAACTCAAGGCCGTGCTGGAGACGGACATCCCAGCTCTTAATGCGATGCTCAAAGAGGCGAGCATTCCCCATATCATTGTTAAATAAACCTCCGCTCATGATGTACAGGAAGATTGATCATCAGATTCTCCAGAAGCTGGAAGAGATCGTCGGCACGGCAAACATCATTTCCGACCCTGAGAAGATCATTGACTACAGCCACGACGAATGTTCTTTTCACGACATCGCTCACCCACCTGATGTCGTTGTCAAACCCGGACGGACAGATGAAGTCGCCGCCGTCCTTGAATTGGCCAGCCGGGAGAGAATCCCCGTCACCCCCCGGGGAGGAGCGACCGGGCTCTGCGGCGGCTGCGTGCCTGCCCATGGCGGCATTGTCCTTTCCTTGGAAAGGATGAACAGGCTTATCGAAATTGACCGCGATAACCAGATGGCGGTGGTGGAAGCAGGTCTGACCCTGGGCGAGTTTAGCCTGGCTGTCAAGGAAAGCGGGTTATCCTTCCCGCCCCATCCTGGAGATGAGAGCGCTCAGATCGGCGGTTTGATCGCCACCAACGCTGGAGGAAGCCGGGCCGTAAAGTACGGCGTAGTCAGGAATTATGTCCGCGGGCTCGAGGTCGTCCTGCCTCGAGGCGAAATCATCCATCTTGGCGGAAAGTTCGTCAAAAGCAGCACCGGCTACAGTCTTCTCCACCTCCTCGTCGGCTCGGAGGGGACTCTGGGAGTCGTCACCCAAGCAATTATCCAGCTCCTTCCTTCATCTCCCGTGATGAGGTCGTTTGTTATTCCGTTCGCCGACATCGGAGCTGCTGTCGAATGCGTCCCCCTTCTCACCGCCCGGAAGATTATTCCGCTGGCCGTTGAGTTTATCGAGGCAGGAGTCATCCGCATCACTGAGGAATTCCTTCATAAAAGGTGGCCCTCGAGAGCCGGGGAAACATATCTCCTGATCATCCTCGATGCTTCGAGTGACGAAGAAATGGACCGGCTGTCTGAGACCGTGGCCGGGATCTGCTTGGAGAAAGCCGCACTCGATGTCTTTGTGGCCGATACTCCTAAAAAGCAAGATGAGGTGTTAGAGATCCGGAGCAAGGTTTACGAGGCCATCAAGTCTCATACGGTTGAGATCCTGGACATCTGCATTCCCCGGGCAGAAATTGCCGGCCACGTGCGGCGGATTCGCCAGATATCCAAGGAGCAAGGCGTATGGCTTCCCACGTTCGGGCATGCCGCTGACGGGAACGTTCACACCCATATCATGAGAGCCCGCTATGCCGAAGGGAGAATGGATCCTGTGCCTGATAAAGAATGGCAGGCCAAGTTTAATCTCCTGCGGGAAGCGCTTTACGCCGACTGCCGGGCTAGAGGAGGGGTCATCTCCGGGGAGCACGGCATCGGGCTGGTCAAAAAACCCTTTCTCTCCCTGGTTCTGGATGATGTTCAGATCAAACTGATGAAGGAAATCAAGAAGGCTTTCGATCCTCATCTAATCCTTAATCCTGGGAAAATTTTTGAAATTTAAAAGAGTTTTATGAAAAAGGAGGTTGAGATGCGCCTCGTTCGCCAAAGAATAGTTGTCCTTAGTTTGGTTATGGCCCTCGGGCTGTTGTCCTCGCCTGCTTCACCCCAGGCCATAAAGCCGCTGGAGAAGGCAAGAACGGCCAAAGTCGATGCCGCCTTCTTCAAGGGGCTTTCTTGGCGCAACATCGGACCTGCCATCATGGTCGGGCGTGTGGCAGACATCGAGGGAGTGCCCGGAAACCCGAACGTTGTCTATGTCGGCACCGCCTCGGGCGGAGTGTGGAAGACCGAAGATGCTGGCGTCACCTGGAAGCCCATTTTTGATGACCAGCCAATTGCTTCCATCGGCGATATCGCCCTTGAGCCGGGAAACCCGGACGTGGTTTATGTTGGGACCGGAGAGTCGAATACGCGGAACTCCGTTTCTTTCGGCAACGGCGTCTATAAGTCGACAGACGGCGGGGCAACCTGGTCTTATCTCGGCCTGGCCGACACCGAGCGCATCTCTCGAATCGTCATCAACCCGCGTAACCCGCAGCTTGTCTATGTCGGTGCCCTCGGTCATGCCTTTGGCCCTGACAAGGAGAGAGGAGTTTTTATGTCCGAGGACGGCGGCAAGACGTGGGCGAAAGTCCTTTACACCGATGACCGCCATGGCGTTTCGGACATGGATATTGACTGGCAGAACCCCAATATCCTTTATGCTGCTCTCTGGCATTTCGAGCGCAAGCCCTGGACTTTCCGCAGCGGCAGCGAGGAGGGAGGGATCTGGCGCTCGCTCGATGCTGGCAAGACCTGGAGCAAGCTGACTTCGGGTTTGCCCAAGCTCATCGGTCGGATTTCGGTCAAGGTCTCGCGGACCAATCCGCAGGTCGTTTATGCCATGACCGAATCCAAGGAGGGCACGCTTTATCGGTCGGATGACCGCGGCCAGAGTTTCCGCCTCGTCTCTAAGGACGTCGAGATCGTCTCTCGGGGATTCTACTACACTGATTTGAGGATCGACCCGGTCGACGAAAACCGCGTCTATGCCGTCTCCTCGAGGCTTTTGGTTTCGATCGACGGCGGCAAAACCTTCCAGCAGATCTCACGCTCTACGCACGTCGACTACCACGCCCTCTGGATTGACTTTGAAAATCCCAACCGGATGTGGCAGGGCCAGGACGGCGGCATCGCCGTCTCCTATGACAGGGGAAGGACCTGGGACTACGTCAATACAATTCCGGCGGCTCAATTCTACCAGGTTTACGCTGATGGGCGGCAGCCTTGCTATTATGTTGGAGGCGGCCTCCAGGACAACGGCACCTGGTACGCTCCCAGTCGGAGCCGGGAGACGTTCGGAATACTCAACGACGACTGGCGGATGATCAGCTTTGGAGATGGTTTTCATATCGTCGTTCATCCGGATGACCCGGAAGTCTTCCTGAGTGAGAGCCAGGGAGGAAATATCCTCCGGACGGATATGAAAACACGGGAGCAACAATCTGTAAGTCCTCAGGCCCGCCGCGGCGATGGCGGTCCGGCTTCTCAGCTCAAGTACCGTTTTAACTGGAACGCGCCGATCATCGCCTCGCCCCACGACGGAAAGACAATCTATTTCGGTGCCAACGTCGTGTTCAAGTCTTCCGACTTCGGGACGACCTGGGAGACGATCAGCCCTGACCTGACGACCAATGACCCGGAAAAACTGAAGACGGCAGGGGGACCGGCCTGGACGGAGAATACGACAGCCGAATACCACTGCACGATCATCAGCCTGGCCGAGTCCCCGGCACAGAAGGATGTTCTCTGGGTCGGCACCGACGACGGCCGCATTCATGTCAGCCCGGATGGGGGAAAAACCTGGCAGGAAGTGACGAAAAACATCCCGCAAGTCCCGGCCTTCTCGCCCGTTTCCCATATTGAGCCATCGGCCGCGGCTCCAGGAACGGCCTTCTGCTCTTTCGACAGGCATATGTTTGATGATTTCAGGCCCTATATCCTCAAAACGAGCGATCTCGGGAAGACATGGACGAATATCAGCGGTAACCTGCCGGACAAAGCCTATGTCTGGGTCGTCCGGGAGGACCCGAAGAACCCTGACCTCATCTATGCGGGCACAGAATTAGGTCTTTATGCCTCTTACTCGGCGGGCACAGATTGGGTCAAGCTTCATCTGAAAAACCTCCCTTCCGTGGCCGTCCATGATATCCTTGTCCATCCCCGGGAGAACGACCTCATCCTGGGCACCCATGGCCGGGGCATCTGGATTCTCGATGACGCGAGCGCGGTCCAGCAAGCCTCGGTTGCCCTCTTAGTCCAAGAGTTCCATCTTTTCGACATCAGGACGGCTCTCCGCTTTGCCATGAAACCGACCCGCTACGGGATCGGAGACAAGGTTTTTCAGGGGTCAAATCCCCCTTATGGAGCTCTGATCACTTATTATCTTAAAGAGAAGCCCGCCCAGGGCACAGCAGTTAGGATGGAAATTCTTGACGGCAAGGGAAAAATCGTCAGAACGATCACCAAGCTGCCCCTTGAGCCAGGGCTTAACCGGGTGGCCTGGGACCTAAGAACCGACGGGCCGCGGCTCCGGCGCGAAAGAGAAGAAGAGGAGGATTTCTTTTCCCGGGGACCGCGGGGGCCGCAGGTCTTGCCCGGAATGTACATCACCCGGCTCATAATCGGCGAGAAATCGGTCGAGAAGCCCGTTGAGGTGAAGCTTGATCCGACACTGTCCCTCCCTCCAGAATCTCTCAGCCTTCAATACCATTATAGCCTCAAGCTCATCGAGATGACATCGGCCATGAACGACGGTCTCAAAGCCCTTGACTCCGTGCTGGCCCAGATCAAGGAGCGCAATAAGGCGCTCGAGACCGGGCTTGTCAAGGATGTTGAGGAAGCCAAAAAAACGCTTAGAGCGCATGAAGAAAAAATTACTTCTATCCTGGAGACACTGGCGCGACCGGAGGGAAGAGCTTTCTGGAGTGAAGGTTCCCGGCTGGCGGAGAGGCTAAGTTCGCTCTTCGGGACGATCGATGGAGTGAACGCTTCCCCGACCGAAGCACAAGTTGCGTTTTTTGAGGAACTTGTCGAGGAGTTTAAAGAGGGAATGGCCAGAGTCAGCGATTATCTGATGACCTCGGCCAAAGACCTCAACGACGCTCTCGGCCGCTTGGGCGTGCCCGTGGTGCTTGTCCCCGAGCCCCCGTCGGTCCCTGCCTGGGTCGGAAAAAATTGAGGAGTGGACAGAGGATGGGCTTTGCGGTATTTTATGTTCAGGCTGACGGAGGGAAAGGAGAGAACCGTGGCTGACCTAACGACATCCTTCATGGGACTCGAACTCGCCAATCCCGTTATCGTCGGAAGCTGCGAGCTGACCGCCAGTCTGGAAGGGATTGTTCGCGCGGCCCAGGCTGGTGCTGGAGCGGTCGTCCTTAAATCTTTTTTTGAGGAGCAGTTCGCGGGAGAGGTTTCGCCTGAAGAAAGGCGGAACTTTATTTACCCGGAGGCCATTGATTATCTGGAGAGAGGAGGACTCTTAGAGTATGCCACCAGGAATACGGCCCGGCTGATTGAGGAGGCGAAAAAAAGGGTGAGCTTGCCCATTATCGCCTCCATCAACTGTCAGTCTCCCCATCTCTGGCCGAGGTTTGCCAGTCACTTTGAGGAAGCCGGCGCAGACGGCCTGGAGCTCAACATCTATTTTTTGCCCTACGACGTTCAGACTCCGGGTTCAACATATGAAAAATTTCATATTCAGATCTTGCAGGAAGTGAAGAAATCTGTCTCCATTCCGGTTTCGATCAAGCTTTCCGCCGGGCTGACGGCGCTTCCCCACCTGACTAAAAGGCTGGCTGAAGCCGGCTGTCAGGCTGTCGTCTACTTTAACTGGTTTCTCCAGCCCGACATTGATATCGCCAGCCTCAAGACTCGGAACATCATCGGCAAAGGCGATTTTCACCAGACATTGCGCTGGGTCGCTCTGTGTGCCGGCCGGGTCGGATGCGATATCGCCTCCTCGGGCGGAGTCCGCCGTCCCGACCAGGTCGTCAAGTTGATCCTGGCCGGCGCCTCGGCTGTTCAAGTGGCTTCTCTCTTTTTGACCGAGGGATTCAAAGCGCTTTCCAGCTTGCTTGAGGGATTAAGAGCTTGGATGGCTGAGCACGGCTATCAGTCGCTTGAGGATTTCCGGGGTGAACTCTCCTGGAAGAAGCAGCAGGTTGCTTTTGCCGAGCCTCGGAATGCTGAGGCTTTTTTCCGCTCGCAATACATCAAGGTCTTCATGTCCAAATCTAAAACTTAAGGGGGAATCATGGAAAGGATCACCGAGATTTTTGTCATCCTGGAAAACCGGCCGTCCACCCTGGGCGAGCTGTGCAGTCATCTGGCCGAGAATGACATCAACATCGAAGCCATCGGTGTCTTCCAGGATACGGCCAAGCTTTATGTAAAGAACGTGAGCAAGGCCGTGAAAGTTCTTAACCGGCTGAATTACACGACAGAACTGCGCGACGTCCTCAGGGTGGACCTGGAAAACAAACCCGGCGCTCTGGCGGAGGTGACGGCCAAGCTGGGCAACAAGGGGATTAATATCGAGTACTGCTACGGGACTTTGAGCCGAAAAGCGGATCTGACCTCAGTCATCCTTGATGTTTCTGATATCGAAAAGGCTCTGGCCATCCTTGGCCAAGCATAGACTCTGCCTGTCTTGTTCGAGCGCCTTCAGGAGTGTCTTTTTTTTATCGCTTCGGCGAGCTTTTCCAGTAGGAGTGCCGAGTTGACGGGTTTTGCGATGAACTTTTCCCGATGGGGAGTCTTTTCGTCCAGTTTTTGGATCACTGTCCAAGGAGCCAGGATAAACAGAGGAATGTGTTTGAGCGTTTCATCGGCTCCCAGCCTGCGGATGCTCGCATGGCCGTCCTCACGCGAGGTAAGGAAATCGAAGAGAAGGACGTCTGGCAGGTCTGCCGCGGCTGCCCTTAAACCCTCCTCGGCGGTGGAAGAGAAAAAAACAGTGTAGCCTGCCTGTTTCAGTTTCGATTCAATTTCGTTGACGAAATTAAGGTCTTTATCGATGACCAGAACTGATCCCTTCCGCCGGCTGGATTCTTCTTTTTCCAGGAGAGCGCTCTTGATCATTTCAAGCAGGACATCCGGGTTGTAAGGCTTGGTGAGGTAGTACTTGGCGCCCTTTTCCAGGGCAAGAAGTTCATCTACCTGGCCAGTTCTGGCCGTCAGATAAATGATGGGGATAGACCAGGTCAGGGTTGATTTCTTCAGCATATCGCAAACCATGTGGCCATCCATTCCTGGCATCATGATGTCGAGGATGATCAGATCGGGTTTTTCTCGCCTGGCTGTTTGTACTCCCTTGGAGCCGTCCTCTGCGGCCAGGACTTCATAGCCAGCGATCTGGAGTC
>CAZKBY010000071.1:7832-11603 GCA_964550915.1 uncultured Eubacteriales bacterium | reverse complement strand
GCCTTAAGCAGCTTGTCCCTGGATTCCAGGACTGAGAACAAAAAGCCCTCGTCGAACTCGTTCAGGTTGGACATCGCTTTGAGAGCACGAAGCTTGACTCTCGTATCGGCCAGAAAATAAAGGTATTTCAAGATGGTCAGGGAAACAGGCAAGTCGATGAATTTCAGGCTGTCGGCGATTTTTTCCAGAAATTGGCTGTCCGAGGCTTTCTTCTTTAGCCGGGCTTGAAAATCAGCCAAAAACCGGCCGAAGAAACAGAAGTAGGCCTTCAGCAACGTTGGGCTCACCCTTTTGTCTCGGAAGATCCTGTTCAAATAAAGATCGCGGTCGTAGATGCTTTCCTTGAGTTTCTCGATAAACGGATCGAGCCCGGGCCGACCGTTTCCCTCCAAGATAAGATCCTCGACCAGTCTGGAGAGAGATTCTTTCACTTTCTGGAAAGCAGGCTCGGCACCCAGCTCCTGAGACCGGCGCTGAAGAACCTGGAGAAGACTCGCCAGGTACTCAAGGTCATTCTCCTCAGCAACCTTCTCCCGCTCTTCAAGGATTCTTTCTAATTCCTTGACCGCCAAGTGGCGATCATTTTCTCGGGCCAGGAGGTTGATCAGGATAAAACGGTAGTTTCTCTGGAGGAGCTGGTGGTCAAGATTGCACTTCTTTTCGAAAGAGATCTCGGACAAAAGGCAAGACAGAGTCTGCCGGTAAATGTCTGAAAGGTGCTGGCCTGAGGTCCCGGAAAGCAAGGTCTTGATTTTCTGTTCCAGTTCCGGCCGCCTATTTTGGGGGTCGTCCGACTGGAAAAGCTGCCGCAAGGACGCCGAGATTTTTTTATGACGTTCTTTGTCAATGATTCTTGTGAAGATGCTGAAGCTCAAAGAATCGAACTTGTCGTTGCCGATCACTTCTTCCCAAAGCGTGGAGGCAAGGTCATCCTCGCTCAAGTCGGAAATTAAGAGCCTCAGGCTCTCGAACTTTGATTCCGACGATATTTTCCGGCAGGCCAGGATGGACTTGAGCAGGCTTTTGGTGCAGGAACGATATTTTCCCTCAGCTGTTTCCTTGAGATGGCGGAAAAACCGGGCAAAGTTCTTGTGCAGCTCTTCGTTCTGGATCAGGTCTTCACTGTTGAACTTGCCGACGACTCTTTCAAAAGTTCCGGCCAGTTCGTCGAGCTTGTGCTTGTCATCCTCTTCCACAGCCTCCATGAGGAGGTAAGGCCAGATGTCTTTGATTTCCTCACCTTCTCCCCGAAGCAACTGGGAATAATCTAAAACCTCCAGGGTGATGTGGACGATGTTCTCCCTTTTCAGGATGTTCTGGGCCCCACCCTCTCTGATGAATTCTTTCAAAGGGAGCGTTATTTTTGAAGCAAACCTCTTGAGCTCGTCGGGAGGTATGCCCGGACGGATGTGGAGGCTCTTGATTTTGCGCAGATGAAAAAGCTTGGCCAGGTCCAGGTATGTCTTTTCGTTCTCCCAGAAGCGGTTGTCGAGGAAAAGGGAATGAGGCGTAAACCCTATCGTAAGAGGCCCAAGAAGCCCGAATAAGGTCTCCAGTTCGGCCATGAGGTCCTCAACGGTCTTCTTAAAGGCCGGATGTTCCATCTTGTAAATGGTGGCCATTTTAAAAGCGACTTTGAAGGTTTTCAGGAAATCTCTGATGAGCTTGTCTCTATCGAGGCCGCCTGAACGTTCTCCATCAGGCTGAAGGGGTTGGACCGATCTTTCAAAAGCCATGTCTTGTCTCGGCTTTTTCGGGCCTTCCCCCGTTCTTCGAACCCCGGCTCGAAGAATGAACCCTGTTTGCTATCACGACACGCTCAATTGTCTCTATTAGCTGGTCCGATTTCAGAGGTTTCGAAACATAATCGTCCATGCCTGCTTTGATACAGCGTTCTCGGTCTCCCTTCATAGCGTGGGCTGTCATGGCAATGATGGGAATATGCTCCCTCTTTTCCCTTTCTCTCCGGCGAATCATGCCCGTTGCCTCATAGCCATCCATCGCGGGCATCTGTACGTCCATGAGAATCAAGTCGAATTGATCCTTCTTGAGAGCCTCTAAAACCTCCTGGCCGTTTGCGGCCACAGTCACTTCATGTCCATGTTTCTTAAGAATATGG
The DNA here is from genome assembly GCA_964550915.1 of uncultured Eubacteriales bacterium. Taxonomy (GTDB): domain Bacteria; phylum Acidobacteriota; class Aminicenantia; order Aminicenantales; family UBA8522; genus JARYMI01. Next base: position 9,484 of record CAZKBY010000071.1, on the reverse strand, counting down.
ACAGTGACCATCTGGTTCACACGATTGTCTTCTGCCAGCAGAATGCGGAGGGGTTTTCCCAGCTCAGGCCGGGAAGAGTCTGCCCTCACTAAAGCTTTCCCGTCCTCCGGACCGGGAGTTAACTTGAGGCTCGAAGCGACAGCCTCTAAAAGATCGGATCGTTTAAGGGGTTTGGTGAGGTAGGAGGCAATCCCTAATTCTCGGCATCGGCTAATTTCATCACGGCCGGCGACAGCCGTCAGCATCATGAGGATGGGACTATCCAGCCTCGTGTCTTTTTTCATCATCTCCACAAAGGTGAACCCGTCGACATGGGGCATTTCGGCATCAAGAAGAATAAAGGCGTAAGGCTGGCCCAGCTCTTTTGCCTGTTCCATTAGTCTCAAAGCTTCGTTGGAGCTGGAAGCTTCGGCTGGTTTCAACTCCCAAGAGAGAAGCATCTGGCTCAGGATTCTCCTGGTTGTGGCATTGTCATCGATAACCAGCACGGGAAGATCCTTTAGGCGCTTAACCCAGGCGGGGACCATCAGGGCCGCTTGAGGCTGCGCCAGCCCGAACCGGGCGGTGAAATCGAACGTGCTCCCCTTTCCCACTTCACTTTGGACCCAGATTTTTCCTCCCATGAGCTCGACCAGCCTGGAGGAGATGGACAAGCCCAGGCCCGACCCTCCGAAGGTGCGGGCCGTCGAGCTGTCCGCTTGGGTGAAGGCTTCAAAAATCTTTTCGATTTTCGCCTTGGGGATGCCAATCCCGGTATCCCTGACGGCAAAGCGAATGCAGACCTCAGCCTCGGTCCTGGCCTCTTCTTCGGCAGAAACTTCCACTTCTCCCTGTTCTGTGAATTTGATCGCATTGCCAATGAGGTTGATGAGAATCTGACGCAACCTGCCGGGATCGCCGATGACGGCCTCCACGAGATCGAGAGGAAGGCACGTCGCTAACTCCAGGCCCTTTTTATGAGCCTGGAAGGCAAGGATGGAGGCTGTGTCCTCAATGCAATCACGGAGGTTGAAGGAGATCCGTTCGAGCTCGATTTTTCTGGCTTCAATCTTGGAAAAGTCCAGGATATCATTGATAAGGCTCAGGAGGATGTGAGCCGATTCGCCGATGGCGTCCAAATATTCACGCTGCTCGGCGGACAAGTCCGTCTGGAGAACAAGCTCGGTCAGGCCAATGATTCCGTTCATCGGCGTGCGAATCTCATGGCTCATGTTGGCGATGAACTCTCCTCTGGCCTGGCTGGCAGCTTTTGCTTCTTCTCTCGCCCTGACGAGCTCGGTGACATCGATGAGGTTAACTAAAAGCCCGTCATAGAAGCCGTTCCGGTAGATCGGCTGGAAACGAAAAACAACCTCCAAGTTGCCCAATGGTTTTTGGACGATGACCGGGGGAGAACCCGGGGTGGCTCTGAATCCGTCGATCATTGCCCTGATCTTTTCCGGCTCTTCTCCAAGTTGGAGCCGGAGGATGTCCTTTCCCAGGATGCCTTCTCTGGTCTGGTTGTAAAGCTTCAGGAAAAAGTTATTCACCTCGATGACTTGATTCTGGCTGCTAGCAAACAAAACGCCTTCCTCCATGCCTGAAATCATGGCTGACAGCTTGGCAGCTTCACGCTGGATTAACTCTTCAGCCTGTTTGCGCTCGGTGATGTC
>CAZKBY010000071.1:0-7732 GCA_964550915.1 uncultured Eubacteriales bacterium | reverse complement strand
TTCAGCCTGTTTGCGCTCGGTGATGTCCCTGTAAATGGCGTAAATGGCCTCCAACCGGCCCTCGATCAGAACCGGAGAGATGAGGAGAGAAACATGGATGAGTCTCCCATCCTTATGCCGGCGGACAGTTTCCAGGGATACCTTCTCTCCCCCGCCCACCTTTTGGGTGATCGACGCGGCAGCATCATAATCAAAAGATGGAGCCACCAGGTCGTCGATCGACCGGCCCAGGGCTTCCTCAGTCGTGTAGCCAAAAAGTCTGGTGAACTCTGAATTGATACGGAACACCCGGCCCCTTATGTCAGTGATGACAACGGCCTCTGGAGCGCTGTCGAACAGGGCATCCAGGCAGGCCTTCTCCGTTCTGGCCTTATCCCGCTCCTGGCGGAGGTTTTCATCTTTCTGTTTGTCATCGATGATGTAAGAAAGGTAGTTGGCGACCGACTGGAGGACAGAAACATCATCCTCAGAGAAGGCATTGAGCTCTTTAGACTGGAGGTCCAGAACTCCGATGAGCCTGTCTTTCACGAGTAAGGGGATGATCAGCTCGGACTTGGTTTCTGAAATGATGGCCAGATAGCCGGGCTCCTTGGATACGTCGTTGGCCACGATAGTTTTTTTGAGTTGAGCAGCTTTGCCGATCAACCCCTGTCCCAGTTTCTGCCGGTGCCCCCTGGGAAGGGGCATGCCGGTTTTGTTCCAGCCGGTCAGGTAGACAATCTCTCGTGTCTCCTGATCAAATAAATTCGCAGAGATCTTGTAGTATCCGAAAGCGTTGCCGATACTTTCTGCGGCTCGCACAAGAATCGTTTCGAGATCTGTGTTGAGTGGTATTCTGCTCTGGATTTGATGAATGAGTTCGATCTGGGCATGCCGCTTTTTGACTGTCTCCTCTGCCCTCTTCTGCTCTGTGATATCCTCGATGGCACCCTCGTAATAAAGGATTTTGCCCTCTTTATTCCTAACCGTCCTGACATTTTCCCTGACCCAGATCACCTTGCCGTCCCGTCGTATCCGGGCTGCCTCAAATCCCCTGATGAGACCTTCGCGCTCAATGAGGTCCTCCCATTTTTTCTGATCCTCAAGATTCTGGTAGGGCTCGGCAGGCGCTCGAAGGAAAGCTTGGCGGCTGGGATAACCCAGGATGTTGGCGATGGCAGGGTTTCCGTCCACCCGTTTTCCCGCCGGAGTTATCCGGTAGAGCCCGATCGGGATACCGTCAAATAGGCTCCGCAATTCCTCTTTACTCTCCTGGAGTTCCTTTTCGGCCCTGACCCGCTCGTCGATATCCCTTCCGACCTGGATGATTTTGACGACATTCCCCTTTTGATCCAGGACAGGCGATGTCGACACCGAGAGATATTTCCCCAAATAGGGAGCAAACTCCTCATAAAAGACAGGCTTTTTTGTTTCCATCACTTTTCTTGCCGCGCAATTCGGGCAGGGGCTTTTCCTTTTATAGAGGACTGAGTAACATTTTTTCCCGATCAACGAAGCTAGAGTTTTCTTGCCCAGGAATTTCAGCGTTGAGCTATTTGCCTGAACCAAGGTCAGGCCTGGATCTATGACGATGATCATGTCATTGATGGCCTGGAAAAGGCTTTCCAGGTCCATTTTTGTCTCCAAGATCTGCTCATTAGAAGATTTGAGCTCTTCATTAACTGCGGCCAGCTCCTCATTGGAGGCTCTCAGCTCTTCGCTGGTCGCTTCGAGCTCTTCGTTCATCGCCTTGAGTTCTTCCTCAGATGACATCAACTTCTCGTTGAGAAACTTCATTTCTCTATGCTTCAGGAGGAGATTTCTCCGCGTCAGTCCGATGTCTCGGGAAAGGCGTTTTAACGATTCAACATCCTCACCAAGAATTTGAAAGAGCTTTTCCAAAGAAGCCGCTTGCCGAGTACCCTTAGAGGCCATTTTCCCCTTCCTTTAGATGCAGATTAGCTCGGCCAGGATCCTCGCCGTGAATTTTCTGGTAAACATGATGGACCTGGGAAAGACACTCAAAAAGCCCTTCCTCTTTTGGGGTTTCCGCCGTTCCCAGGACAAAGATCCCGCCCTTTTTTAGGCTCGAATGAAGTTTCTTGAATATTTCATTTTGCCCGCCGGACGTAAGGAAAATAAGGATGTTTCGGCAGGAAATGAGATCGAACTTGCCAATGCTGCCTTCATGGAGGAGGTCATGCTTTTTGAACCTGACCATTTTTCTGATCCTGTCAACGACCCGGAATGTGTCCCTCGTTGTTTTTTCAAAAAATTCACGTTGATATTTTGGCGGAATATTTTTCATCTCGGCCCTCTTGTATAAGGCTCGCCTGGCGGAATTGAGACTTTTCTGGCTCACGTCCGTGGCCAAAATGGAGATCTTCAGTCTCTTCTTTATTTTTCTCATGACAAGATCCAGGCTCATGGCCAGGGAATAGGCTTCCTGCCCCTGGGAGCAGCCAACCGACCAGATGGCAAGCCGGCTTTTCTTTTTGGCCAATGCTTTTCTTATCAAACCGGGGAAAACTTCCTTCTCCAGATAAGAAAAGACGGCCCGATCTCTGAAGAAATCTGTCACTGTGATGAAAAGCGCGTCCAAAAACCTGTAGCTCTCCAAAGGATCCTTTTTAAGATAGGCGACATAATCACTATAATTCTTGGAACGAGTGGCACTGAGCCTCAGTCCCAGGCGCCTCTTGAGTGTTGTCGGGCGGTAGTCATGGGCGTCAAAGCCGGTGATGGCCGCAATTTCGTCAAGAATCCCGTCCAGGGCCGTCGCCAGTTGAGACATCGGAAGTCCTCACTGCCTGTCTGTGATTCAATTTTCGGAGAATGGGAAGAAGAAAGTCTATCCCCTTTAAGGATGATTTCCCGGGTGATTCTGGCCTTGATTTGCCGTCTCGACCGGCGACCGGCTATAACCTTAAGGGGTGGGAAAGTGAATGGTTTTTCTTAGCCTTTCATCACGCCGACCGGAACGACTCGGGCCACGAGCTGGCCGATGCCGACCTCGTGGGAAACCCTGACCACTTCATCGACGTCTTTATACGCAGCCGAAGCCTCTTCGGCCACTCCTTTCCAGCTCGTCGACCGGAGTTCTATTCCTTTCTTCGCCAGCTCGTCCCTGATCTGCTCGCCCCGGAAACGGCGGAGGGCCTCGTGCCGGCTCATTACCCTCCCAGCGCCGTGAGCCGTCGAGCTGAAACTCAGCTTTTCTGCCTCTTGGGTTCCCACCAGGATATAGGAAGATGTGCCCATGCTACCTGGGATAATAACTGGCTGGCCGTAAACCCTGTAGGCCTGGGGAATTTCAGAACGACCAGGCCCAAAGCTTCGCGTCGCGCCCTTGCGGTGGATGCAGATTTCACGCTCCTCACCGTCAATCGGGTGTTTCTCGATTTTAGCCACATTGTGACAGACATCATAGACCTGCTTCATTCCCTTGGGACTTCCCATGACCTTGGCAAAGACATCCCGCACCCAGTGAGCAATCATCTGCCGGTTGGCAAAAGCGTAGTTGACCGCCCCGCACATGGACCTGTAGTACTGCTGGCCCAACGGCGAGCGAATGGGCGCGTTTATAAGCTCCCTGTCAGGAAGGCCTTTGGTCCCGAAAGCATTCTCCATTTTCTCGATGTAATCGGAAGCGACCTGGTGTCCCAGCCCCCGGCTCCCGCAGTGAATCATGACCGTGATCTGGCCTTCAGCTTCGATCCCGAAGACTTTGGCAACGGCCTTGTTATAGATATGCGATACCTTCTGAATCTCGAGGAAATGGTTGCCCGCTCCCAATGTTCCGAGCTGGGGAATTCCCCTCTCCAGAGCCCGCTCCGAGATGCAGTTAGGGTCGGCGTCCCTCATCCGACCGTTCTCTTCTGTCATCAAGAGGTCTTCTCCTGTTCCATAGCCGTTCTCCACAGCCCATTCTGCCCCCTTGGTCAGGATTTCCTTGAGGACATGGCGGCTGAGTTTGGTGATACCGCCCTTCCCCACTCCCGCAGGAACTTCCTTGAAAATCTCGGCCAGAAGCTCTTGACGCTTGGCGGCGATATCTTTTTCCGTGAAATCCGTCCGGAGGAGCCTGACTCCGCAATTGATGTCATAACCAACCCCACCTGGCGAAATGATTCCTTCATCAAGGTCAAAGGCCGCCACGCCGCCGATCGGAAAGCCATAGCCTTGGTGGGCGTCGGGCATGACATAAGACATACGCTCGATGCCTGGCAGGCAAGCAACGTTTCTTGCCTGCTCGAGAGTCAGATCGCGCTTAACGCTTTCCAGAAGCTTGGCCGAAGCATAGAGGAGCGCGGGCACCCTCATTTCGCCCTGCTTGGGAATTTCCCAGGCAAATTCGTTTATTTTGCGAATCTCCATGGTCTCACCTCAAATATCGACCACAACCTGGATCGTGATAAGCTCGTTTTGTTCGATTTTCATCTCGTTGTAAGTAATCGCTTTGACTTCACCGTGGAAACTGTACTTCGACGGCCTGTCGTCCCCAACGAAGACGGCCTCAAGGCGATGGCCGTCGCCGTTCACGGTTTCGATCTTCATTTCCTCCACAAACCCTAAGAGGAACGGCCGAGTCTCAAAGGCGTAGATAATCTCCTCCAAAAAGTGAAGCAGCAACTGCTCGAGGTCCCGTCCTTCCACCCGAACGCGATGCTCAACCCTCCTCTCAACTGATTCCACATCCCACATCAGGGAAGCCGTGGCCAGGGCGGCGTTCGAAAAAGCCTCCTCGAGGGTGCGGCCAAAAGCCTGGAACTTCGCATCAGCCGTGTGGTCGAGAAAACGATATTTTTTTTCCATTTACATTCAGCGCCTAACATTCTTCCCAAGCCTCAGAGCTGGTTTGTTCGGCTTTTTTAATATTTTACCATGAGAGGAGCGGTTCGCCAAATCGGGCCGAAACCCGGATTTGACTTCTCTTCCAACCTGTATTAGTATAGACCGCCTTGATACGCACGATGAAGGTTTCCAAATCATCCACCAGCGAAGGAGGAATCATCTCCTCAACAAAAGGCGCTCTGAAGAAGGACAATCCGTCAGGCATGAGCCGCCGGGAGGCGGTGAAGTTAACGGCGGCGGCTGGTGCCTTTGGAGCCGCGCTCGGGTTCAACGCCGCAGGCGGCGAACAGACCGAATCAATCCAGACACGCCTCAAAATCGAAAAAATGGCTTTCAAGCTTTACCACGGCGACCTGCTCCTCCACACCTTTTCGCTCCCCCTCAACGTGTGTGAGGAAGTGATGACCGGAAACAAGATCGCTATCAAATTCTACCGGAACAACTCCCTGCAGACAGGCGACATTCCGTTCACCTTCAACTTCTGAACCTGAAACCCAGACACCTTGGACGACAGCAACCAGCCATCCTCCCTTGTCTTTAATCTTTCCAGGTCGAGTCCTTTCTCTTTCAAATGCCAGGTCTGCAGCGCCTGCTGCCACAACAAGGCCATCCGGATTGCTCCCTATGAGGCCCTCCGCCTTGCCCGAAACCTTGGCCTGACCACGACAGAGTTCTTCCAAGTCTATGTCGAAAAAGGAGGACTGCTCCTTCGCCTTAAACCCGACGGAAGCTGCATCTTCCTCAAGCCAGAAGGCTGCGGCGTCCACCACGACCGGCCTCTCGTCTGCCGGCTCTTCCCTCTCGGACAGATTCTCGATAAAGACGACCGGGAGCGTTTCGCCGTGATGCCGCTTCACCCGGACTGCCTCGGGCTTCTCGGCGCAGAGAGCACGGTCGAGGCCTACCTGGAGTCACAAGAGGTCGATTCCTATTTCCACTACGATAAATGCTATTCAACCCTCTACAAAAAAATGGTGGAAACGCTCCGCCGAGCCCTGGAAAAAGAGAGAATCGGCCTTGCTGAGACCGAAGGGGACGTTCCGGCCTCAGAACACTGCGACTCCGCCTTTCTCCTCTCTTCCTGGCTGGATATTGACGCCACGATGGAAGACTACACGAAAAAGAAGGGGCTGGAAAAGCCGGCAGCTTTAGATGCGTTGGTCAAGCTCCACATCGAGGCCATCGAAGAATGGCTGGCCTCGCTCTGAATCAGCTCTCGCCCAGTTCCTGGCGCTTGATTTTTTGCGCGACGCGCGCTTGGAGCCGGCAGAGCCCCGGCGACAGCCCGACGGGAAAGCGAGGTCCATCTCGCTCGATAGCCTTGTATTTATCGTCCAGTCTGGAGAATTCCTCCAGGAATCGCTTCCGGATGCGGTCGAGCGACGGAAGCAGGTTGACGATTTTTCCGCTGCGCATGACCTGCTGAAGAAGCGGCTCACCCCCCGGCAGTGCATCTTCTCTCAACCCGATGACATCCCGCCGCATTTTGCCTGAGGGTGAGAAAAAACGGAAAACCTGTTTCCCGCCTACCAGGGTTTCCTTGCCGGGGCTCAATTTCAGCACCGGACGGCCGCCGTACTCGACCATCTTGTAGGCCATGTCGAGATAGGGGGCGTCCGCGGAGACTCCCATCTTAGTTCCTACGCCGAAATCATCGATATCGCCGCCGCGGCTAAGAACCTGGCGGATTTTGTACTCATCAAAGGCGCCGCTAACGAAAATCGAAGCCTGCCCAAGCCCGGCTTGTCGCAGAACCCGCCTGACCTTCTTGCTCAGCCCGGCGATGTCCCCGCTGTCAAGCCTGACACCCAGCAGTTTTTTCCCTCGTGCTGCCATTTCCTTTCCCACCTCGGCTGCTTTGCGCGCGCCGGCCAGGGTTTCATAAGTGTCTATGAGAAACACAGCCTGCTCGGGAAAGGTCCGGGCGAAAGCACGAAAAGCATCGGTCTCCCGGTTAAAGCTGGTGATGAAGGAGTGGGCCATGGTCCCGAAAACAGGCAGACCGTAGAGCTTTCCGGCCAGGACGTTGCTCGTGCCCACAAACCCGCCGATAAAACTCGCTCGCGCCACCTTAATCCCGGCATCCATCCCCTGAGTCCGGCGCAACGAGAAATCCACCAGCTTTCTTCCCCGGGAAGCACGAAAACAGCGGGAAGCTTTGGTCGCAATCATCGTCTGAAGGTTAATGGCGTTGATGATGAACGTCTCCACGATCTGGGCTTCGACGAGCGGTGCCTCGACTTCCAGAATCGGCTCGTTGGCGAAAAAAATCCTGCCTTCGGGGATGGCCCAGACGTCTCCGGTAAAACGAAATTTTTCGAGGAAGGACAGGAATTCATCCTTGAACAAACCCAGCTTCCCCAGATAACCCAGGTCCTCGTCGCCAAATTTTAGGTCCCGGAGATAGCGAAGGACATCCTCCAGTCCGGCCGCAACAAAATAGCGCCGTTTGGGTGGATAGTCGCGGACGAAAAGGCTGAAGACCGCCTGCTCGAACATCCGGTTCTCGACGTAGCAGGCCGCCATAGTCAACTCGTAGAGGTCGGTGAGCAGGCCAAGCCTTTCCCTCTGATTACCCGGATTATCAAGTTTTTTCTTTTTTAAGCTGCCTGGCGCGTTCATGCTTTATCTAATTGAGCTTCATTTTTCGGGGCCAACCGGGAAAGCCCGACTGTATGACTAGAACACTCCAGCAATGGAGGTTCCGCAGTCAGGGCATTTCCCATCCTTGATGGTGTTTTCTTCGACATAAAAACCACTCCTGCGCAGGAGGAGCTTCTGGCATTTCGGGCAGCGGGTATCCTCTGATTCTCCCCAGACATTTCCGATATACACGTACAGGAGGCCTGCTTCTTTCCCCAGAGAAAAGGCCTTCTTCAGAGTCGCCAGAGGCGTGGTC
>CAZKBY010000070.1:0-11669 GCA_964550915.1 uncultured Eubacteriales bacterium | reverse complement strand
TTGAGCCTGTCCACAAGGTCTTCGATTTTCTTAGAGATATCCTCGAGCTGAGCACGCTCTGTCTTGGTTGGGGCAGAAGGATAGCCGGCAATGGAAGTCCCCAGGGTCAGGAGCATTTGGTTCAAAGACCCTCCCCGCAGGGCTTCTTCGCGTGTCCTCTGGGTCGTGATATCTCCCGGAACTATCTCTTTTTCAAGAGGGGTGAATTTTTCCTCAAAGGCTTTTATGGCCTTGTCAAGGGGTTCAGGGCTTTTTTCTTCCTTTTTGAGCTCGCCCTCCAGGCTATCGACCTGCCTTCGGATGTTCGTGGCCGCGGTTACCGCTAATCCCATTTTTTTCGATAGCGTTAGTAGCTCAGCCAGAGCTTCGTGCTGGGCTTCTATCGCCTGCGGGGATGGCTCGAACCTCGGGTCGGCCAGGACGACGGCCGTTGTTTTGAACTTTTGACCGTCCACGTCGATTTCGACCGAGAATTCGCCCGGGGCCACCAGCGGCAACGAGGCAAACCCCATGGCAGGAGGCGTGACTCTGATCCCGTCTTTTGACTTGGGTGCTGTCTGAAGACTCCAGTACTCTCTCTGCAGGCCTTCCTGGACAGCCAGGTTAAGCGCAAAAACCGTCTCGCCGTCTTTGTTGAAAATGGTTACCTTGGGTTTTTCCTTGGGCCTGGACAGAAGATAAGCCGTGATGGCCAGACCGTAGCTTGGGTTTTTGGCGGCAAAAACGGGTTTGGTGAAGGATTCACGGCGCGAGGACAGAAGATAAGCGAAAGCCGGCTGGATGCTGAACAGGTGAACCGGCCGGGAAAGAAGTTCTGGAGACATCTCCTGGAGGAAGGAAATGTCATCGAGAATCCAGATTCCCCGGCCGTGGGTGCCGATGATCAAGTCATTATCGCGGGGGTGGATAGCGATGTCGTGGACGGCTACAGTTGGCAGGTTGTTTATCAGGGAAAACCAGCAGGCTCCTCCGTCGAGCGAGGCGAAAACGCCGAACTCGGTGCCGACAAAGAGGAGGTTTTTGTTCCTCGGATCCTCGCGGATGACATGGACCCAGCCGAATGGCAGGTTACTCTTAATAGATTTCCAGGTTTTTCCGTAATCGGTCGTCTTAAAAACGTAAGTGCTATAATCGTCATGGCGGTGGCCGTCGAAGGCGGCATAGGCCGTGCCTGCTTTGAAGTGCGAAGCCTCCACCCTCGAACACCAGGTTCCGGCCGGAAGTCCCTGGATACGCCGGACGACGTTTTCCCAGGTTTTGCCGTTATCCCGGGTGAGCTGGAGGTTGCCGTCATCGGTTCCGCACCAGATGACGCCTCTCTCCACCGGTGACTCAGAGATGGTCGTGATCGTGCAGTGGCTTTCTGCTCCGCTGTTGTCGAGGGTGATGCTGCCTCCGGAATCCTTCAGTTTGGCCGGGTCGTTTGTCGTCAGGTCAGGGCTGATGATCTCCCAGGAGTTTCCCCTGTCCTTTGAGCTGAAAAGGTAGTTTCCGCCCGAGTAAACGGTCGAGGAATCATGAGGCGAAATATGGACGGGCGAGTTCCAGTTGAACCGGAAAGGAGGATTATTTAGTGTTCCGATCGGCTTTATCGTTTTACTTTTTCCAATCCGCCAGTCGTAGCGGTAGAGGTTGTTGACCTGCCAGTTGCTGTACACCGTGTTCGGGTCGTTCGGGTCGGGCTGGGCAAAAAACCCGTCTCCGCCTCCGATGCTTGTCCAGTCGTCATTGGCGATTCCGCCGCTGTCCATCGTGGCGCTCGGGCCGGCCCAGCTCCCGTTGTCCTGAAGGCCGCAGTAGACGTAATAAGGCCGCCGCATGTCATATCCGACCTGGTAAACCTCGGCCAGGTCTATGCTCTGGACCGGAAGCCAGTTTTTCCCTCCGTCATAGGAAATGTCGATCCCGCCGTCATTGCCCTCGATGAGGTGGAGAGGATTGGAGGGGTCGATCCAGAGGGCATGGTGGTCTGGATGGATGCCGGCACTGATGGCCCGGAATTTCTGGCCGCCGTCCGTCGAGACATGGAGGCCAGTCGAGAGGACATAGACGACCTTGTCGTTGGTCGGGTCCACTCTGATCTGGCTGTAATAGAACGGCCGCGTGTTGACCCGCCTGAAGGTCTGGACATCACACATCCGCTTCCAGGTCTCTGCGCGGTCTTCGGAGCGCCAGATTCCGCCGTCCTTGTGCTCGATAAGAGCGTACACGACGCCGGGAGTGCTCCTGGCCGTCTCAAGCCCGATACGGCCCATGATACCCTCGGGCAGGTCTTTGGAGAGACGCTTCCAGGTCTCTCCGCCGTCCGTCGTTTTGTAAATCCCGCTTCCCGGCCCGCCGCTCGAAAAATAATGAGGAAGCCGGCGGTGTTCGTAGGCGGCCGCATAGAGGATGAGACTGTCAGCCGGGTCCATGGCCAGGTCGGCGAACCCCGTATCGGGATTGACATAAAGGACCTTCTTCCACGTTTTCCCGCCATCAATGGTTTTATAGATTCCCCTCTCCTCGTTCGGCCCCCACAGATGGCCCATGGCCGCGACATAAACGATATTCGGGTCGCCAGGGTTGATGATGATTCGGCTGATATGCCGAGTCTCTTTGAGTCCCATATTCTGCCAGGTCTTCCCACCGTTGGTGGACTTGTACACACCATCGCCGATCGTCACGCTGTTCCGGCAGGTGGCCTCCCCTGTCCCCACCCAGACGATGTCCGGGTGAGACGGCGCGATGGTGACGTCGCCGACAGAGACAGTTGCTTCTTTATGGAACACAGGATTCCAGGTGACGCCGCTGTTCTCCGATTTCCAGACGCCGCTCGGACCGATGGCGGCGTATATGATCCATGGTTTCCCCGCGACGGCGTCGACATCAACCGTCCGGCCGCCCATCACAGCAGGGCCCAAAGCCCTCCAGGAGAACTTTTCGAAGAGCTTTCCGATTCTGTCTGCGCTCTGAGCTTGGATAAGGGAACGGAAAATCATCGATGACACGAAAAGCAAAATCAATATTCCGTATCGTCTGGGAGATACTCTGGACATCTTGCCTCCTTCGGGCCTCAAAATTCAAGTATATTCATATCAGATTAGCCCTGGAGATGGAATACCGCCTCTGCTTCCCTTTCAAGCGACTACCCTGTTTATTTTTCGACAGCAGCGGCTGGCTTCGGCCTCCCCGCATCAAGGTTCTCGTAGTTTAGAGCAGCGTTGAAAAGGAGGAAGAAGCTTCCAAAGGTCTGATAGCGCCACATCGGGTGGATGGCGAAAAAAACAATATGGCCCTTCCCTAAGGGCACGTCCACAACCGCCGGCTTGTTGGCCAGTTCCTCCCCTCCCTCCAAAAGGCCCGAGACCAAAAGCTTGTCAGCTGTATCAAAGCGCATGACAACTCTGACCGTCTTCAGGTCGGAGGGCATGTAAAGGTCGAACATGTCCTTATATTCGGGAGGAATGCCTGTCCCCGCGCCGACGATTTTTTCCACTTTCTGAGGCCGGCCCTGGATGACATCCGGGTCCTTGAGGCTGCCCCGGCCAGAAGCGCGCTCCTTCGTGGCAGCTCCGCCAAAAAGCTCTTCTATTTCCATCCCCCCCGTGACAGCTTTTATGCCGGTTTCAAGAACCGGGCTTCCGCTGAAATAAACGCCGAGGTTGCGGTCGTACCCATAGCCAATTGGGCTTGCGATATCAGTGACATTGGCGCTCAGCACCGAGCCGACGACCTTTAATTTCTGAGGTTTCGTCACGGCCACGCTTTCCACGAGCCCGAAGCTTATAGGAAGATCGGCATTTGAGGTGATCGGGACAAACAGCCCGCCTTGCTCGACAAACTCATTGAGGTGGAGGACTCCCTTGAGCTCAAGCCCGCCCCGGATATCATCACGGGAATCGGGTCCACCTAAATGGGGATATTTTTCCGTCTTTTTCCAGGGGACGGGCGAATCGCCGCCGATCCCGTTGACGATTCTCTGGGACTTTCCGAAAAATCCAGTCGGCGGGAAAATAATCACGTCGTATTTAGCTCGCAGTTTCTCCTCATCCCTGACATCCTGGAGGCTGATATAGGCATAGGGGATATCGAGCTTGTCAAAGGCCAGCCGGAACCAGCCCTCATCCTGGGTGTTCATCCAGGAATGGAGGATGGCAATTCGGGGAGCGGCCAAGTTGTGGGTCTTGATCTTGGGCAAAGAGGGCAATCCATAAGCCACAAGGCCAAGGTCGCGGCAAGCCTTCTCCAGCGTCTCTTCCAAGCTCGCTCCATTCCCCTCTTTGGGGATCAGAAAGGTCCCGGCGTTGAATTTGATTTCCCCTTGGCTGAAGCTGTCCTCAGCCGCAAGCATCCGGAAGTCTTTGAGGCGGAAACGGAAGGTCATAAGCTCGGCCTCAGCCGTATGGGGAACGGCAAAAAGGACCGCCTTTTCTCGGTCAATGATTTTCCCCTCCAGAGCGACGTCTTTTGCCAGGAGATTCATCGGCGCACCGAGGATTTTTGTGTCCGTGAGCCTGACGGTCTTGACATTATAGAGCGGGCCCAACGTCCATCCCGTATCATCGTAAGGCCTCGGGTCTTTGGGATTATAGTACTGGATATCGAGGAGCATATCAGCGCAACGGCTGTAGGGCTGGTCCATTCGGATGATGAAGCTTCCGGCCGGGTATTTGTCTTTCCCGATAGCCAATTCAGCCGATGCCCTATGAACTTCGACGCCGTTCTTGCGCAGCAGGTTCACCAGCCGCGCCACGGCCAGAGTCCTCTTGTTGTCAGCAGGGATGACATAGGCGGCCGGCCCTTCCGTCCTCGCTTTGGCCACGGAGCGCTTTCCCTTCAGGTAAAAATTGTGAAGAAATCTCGCCTTATTATCCGCCACGTGTTTGAAAGCAATGAGCAGGGCGCTTTGCTGATAGTTGATGTTGTTCCGGAAAGACCATTTTACAGCCTCAAGCGGCGGGTCGGGACGGAACCAGGCTCTTTTGGCCTCGGCTGAGACTGTCCTGACCATCGTGTCGGCACCGGTCCCCCCGAATGTCTCATAGAACCTTCCGGTCGAATTATGGAAGAGGGCCACATAAAAAGCATAGTTGGCTGCCCAGCCGTCGAAAAAGCCATGGGTCCAGACGCCCGGCATTCCCCGTTTCGTCAGTTCGCCGATTTCATGAAAGGCTAACTCTTCCCACTCATTGATCGTGATGGGGTCGAGCCAGGCATTATAGGGGCCTGTTCCCGTTGACGTGTAAAGATAGGGAACCGATTCATGGAGGTCATGCATGATGATCGGGTGCCAGTCGAAATACGTTTTCAGGATGTTTTCTGTCAGTTTCAGCCCCAGTCCGATGGCATCGCGGTTGTTGTCGTGGAAAACATACTTTCCCCAGTAAACAGGGGGAAGTGTCTTCTTGTCCTTGTTCTCTTTCTTGTAGAGATAGACATCCACGCTCCGGTCCCACCCATCAACTTCAAGGACAGGGGTCATCAGGACGATCAAGTTTTTTCTGATGGCCTGGATGAATGTCGTCTCTTCGACGGCGAGCCGGTAGGCAAGCTCCATCATCATCTCCGGCGAGCCCGTCTCCATGGAATGAAGACCGCCGGTAATCCAGTAGATCGGAGCACATTCCGCGATGAGTTTTTCCGCTTCCCCATCCTTGAGAAGCCTAGGATCGGAGAGTCTGACCATGATTTCTTGATGCTTTTTGAGAGAAGCCATGTTTTCTTCCGAAGAGACGGCGACCGCGATCATCTCACGGCCCTCGTCGCTCGATCCGATAGAAAAGACTTCGACACGGGGACTTGCCGCGTCCAGGGCGCGCATGTATTTATAGATGACGTCTGTATGGTCGAGGATGTCCGGCGCGCCGACGATGTGACCGAGAACACGAAGAGGCGTCGGCACCGTATCAGACGCCGGCAGATGATCGACAAGCTCATTCAGAAAGAATTTTTCGGTCGTTGCCTCAAGGATTTTTGCCGTGTACTCTTTGTCCAGGGTCTGACCGGCAAAAACACGAGAAAAAAAGACAAAGAAAGAAATCATTAAAAGCACGACAGCGGCAGAGAAAAAATTATGAAACCGTTTGAACATCAATGCGCCTCCTTCTCTAAAGTTGTCCCAGAACACAGAATTATACTACGAACAACAAGAAAAGAAGTTAAGCAAGATATGCCAATTCAAGAAATTTTAGCAGTTAGTTGGCTATGACCAATCGCGGGTTTCCCGATAAGCGGGCACAGAAACATCCCAGCCCTTCTGTCTCATGATCCGATTCTTAAGGCTTAAAGAGACATCCTTTTCTCCGTGGGTCAGAAAGATGTGAGGGTACGGGATGGTGAAATGACTCAGCCACTTAAGAAGGTCGCTTCGGCCGGCATGGCCAGAGAAAGCCTGGATTTGCCTGACCCGGGCCTTCACATGATGCTGCTGGCCGAAGATGCGGACTTCCGGCTGACCATTTAAGATCTGTCTTCCGAGCGTTCCCTCAGCCTGGTAGCCGACAAACAGGATCGTGCATTCGGGCCGCGAAATATTCTGGACGAGATGATGCTTGATCCGGCCGCCCGTGCACATACCCGAGCCGGCCATGATCAGACAGGAACCGCGGTAGGAATTTATGGCCTTGGATTCTTCCTGAGTTCGGGTAAATCTGAGGCCTTGGAACCTGAACGGCGAAGCTCCGGAAAGGAACAAACCCATTGTTTCTTCATCCAGACACTCGGGATGGTGGAGGAAAACTTCGGTCACGTCTGTCGCCATCGGACTGTCGAGGAATACGGGCAGGCGGGGAATTTGCTTCTCCCGGATGAGCCGGCTCAAATGGAAAAGGAGCTCCTGCGCCCTTTCGACGGCGAAAACCGGGATGATAACGTTGCCGCCGGCTTTAGCAGTCTCGTTGATAATCTCAGCCAGCATGGTCTCTTCATCGGCTGGGTCTTCATGATCCCGGTCGCCGTAGGTTGACTCCATGATCACGGCATCCGCCAGCTCAAAAACAGAAGGATTGCGGACCAGAGGCTTGTTCCATTGGCCGATGTCTCCCGTGAAAACGACCTTAAGATGACGGTTTTCCTCCTTGATTGTCAGCTCGATCATGCTCGACCCGAGAATATGGCCGGCATCACGAAAACGAGCCAGAACGGTCTGGCCGAGAAGGATTGCCTTCTCATACGGCGCTCGAGTGACTAACTTCAAGGCTTCCTCAACATCTGCCTCTGCATAAAGCGGAATCTCGGGATGGGGTCCGCGGCGGCCTTCCTTCCTGTGCCTTTTTTTCTTATAGGCGGCGTCTTCTTCCTGGATTTTTGCCGCGTCGCAGAGGACAACCGGAAGAAGCTCGGCTGTGGCCGGAGTGGTTATGATTTTTCCGGCGAAACCTTCCCTGACGAATTTCGGGATGAGCCCGGAATGGTCTAAATGGACATGAGTGAGAAGGAGGCAATCGATGGTCCCGGGAGGAACCGGGAAGGGCGCCCAGTTCCGCTCGAGATAAGCCCTTTCCTGATAGAGGCCGCAGTCGATGAGAAGCCGCAGGTCCGCTGTTTCAAGATAATAGCAGGACCCCGTGACTTGCTCGTTGGCACCCAGAAACCGGATTTTCAAAAGGCTGTCTTTCCGCGAAAAACGAAGACATCCAGTTTACCAATTTTTAGAGCCGCCCGTCAATTTTAACGAGTGAGGTGGATGGAACCGTTGACTGTCTGGATATAAATCTCCGGGCCGCCCTTGCCTATCTGGCCTTCGAGCATATGCCGCGTCTTGCTGAGATTCTGAAAAGAGATGGGGAAATCCACGGAAATGCCGCCGTTGACCGTCTTGGCCAAAAAGTCGGCGTTCAGGGATTCAGTAGAAACCAGACGCACGGTTATGCCGCCGTTGACGGTTTTGGCCTTGATTCCTTCCTCGACAGTCCCGACTTCCAGGGAAATGCTCCCGTTTACCGTATGGGCGTCGATTCTTCCTCTGATGTTCGCTGCTTCAACGCTCCCGTTCGTCGTCGAAAAAGAAAGATCGCCGGAGGCATTGTCGGCCGACACCCCGCCGTTTACCGTGGAGGCCAGGACTCTTCCGAACGGCCCCGTGAGGCGCACCTTGCCATTGACTGTGCTGACCTTATCCAAGTTAACGGCCTCGGGGACTCTAATTTCATAGTCGACGCTCACTCCCGTGTTGCTTCGCTTTGGGTAGATCGTCTCAACCGATACGACATCCCCTGTGGCCTCGATTTCAATCTTGACTTTTTCCAGGTTCTCCGCGCTGCGTTTTGTCTTTTTCAGAGCACGGATTTCGACTTTCTCGTCTTTCCAGGTTGAGATAACGATTGAGCCGTTGACATTGCTGAGGCTGAACGTTCCCTTGAAGCTGAGGGGCAGGACCTTGGTGAATTCTTCCTGGTGTTCTGCCTGCACAGTAGGCACTGCCAGATAAAGGGCAACGAATGCTGTTAGGACTAACGAGAGTTGCTTTTTTTGATGCATTTAGACCTCCCTGAACTGGGCTTTCATTCTGTAAGACGAGATCCGGGCGGAAAAGGTTGCTTCTGTCAGGAGGATGAATACTTATGGGCTTTAAAAAACTCATATTCAGTCGAGAAAAAAAGGACAGCCGTCCAGGATAAGGCCAGGATGTAAACTTGTTGCCAGATGAAGAGGATCACGAACGGAATGGTGCCGTCAGGGGGGATGAGCTTTGCTCCCAGGTAATATCCGATACTCAACCCGACAAAGACCAGCCCGACGAGGAGAAAGAGTCCCCAGGCCTTGAAAAACCTCCGGCCCAGGAATTTGATATTGGCCAACGTGGCCCTGAGCGTCTTCTTGCTCTCCTCAACAACGAGGCTGACTTTGATATAATCAAAGAGCATTTTGACGATAGAGAAAAGAAGCAAGAAGAGGATCAGCCGGAGAAAAGAGGCGGCCATGGTTGTCCACTCCGTCGAGGCGCTTTCGATCCAGACTTTAAAAAGGGCCGACAACCCGCGGCCGAGCAAGCCGAAGACCAGACCGTAGCCGACGATAGAAATCAGAAAGACCCTGAAGAAGCGCCGGAAACACCTGGCGCTGTCGCTGAGAAAAGCAGGCAAGTTGACTCTCTCCCCGACGGAAACTCTGCCGAGGACGCCGCCGTTAAGAAAAATCTGAAGGATGAGATAAAATATGGCGGGAACGGCCAACCAACCAGGAATAAGGGGAAAGACATTTTGGTATTTGTAGACCAGATCTCCCAACCAGAGGAGATCCTGCCCCTGGAAAAGCTTCTCCCCGGCCAGCGAGCGCGCCAGATCCCTCTGGAGGAGAGAGTAAAACGGCACGACGAGGACGAGCGAGAAGAGAAAATTGGCCAGCCAGAGATAGACGGCCAGCCGCGCCTTTCTGCCGGCCGTGAGGAATCCCCTGCCGAATATCTTGAAGGTTTCCATTGTCACCTCCTTAGCTTAAACCCCAGAGGGAGCTGAAGCCACCCTGCAGCCAGAACATCATTTTGGCCGCTACTCTGAGAATCCCTTTCCGACAGGGCTTGGTCTTCTTGCTATTATTGGCAATATTGGAGTCGATGAGCCAGACGAAGTCGGGGTCGATTTCCGCGGACATCGCCTTAGACGGTCCTTCAAAAACAAATTTTTCCCAGCGCTTCTGGCCGTCCCAAAACCTGACTTCCTCGGAGCCGTCCTCAAAGAGCACACGGAGCTTGACGGATGCCTCTCCCCTCACCCGTGCCTCTCCGAAGCGCCTGACTTTGACTTCTGTTGTGTAAACTTTTCGAGTTTCTGGCTTCTCCGGCTTTTTCTTCATCTTCTTCAGGTCCTTTTTGGTGATTTCTTTCCTTATCCCGTCGGCCTCAAATACTCCCCGAAAAAGATCTTTCTTTTCATAAGATTCGAGCGAGGAGATTCCATAATCAAAATTGAGAGTGCTGAAGAACAACTCTTCAAAAAACCAGTTCATGTCCCGGCCGGAGATTTCGTTGACCACGTCGATGAAATCCCGGGTGTTGGGATGCTTGAAGCGGAAGCGCGCCTGAAAGGTTCGGAGAACTCGAAGCATCTGGCTTTCGCCCAGGAGCCGTTCCAGAGTGTGGAGGCAGGTTGAAGCCCGGAAATAGACATTCAGGCCGTAGCTTACACGGCTGAAGAAACGCCAGGAGAAAGTCGTGATCGGGTCGATCTCGGCCGTCATGATTGCCCCGATTCGGTCGAAGTCATGATCGTAATAAAGGGGGAAATTAAAAAACCAGGACAGGGGCAAGCCAAACAGCGAGGCTGAAAACATGCCGGGGCCGTAAGCTTTGGCCAAGACTTTCCCCGTGGAGTACGTGTTGATTCCTTCATCCAACCAGGCTTCTTCGAACTCGTTGTTGGCGGCCAAGCCGTACCAGTAGCCGTGCCCGAATTCATGGATGATGACGCCTTCAGGGGAAAGAACCTTTTTATCCCTGAGGACGCCGGTCCCAGCCGTGAACAGGGTTGGATACTCCATCCCGCCGCTCCCCGTTCGGAATGGCGGATCGACCATGGTCACAGTCTCGTAGGGATAGGGACCGTACCAGAGGCCGTAATATTTGATGGCAGCCCGCAAAGCATTGAAGTGCCGTTCGGCCTGGGATTTATGCTCCGGTTTGAGGAGAAGGATCATCCGAACATTCGGCAGTCTCACCTCGTCCGGGGTGAGGTTAAGGCTTCTCGCCACTTCGCTGTATTCCTCTTCTGAAATCTCCCTATCAGATATGAAATCTCTCTCGGACTTTATAAAGTCGGGCGCCGCCGTCCAGGCGAAATCGTGGATATCCGACTGGCTAAACGTGTATGTCACCTTCTCGCCTTCTTCGTCCGAGACAGCGCTGACCTGTTTTCCCGAGGCGCCGACGACAAACCTGGCCGGGACAGTGATGTGGACGACGAAATCGGCAAAGTCGGCGAAGAATTCGCTGTTCAAATGGTACTCGTGACAGTTCCACCCTTTTCCTTCTTCGTAGACCCCCGGCTTGGGGAACCACTGGGCGATAAAATAAGAATCCTTATAGAAACCGCTGCGCAGCAGTCCGCGGGGGATCCTGGCTTCGAATTCAAGCTTCAGATGGACCTTTTCTCCGCGCAGAAGAGGCCGGGGAAAAACAAGCCGGGCCACAGTCTGATCACCAGCATGAACCGGCTCATCCTGGTTTATGAATTCGATCGTCGGCAGGAGGTCTGTGCCGTCGGCAAGCTCGGCCTTTTTCAGGCTGATCCAGCCCCAGTGTTTATCTTCCACTTGGATTCCCAACAGGTCTTCTTCTCGCGACTCCTCGAGCAGGGTGCTTTTCTCATTCTTGAAGGCGTTCCAATAAAGGTGGAGCAGCATATCCGCAACCTCGTCCTGGGTGTTATTGACCCAGAAAATACTCTCCTTGCCGGTGAGCATCTTAGCCCGATCGTCGAGTTCAACCCAGATTTCGTAACGAAGGAAGCTATTCTGTCGGGAAGCTGAAGCGGCCTGGGTTGCTTCCAAGGAAGTACGGGAAGAAAGGATAATGAGCAAGCTCAAACCTACGGCGGCACAAACCCTTTTGGGTGATTTTTTCATCGTCCCTCCTCAGGTGGGTTCTCCCGGAAGCTGGTTTTCAAGAACGTCTTGCCACGCTCTTGGCCGGGGGAAAAAGATGAATTCGAGGATAAGTGAGGCAAAGAGCGGGTAATAGAAATTCCGCACCA
>CAZKBY010000069.1:0-11716 GCA_964550915.1 uncultured Eubacteriales bacterium | reverse complement strand
GGGATGCCCACCCTCGGTTGAAATTGACATTCTTTGTCCTGAGATCGATTTCGCCTCGACGGATGAGGTGGACCGCGAGCTCAAGCTTGTCGAAGTGGCCGACGCCGTGGTATGCCTCGTCGAGGACAAACAGATCCTTAAGACAAGGACCTGTCTCGGTCCACTTGCCCTTGACGAAGAAGCCGCGGTATTCCTCGTAGTTGGAAAAGCCGTCTCCCCGGGCCGAGTCTTCGCCTACCCCGGCTGGCAGGTCGTCCTCGTCGGCGTCCTCACGTTCCCCCTGCAAACTCCATTCCCACTCCCACCGGTCAGCGATGCGATTGCCATCGTCATCCCGCGGAATCGTAACATGCTCATTCCCGTCCGCCGCTCGGGCCACGTACCAGCGGCCTTCCACGTTGACCTCAGCCTTCAGCTTGCCCCAGGCGCCATAGTCCAGCGGCTTGACTTCGACCGACGCCTTATCTTTCGACTCCGTTGATTCGAGGACAAGCGGATTCCTTGTGTCGGGACGTTTGAAGCCCGCCTGCCCCTCTGTGAATGCAAGATCGTAGTCATTGCCATCGCCCATGTTCATGGCGATGCCCTTTTCTCGGCTGACCTCAAAAAGCGTGAACCGCCACTTGCCCTTTAGCTGCTCATACTCCCTGATTCGGGCAGTGATCGTGACCCGTTTGCTGTCATCTCCTCCGAACGGGCGCCACTTCTCGTCCGGCTTGTCGATCTCGCACGAAATATCCAGCGCCTTGGCCACATCCCAGCTGACCTCGTTGATCAAACTGCCGTTCAGGGCGGTCCGCTGATAGCGGCCCTTCATCGCCCGTCTTCAAGCACACGCGCCTTAGTGTCCCAGCTATTGGACGCCTGGGCGGCGGCCTTGAACTGGTCCCATCTTGAGATGGCATCCCGGATGGCCTCCGCGCTCGATGGGCCGGGCAGATCGGGTCCCTTGACATGCCCGAATGGCATTCCCAAATTGTCCCCACCCACATAATAGCCGAGAAGCGCGGGCCAGGCCGAGGTCCATGTCCGGGCAGATACGTTTGAGTAATCGTAATACGTGATCTTCCCCTGAAAAGTCGCAACCGTCCCGGAGCCCGCGCCAAAGCAGTACGACCCGTTAGGGAGGATGTCTTTGAGCGGATCTCGATCAGAAAGGCTGTAGTAGATCCACCCGAAACCGATAGTGTTATCTGCGCCGCTTCCTTGGCCGGCGTAGATGATGTCCCGTCCTTTCTGCGCGTAGCCGCCGGTCAGGCTTCCTTCCCAAGTGGACCCGCTGTCCTCGAGTTTGACCAATTGCCCCACCAAGTTGCCATTCCGGTCCCTGATGTCGTTCCTCTTTGTCTCTTTCCAGTTGATCCCGAGCTTCCACCGCGTCGTGACTTCCCCGGTCGTCGAACTCCCGGCGCCGGGAAGCATTTTCTGGGACACTTCGACGTACCCCTGCCAGGAATACAGAATGTCTTGCTGCGCGCCCGGGGGGAATAGGAGGAGAAGACCAGTCAATCACCACGGCAGACAAGGCTCGTTTCATGGAAAGATTGAGGGATAAGAGATTGATTTTTCTGTTGTGTCGGCCGAACGATCTCTCGAGCACCGATTTTGCCTCGTCCCATCCTTAAAAATGCTAAATCAAGGAGCCGCCTCTTGTCAAATTGAGGTGAAATTAGTGGAGAGGAACCGGAACGTTGCAGACAAGCCAAAAAGCGCCAGAAATCATCCGGACCACCGGGCTCAGACAAGGAGAGAATCATAAAAAATATTCACCGTCGGATGATAAGACTCAGGGCATTCTCTTGAGCAGGAATTTCCAGAGATATTCTCTGGGGACGCCTAAGAATTGGTCTCTCCAGAGGCGGTCGCAGCCTGAGCAGGTCTCGAGATCTTCGATCTCCCCGGCCAGAATCTTCTTCCTCAACCTGATCATCTTGTCGTTGTTCCAGATGTCAGCCAAAGAGGCATCCTTAACGTTTCCGAGGATATAATAACCGAAGAAGTCCTGCGTGCAGGGCAGGACAGCGCCATCCCAGAAGATGATCAGAGCCTGCCATAAAAACGTGCAGGGGGAATACTTTTTGCCCTTCTGTGGCCCGCTTATTTCGCCGGCCCAGTTGTGCATTTCCTTAACTTCAATCCGGTCAAGGGGAAGTCCACGAAAATGCTTCAGGAACTCTTTTCTCTGCCGCCTGTCAGAGTCCTTATAAATGTCGGGAAAGTTGATCAGCTCCAGGATCGCGTGAGGCTTCTTGGATTTTCGCTGTTTTTTGATTCGCAGGAACGCAACGATGTTGGCGAGAGTTTTGTCGAAATCAGCGTTCACCCGGATGCCTTCGTAAGTCGCCTTGTCATAGCCGTCAAAGGAGAATGAGATCTGGTCCAGACCAACCGAGATCAGGTCGTGGGATTTTTGGTGGTCGAGAAGGGTGGCGTTGGTGTGGAATTTAGTGGTTATTCCCGCGGCCCTGGCGTATTCAACCAGCCGCGGGAACTCGGGATGCAGAAGCCCCTCGCCCCGGTGGATGAGGTTGACGTCAAAGACGAATCTCCTCGCCTCATCGATAATCTTCCGGAAGAGGCCGAAGTCCATGAACCCTTTGTCCTCTTTTTTGAGGTCCTTGTTGGGGCACATGATGCAGCGGAGGTTGCAGATAGACGTTGCTTCAACCCAGAGACGGACCGGAAGGTAAGGAAGATCCGTTTTCTTCTGCTTGTAAGCCCGATAAACCTGCCAGAGGCGCCGGTAATAATGAATTTTCTTGGAAATCATCGCCTTTTCTTTGCTCCGGGCAGGGATTTTTATACCATTATCCTTCGATTCTGGCAACGGCGTCCAAAAGGCGGACAAACTTCTCGATCGGTACCTGTTCTGCTCTGACGCCAGGGTCGAGCCCGAGACGACGAAAGGATTCTACCAGCAGGGGAAAAGGCAAGCCGAGATTCTTGAGATTATTGAGAAGAGTCTTACGCCTATGAGCGAAAGCTGTCCTGAGGAAGGCTTGAAAGCGGCCCTGATCTTTCACCGGAAAAAGAGGCGCCTCTCTCTTCTCGAGCGAGACGAGCGCCGACCGCACCCGGGGAGGAGGAGAAAAAGAACCGGGAGCCACGATAAAGTGAAGGCAAACGTCAAAATGGATCTGGAAGAGGATGGACAGGGGAGCATATTTTTTCGATCCCGGCCCGGCGCTCAGACGCTCGGCCACTTCTTTCTGGAGAAGGAAGACACAAGAGGAAAAAAGGTCTTTGGCTTCGAGAGCTTTAAAGAGAAGCGGAGAAGATATCGAATAGGGCAGATTCCCGACCAGCCTTACTTTCCCGGTAACCGCCTTTTCTGTCTCGAGAAGCGAAAAAAAATCGATGCTCAACACGTCCTTTTCGAGAATTTCAACATTTTCACGTTTTTTTCTCTTGAGAAAAGGGATGAGCGATTTGTCCTTCTCGATGGCGATGACTTTCCTGCACCGGTCCGCCAGGGCGAAGGTCAGGGCACCTTTTCCGGCGCCTATCTCGATGATGAGTTCGTCTTTTTGTGGAGATATGATGGTGACGATCTTGTTCAGGACAGCTAGGCTTGTGAGAAAATGCTGCCCGAGAGCTTTTGTCTTTCTCATCGGCCCGAGCCCGGTTCTGCGCGGCCGTACATTTTTTTGAATTTCACGACCATGATAAGTGTTTCCAGGAGTTTCAGCGGGGTCAGTTTCGTCTTCCCCTTTTTTCTATCCGCAAACACAATCGGCACTTCACCGATAGAAAAGCCCGCCAGGGATGCTTTATACAAAATCTCCAAGACCAGGGACGGTCCGACCGAGATCAAGTCATCCAGGTCCACCTCTTCCAAGACGCGACGCCTGAAGCAGCGGAGACCTGACGAGACATCCCTGACAGAAAGACGGAAATAGCGGCGGATGAAATTCCGGACGAGAAAGGTGATGAATCGGCGGACAAAGCTTCGCTCCGCGTCTTGGCCCTCGGGGACGAATCGGGAACCGATGACAAGGTCGAATCGTCCGGCGTTTTCAAGAAGAAAAGGAATGAAGCGCGGCTGGTGGGAAAAATCGCCGTCCATTTCGATAATATAATCGGCGCCCAGGTTGAGGGCTTCCCTGAAACCATCGATACCCGCTGCGCCCCGTCCTCGTCGCTTCGTGCGAATAAGCAGCTTGACCCGGGCGTCTTCCTCGGTGAGGCGGCGAATAACCTCTCCGGTTCCATCCGGCGAATTATCATCGACGACGAGAACAAAAAGCTCCAATTCAAGCGGCAGGACCAGGATTTCCCGGACCAGCTCCTCTATGTTTTCCCGTTCGTTATAGGTGGGTATAAGGACGACTAGCTTTTTTCTTGTCTCGGCCATAAGAGATCAGATGCTTTCCTCGATTGCCTCGAGAACCCGCTCCGGGGTGATGGCTTTCATGCATTTTCCATCCGGGCAGGTTTGCTTGTAGCAGGGAGCACAGTCTGCGCCAGCAAAGATTTTTATGCCGCGTCCATAGAGGTCAATTTCCTGCGGACAGGTGGGGCCGAAAAGCGCGACGACCTTTTTTTTCAGGGCGATGGCCAGATGCATGGCCAGCGTATCCGAGGAGACGACAACATCCATCATCGAGATAAACCCGGCAAATTCAAGAAGGGAATTGTTGCTGCCCGTGTTATAGATTTTAGCCCGGCTCCGGCGTTCCAGGCGCTGGTTGAACTCTTTTTCTCGCGGTCCTCCCAAAAGAAAAACCCGGGCTGCAAGCTTTCGGTTCAAAAGAGCAATAAGCTTCAGAAAATTTTCTTCCGGCCACTGCTTTGTCTCGAACCTGGTCCCTGCTCCCGTGTTGAGTCCAATGGCCATCTTCCGCCCTCCGACCCGGTGCCGCTTGAAAAAACGCTTGGCTTTGTCTTTCGCCCCTTCAGGGAGAGAAAAAACGTACTCGTCCCGGGCGTACGGGACTTCGCCTATTTCATGGATGATTTCCTGATAAGACTTCTTATTCTGGATAAACTTCAGATGGTCGTCTACACCCAACCGGTAGGCATAATCCGAGGCCTTGTTGAACGGAACGAGGTTGCCGTGCTCGTTCATCCCGAACCCAAACTTCTGGCCTGCCTCTATCCTCGTCGCCAAGGAGCTCGAGCCGGGTTCCTTATCCAGGGAGATCAAGACATCGAATTTTTCTGTCAGCAGGGCGAGAGCGTTTTCAAAGTTATAGGCCCGAATTCGGTTAAGATAGGGATTGCCGCAAAGAAGGTGCAGGCTTTCTTCATCCGTAAGCCAGATGATATAGCTCTGCGGGTATTTCCTCTTCAGAGCGGGAAGAAGCGGTGTCGTGCGCAGGACATCGCCCTGGGCTCGGCACTTGATGATGAGAATCTTGGTTGGAAAGGCCGTGAAATGGGGACATCCTTCGCAGAGGCGCCGGAAGGAACAGGGCTTATCGCCTAAAAAATGGATACAATCAGGCCTGAGTGTCACCTTGCCTCATCTCCGTCAGGTCGGGCGATTCTTATTTATGCCACAAAGCGCGAAGCAATGACAAGGAGTATTCCTGAAGGCAGGTGATTCCAGGCCTGTTTTGTGGTATAAAGGAGCCGTGTCAGGAGTCAAGAAGCGTCGATGAACAAGGAATTCCGGGGGAGCACACAGAAGGAGCTCCTAACTCCGGAGAAATCTCTTTTTTCTAAGTACGCAGCCCTTTTTGTCGGAGAAAGAAACATCTTGAAGCTCATCCGCTTCGAACTCATCCAGCTCCTTTTTTCCTGGATCCCCGGCGCGCTCGGCCTGGCTCTTCGCAAGCTCTTCTATCCATGTCTCTTTCAAAAGGTCGGCCGGGGTGTTGTTTTCGGCCGGAACATCACTCCGCGGCATCCGCACAAGATTTCCTTAGGGAGAAACTGCTTCATCGATGATTACGCCGTCCTGGACGCCAAGGGCGAGAAGAATCAAGGTCTCCGGCTGGGCGAGAATGTCTACATCGGCCGGAACACGATCCTGAGCTGCAAGGAAGGGTCCATCTGGATCGATGACTACTGCAACATTTCGGCCAACTGCTCTCTTCTCTCGGAGACAGAAATCAGGCTGGGGAAGTACTGCTTCCTGGCCGGGCACTGTTATCTCGTCGCCGGAGGAAACCACAGTTTCGATGATACCTCCAGGCCGATCATGTTCCAGCCGTCGGTCTCTAAGGGCGGAATCTTTATCTCTGATGACGTCTGGCTTGGCGCCGGGGTCATCGTCCTCGACGGCGTTACGATCGGCCAGGGGAGCGTTGTCGGCGCAGGCGCAGTGGTGACAGAGGACCTGCCCGAATTTTCAGTGGCAGTGGGCAGTCCCGCCAGGAAGATCAAAGACAGGCGGGAAAGAAAAGCGCCCTGAAACGTCTGATCCCTACTTATTCTTCTCCCATTCCCTGATGACGACAGAAGCGGCCAGGTTACCGACGACGTTTGTTGTCGTCCGGCACATATCCAGAATCCTCTCCACACCCAGGATCAGGGCCAATCCTTCGAGGGGAATGCCGACTTGTTTGAGGACCATGACGAGCATAACGATTCCAGCCGTCGGGACGCCCGCGGCGCCGACCGAGGCCAGGGTAGCCATAAGCACGATTGTCAACTGGTCTCCGAGGCTGAGGGGTAGGCCGTAGATTTGCGCGATGAAGACAGCTGAGACTCCCTGGTAGAGAGCTGTGCCGTCCATGTTGATGGTAGAGCCAAGGGGCAGGACAAAGCTCGAAAACTTCCTCTCGATTCCCATGTGGTCGAGCGCATCCATGGACACGGGGAGAGTCGCGCTTGAGCTCGATGTGCTGAAAGCGAAGATCATCGGGCTTTTGATCCCTCTGTAGAAATGCCGCGGTTTCATTTTGCCGAGGAAGCCCACAGCCAGGCTGTTGAAGGTGAATGTGTAGATGAGGAGCGCGCCGATAACGGCCAGGGAATATTTTAAGAGCGTCACGAGGATGTGCAATCCGAACTGGCCGACGACGCCGGCGATCAGGGCCAGGACGCCGTACGGCGCTAGCTTCATGGCGATATGGACGACCTCAATAATGGCGTCATTGACGGCGTCCAGAAAGCGGAGGATAGACTCTGACTTCTCCTTTTTGATCATCGTCAAGACCGTGCCGAAAAGAAGCGCCAGGAAGATGACCTGGAGCATGTTCCCCTCGGCCAAAGCCTGGATCGGGTTAGCCGGCACGATATCGATAAGAAACTGGACGGTGGACGGTTTCTCCTTGAGCCTCTCCATCCCGACTTGAGCCTTAGATTCATAGCTCTTTTGGAGCTGCACCTGAGTCTCCTTGTTCAGCCCAAGCCCGGGTTTGGATAAATTGGCCACAACCAGCCCGACGGTAATCGCGATAACCGTTGTCACCATGAAATAAGCCAGAGTCTTGGCGCCCATCCGGCCGACCTTTTTGATATCCCCGACGCTGGCCGTCCCTAACATCAAGGAAACAAAAACAAGGGGAACGACGATCAGAGTGATGAGGCGAAGAAAAATTTTCCCGACCGGTTCGATCACGGTGGCCTTCTCGCCGAGGATGAGGCCGACGCCGATTCCGAGGAGCAAACCAATCAGAATCTTTGTGTGAAGTTTCAGCTTCTTCGATCGAAGGCGCATGCGTTTGTTACTCGACCGAACGGTAAAACACTTTGATGATGAATGGATATCCTATCCGCTCCGCCCGCCAATGTCAATTTTTTCCCGGGCTCCCGCCCGCATCTCAGTTTTTATGATAGAAGAAGGTCCTGTCGTGGTTCACCCCCGGAGACTTTTGCGGAGACACAAACCTGCCTCCGTCCTTTATTCTCTAGGGGGGGTTGGGTGGATTAATGCTCCTAAAAATAAATCCTTAGAGAATGGGGCAAAAGGCAGAAGGAAGGCTGACCGTCGAATGATAAAAAATAGCAAACTATTCCTATATAATTTATCTAATCTATAGGAATAGTAACTCTAATAGATTTTAAGAGGAATTCTCCCACCTGGCCTCAAAGCCAGCGCTGGTCTCTGTACCAGGCCAGGGTCAGCCTGATTCCTTGATGAAAATCGACCTCAGTCGAGAAGCCCAATTCTCTTTTTGCCTTCTGAACAGAAAGAGGCTTGGAGTGGCTGAAGAAACTCAGCTTGGACCGGTTGAGCGGCGGCTCTTTTGCCAGAGGAGAGTAGAGTTTCTCGAAGAGAAGAGCTGCCGCCGCAGCTGGAAAAAGGGGCAGAAACGGGGCGGGCCGCTTTTTGGTGCAAGCGGCTGCTATGGCGGTAACAATCTCTCCAGCCGTCAGGATTTCCTCCCCGGCGAGATGATAGACCTGCCCTCTTTTCCCGAATTGAGCAACCAGCAGCAAGCCCCTGACAAGGTCATCGACATAGATGGGCGTCTGCCTGGCTTTTCCCTTCGGCAGGAGGATCATTTTTTTCTTGTCGATGGTCTTGATGAGCTTGAATGTCCGCCTGTCTCTTGGGCCGTAGGCCCAGCCCGGCCGGACGATGACGATGTCCATTCCTTGACCCGCGGCCCGGAGCGCCATATTTTCCGCCTCAAGCTTTGTCCGGTCGTACACGCTCACAGGCTTGGGAGGATACGATTCGTCAGCGATGTCCCCCCACCTGACCTTTCCCAGGACGCCGGCTGAGCTCACATGGATGATCCTCGAGACAGGTCGCGTGCGCGCCGCTTCAAGAAGGGCTGCCGTTCCCTGGGCGTTTATCCTGAAGAATTCACCTTTGCTGATGGCCGTTGAGCCGAGGGCGGAGGCTAGGTGAAAGACGGCGTCAATTCCCTTGAGCCCTTCGAGGAGGACAGCCCGATCGCAGATATCGCCGCCGAGCGTCTCGATCCTTCCCGCCTGAAGAAGAGGCCGGTGGTGAGACAGGGCCCGGACCTGCCAGCCATCCTTGATCAGGGCATCAATGAGGTGGCTGCCGATAAATCCTGAACCTCCGGTGACAAAGGCGCGCATGGATTCCGGCTCAACCTCTCTCCTGGAATCGGGCGAGGGCCTTTTCCAGGATTAATGTCATTTTTTGCAAGTACTTTGGCAGGGCGAATTCTCTTTCCGCCCATTCTTTCGTTGCCCGAGCTCTGGTCATGGCTTCGGGATTTTTCAACGCGAAGTCGATCCCCCCGGCCAGGCTCGGAGGGTCGGGAGCGACGAGGACGGCCTGCTCCCGGCTCAGGACTTGGGTATGTGTCCAGAGGTCAGTAGCCACGATCGGCTTGCCCGACTTCAGCCAGGAATAGATCTTGAGGGGCGTGTTTGTCCCGGAAAGACGGGGAGAGACGAGAACATCGGCCAGGTCGATGTAAAAAGACACCTTCGAAGGGGGAACTCTGTCCAAAAAAATGACTTTCTCAGAAAGGCCAAGGCTTTCGGCTAATTTTTTCATCTTCTCCAGGGGCTTTCCGCTCCCCCCGACAAGCAGAAACCTCGCCTTGGCCTCGACAAGCCTCGCTGCCCGGAGCAGAAGAGGGATCCCCTGGTAAGGCTCAAAATTTCCGGCGTAGAGGACGATTTTTTCCCCGCAGGGGGCGAAGGCGCGCTTCTTGTCAGCCAATTTTTCTTGGGAATAGTCCGCGGCGGGAAAGTCGATAAAATTCTCCAGCAGGAAAAGTTTGCTCCCTTCTCCCAGCCGCCTGACGGTTTCTTTGAGGTCTTGGCAGATGACGACGACCGCCTGCGAATTCTTCAGGATGAAGCGCTCGATCCTTCTGAAGAAGGACAGAACAAGAGAGGACCGAGTGAACTCGAAGTTTTCAAGCTGCTGGGGAAGGCTTGAGTGCATGTCGTAAATATGCGGCTTTCGCCAGATTCTGGCCAGGATGACCCCTAATAAGGCGGCTTCTTCGTGGGAGAAAATGAGGTCGTGAGAGTCCCTGATTAGCTCACGAACAGCCCAAATGAGAAGAACAAAGTCGAGCGGAATCTTCATCCAGGAAGGACCGATCTTGATCCTTCGGGTGAGGAAAAGGTTCGGCGGCCGGACGATCTTCAGTCCCTTGAGATGAACATCCTGGCCGAGCGGATAGGTCACGAGGGTGACCGAGTGGCCCAGCTCTCCGAGAGCCGTGATTCGAAAATAGACGCTGATCGGAGTACCGCGAGGCTCGAAAAACGGCTCGGGAGCGAGCATCAGGATGTTCATCAATTTTCGGCGGAGGAGCCTGGCTTCGTTTCTGAACTGATGACTTGGCGGACAAAATAGATGGTCTTTCCGGCGGATTCGTGATAAGCCCGGACCATCATCTCGGCAAGAAGGCCCAGCGTGATGAACTGGAATCCAATGACCATCAGCAGAACGCCTAACAGAAGGAGGGGCCGGTTGGCCACGCTTATCTTCAACACCAGCCTCTGGTAGGAAAGCCAGAGGGAAATAATAAAGCCGAGGACACCGCTCACCAGCCCGAGGAGGCCGAAGATCTGGAGAGGCCGGGTGGAATAGCTCAAAAGGAACTTAACCGTCAGCATGTCCAAGATGACCCTGGTGAAGCGGAAGAAGCTGTATTTGGACTTCCCGTGCCGGCGAGGCCGGTGGTTCACCTTCACTTCAGCGATGGCAACGCCCATGTGGCTGGCGATCGCCGGGATGAAGCGATGGAGCTCGCCGTAGAGTTTAATGTTTTTAATCACGTCATTACGGAAAGCCTTCAGGGTACAGCCATAATCATGAAGCTGGACCCCGGTCAGGCGGGAAATCAGCCAGTTGGCGATGACCGAGGGAAGTCGGCGAGAAAAAAACCTGTCTTTTCTGCTTTTCCGCCAGCCGCTGACAATGTCGTATCCCTCTTCGACTTTATCGACGAGAAGGGGAATGTCCTTGGGGTCGTTCTGCATATCGGCGTCCAGGCTGATGATGACGTCCCCCCTGGCATAGTCGAAACCGGCAGCGAGGGCGGCTGTCTGCCCGAAATTCTTTCTCAGCTGGATAATCTTGACTCTTTCTTCCCTTTGCTGGAGGGACTGGAGGACGCCCCAGGACTCGTCAGTGCTCCCGTCATCGATAAAGATAACCTCGAAGCTCCGGCCGAACTTATCCAGGACGCCCAGCAGCTCATCGGACAGCTCCGGAAGGCTGGCGGCCTCGTTGAAAACGGGGATGATGACAGATAAGCTGACTTTCTCGGGCTTGTCCATCCCGGCAAATATATCATAAAGGGGTGGCGCCATCAACAAGCAGGCTGGCCGCGGCTTCGTTGACAATCGCCGGACCATTCGGATACAATTGGGAGGCTTTCATGACCGAAAAAAAAATCCTCATTGTCGACTACGACAGCGCCAGCTTGGAGTCTTTGACCGAGCTCTTTGAAAGCCATAAATTCAGAGTTATCACGGCTGCCGATGGCCTGACCGCCTACGAAAAATACAAAGAAGAAAAGCCGGATGCCGTCATCCTCGAAGCCATCCTTCCCAAGATCCATGGCTTTGACCTGACCAAGAGGATCTTTGAGGAAACGCACGGCCGGGTTCCTGTCGTTATCGTCACCGGTTTGTACCGTGGTCCCCAGTACAGGCTGGAAGCCCTGTCAAGTTTCGGAGCCTCTGATTATTTTGAGAAACCCGTGGACAAGGAGAGGCTCATCCGCTCGGTGATGAACCTGCTCAACGAGGAAGAAGAATTGAAAGAAGATTTGCCCGATTCTGCCTCTATTATCAAGAACCTCTCCCAGAGGCTGAGTTCCCCCGGGCCGACTCCAAAGGAAGATTGACCTTTGCCGACAACGAACCTGTGGAC
>CAZKBY010000068.1:0-11821 GCA_964550915.1 uncultured Eubacteriales bacterium | reverse complement strand
ACATCGTCCCCGCCAGAGGCCATCGCATCTTCATGGACTCTTTCCCGGGGTTCATCCACAGCGGGGATGACTTTGTCATGAACAGCGCCGGCATCCTCTACACCGAGACCACGATGTCAATGTACAGCGGGTTTGACGAAGCCGGCACACCCGAGTTTGTGCGCGCTCGCAGGGCTGCCCAGTACTCAAGCTCGATCGACGACTTTGTCCGCCTCATGATAACCGGCAACAACGGTGCCTATGCCAATGACTGGCTCATCGGCGACCTGAAGACAAACGAAATCGCCAGGCTCGAGCTGGGCTTGAAAAATCAGCGCCTGTGGCGGACGACGGACGGATATTTTGCGGGAGCAAATTTTCCGTGCGACGAGAAGGTCATCGCCGAAGAGACGACCTACAATCCCGACGACCCGACCTTGACGGTGAATATCAGAAAAGCCCGCTGGGAGCAGCTTATGGAGGAATACAAGGGGAGGATAAACGCCGACACGGCCAAGCTCTTTGAGGCCGACCACCTGGATGCCAGCTCCGGGACTCTAACTCTGAACAGCCAGGTCCTGTGCGGCCACGTGGACGAGGACCCGAAAGGGTTGCCGGAGTTCATCTGGCCGGCTTATTACCCGGCCGGATCAGTCCAGGGAAAAGTGACAACTGCGGCTCTGGCCACAGAGCTCAAAATGTGGGCCAGGATGGGCCATCCCTGCGGCCGCGACTTCTTGGCCGCTGAATTTTTCGCCAAGCACCCGGAATTCTCCTGGCAAGAGCCGTTCCTTAAGGACATGAAATCCCATCCCTGGACCTTATTCGAAGCGAAAAAATAGTCAGTATCTCTCAGAATTTGCCCAGGAATAAGCTCTTGAGCTCGGCGTAGATAGGACAGGGCGGGTTAGACTGGAAATAAACCCGTCCTTCAGCTGAGTTGCGCACGAGAATGCCCGCTTCTGTAAGACGTTTAAGCTCTCTCTGCCCTGCGCCCGGCGAAACTCCTGTCAGCCTGAAGATTTTTCTTAAATAGAAAGATTCATCGGGACGGCTGAAGAGAAGGGCCAGGATTGAACGTCGCGTCTTCCCGAACAAGGCCACCAATGGGTCTGAATTATTGAGAAATGTACTCATATTGAGTACATATGTACCCAATTTAGATACAAAAGTCAATATCTTTTTTTACTTTCATATTTTTTAGCTTTAATTTTATTAAATTTTATAGAACGTGCCGTCCGAAAATACGCAAATTTTTCTGAGTTTCCGATAGTCGAGCTCTGATCACGAATATTCCTTGGGCAAAACCCGAATCCTGATTTTTATCAATTCTCTGCTCCTGTTTATATCACAAACGATGAAAACGAACCGATACTCTCCGATAAAACCAGGGCCAAGCTGCCAGGAAAAGATTCCCCTGCCTGGGTCAAAGGAGGAGCCCACGGGCAAAGGACAAAGCTCACTGCCGACAACCAGATAGCCGGTGAAGCCGTAATCGCTCTGGCGGCTAGTTTTGTCCCACCGATGAGCTTTCTCATCAGGTCTCATGTGAGCTTCTGCCTCCCCCAGAGTCAACTCAACTCGATCAACCTCCCGGGTATCAACGTTAACGATCCCGTTCACGTCCGGAAAGATGACCTCGGGCATAGCTTCAGGGTCGTACTCTCTTCTCACAGAAACAGGCCTGTAGAAATTCACGGGTATGTGCGCAAGCTCTTCCAGGCTGGAGACGCCGCTATCCCTGCCGCGAAGTGATAAGCTGACCGGAGTGAGCACCCCAGGGACTGCTGATCCCCCGGCTTGCGTGTTCAAGACCGTGAAATACCTCGACCCGATCCCGCAGGCTAAGCCGCCGGTGTCCACAACGCTCCAGGCTATTGTGTGGACTCCGTTTTCATACTGAGTTGTATCGATGTAATAATACCCCACAGCCCCGTTCGAGTTCGCATATCCCGGAAAGAGCGTGGCGATGTCCACGCGGTAATTGTTATACACCGGGTGCCCGACGGGCAGTCCGTCTATCCAGACCAACATCGTCGAGCCGTCTGCCGGGATCGACTTCGGGATGGGAGTCAGAGCCCAGCCGAAATTCACATACGACCTTCCGTTCACCGTCCCTCCCTGGGCTGGCGTGTCAATCGCCCCGAACGGCAAAGTTGCGTGGGCATTGTCGCAGGAAATGGTCTTGGTTCCAAGCTCAACGCTGCGTCCCTCACTGTCGTAAGCGATCGCATGGATCCGGAAGGTGCCATTTCCCTGGTTGGGCAAGAAGTTCGTGAGCATCATGTACCCCCAGCCAGCTCTCGAGTTCAAGGGATAGGCGGGGTAGGCAGCTTCGACATCCGGTCTGGCGCCGTCCACGAACACAGCGTCGCCGATGTAGACATAGCCATTTGGATGCGTTGGCTCGCCAGCCACCGGGTCTCGCCAGATGTCAACTTTGGTCACCTCGATATCATCCAAGGCCCAGCCTGTAACAGGCACCGAGCCTTCGATGCCGGATGACCCGTTTAGCGGCGTCTCGAAAAAGCCGAAGGGGTTGCTGCTTGTGCCAGCGGGATAGATCTTGAGAGTCACCTCGACTGTCAAAGGAGAGTTTGTGGCGACAGCGGAGGCAACTGTTATCGTGTCCGTGTGAGTTCCAGTAGAGAGGCCGGCAGGGTTCACAGAAACAGTAACCGCCGCATTCCCCGTGCCCGACTGAGGCATGCAGGAAAGCCAGGAAGCCGTGTCACTGATGGACCAATCAAACGGATCGGCACTGACGGAACTGATCGTCATCTTCTCGGTAATGGCCAATTG
This sequence comes from uncultured Eubacteriales bacterium, assembly GCA_964550915.1. Taxonomy (GTDB): domain Bacteria; phylum Acidobacteriota; class Aminicenantia; order Aminicenantales; family UBA8522; genus JARYMI01. Next base: position 9,040 of record CAZKBY010000068.1, on the reverse strand, counting down.
CTGGCTGGAGGTCTTATACCCTTCAGCCGAAGCGCCAAACACAAGCTCATCTCTGGAGAGAGAAATGATCGGGAGGGCAAACTGAGCGCCGACCGACTTGTTAGAGTCCATCGTCAACGTCAGGGGGTTGTCGTTTTCCTTTCCCGAAGGCACATTCCCTGTCCATCCGCCAAAGACACAATTCGTGTCCGGAAAAGCGGTCACCAGAACGCTGTCTCCAGGCTCGTATTTATAAATCCCCGGCCTGGGAAAAGTCGTCCCGCCTGAATCCGCGCTGATGGTTAGGGTGTAATACGAGGAGGGATTCCACGTCTGGAAGGTCCAGGCAGGACCTTCAGTTGTCGCGGCGCTTGAATCAGTGGCCACAACTTTCCAGTAGTAGGTTGTGTAGATGCTCAGCGTGGACGTTCTGAAGGAGGAAGCCGCGATATCGTTAGCAACCCTGTTCGTCGGGGGGTTCACCGTGTCGAGATAGACATCATAGGTAACCGAATCTCCCGCATCGGGATCACCACCCTGCCAGCTGAGCAGGGGGTGGGAATTGATGCCTGTCTGGCCGGAGCTGGGGAAAGGGTTGTTAGGCGTGTTCGGAGGGTTGTTCGTAGCCGGTGTCTGGATGGATATTTCGTCGCCATAACCCGAGTCTCCATACCTGTTATAGGCCCGGAGCCTATAATAATAGGTCGTGTTTGAAGCACGATTCCTGTCAGAATACCTCCGGGTATTCGCACTCAGGTAAGCGATTTGCTCGAACGTGCCGCCGGCTCCGGTCTTGCGCTCCAGCTTGAATCCCTGCTCGTTCGAAGCATTATCAACCCAGGTCAAATCGACCTGATGGCCGGAGGGCGCCGTGGCCGCGAGGCCTGAGGGCGCTTGGGGCGCCCCAGCCGAGATACTGGCCCTGTAACCAAGAGCACGGTCGGCAAACTTAAACTCCCCAACCCACAGGTAATCGCCGTCAAACCAGACATTCAGCGGCGTGTGAAGGCGGTTGCGGGCCTTCTGGGATCGCGTCGTCGCCATATCAGGCTGGCCGAGCACGATGTCGTTCTGACTCGTGTTAGAAGTTGGAAAGGTATTCCAGACGAGCACCCGGTTGAAGCCCGTGTCACCCACAAAAAGATGGTTGTCAAAGATGAAAACTCCCTGGGGGAGGTTAAACCGGTAGGGGTCGGGGCTTCCATCCCAGAGCCTGAGGTCGGGGTCCTGGTTGTTCTGGGTGGGTATCGTCGTCCAGATTAAAATCCTGTGATGCTCCATGTCGGCGACGGCCAGCCTTGTCCCGTCTGTGGCTATGCGCGAGGGAAAATTCATCAGGCCGGCCGAGGTCGAACTGAAATCCGCCTGGCCTAAAACCAGGTCAGCCGCCGTGCCGTCAGCCGTGGGAATGGTGTTGTAGATGAGAACCCGGTTGTTGCCTGTATCGCTGACAAACAGCCGGACCCCGTCGCTGGCCACACCCTGAGGGTTGTTGAGCGCTGCTCCCTGGGTGTTTTTAATGACGATATCGGGCTCATCAAAGCTCGACCGCGGCAGGGAATTCCAGATCATGATCCCCCGGCTGATGTCCACGCCGATAAGCCGGCCTCCGTCTGTCCACATCTGACTGACCTGGTACTGATTTTCCGGCTCCAGGAACTGCTGGGGCGGCACATCAAAATCAACGTCCGAGATGATATAATCCGCCTCAGCACTGTCCCCCGCCGGAAGCCCGTCATGGATGACGATGCGGTTATCGACGTGGGTGGCGAGAAGGAGGTCATGACCCGTCGAGGTCACCCCTGAGACGCTGCGAATTCCCCGTCTCGAACGAAACACCGAGCTCGTGAAACCCTGCTGCCCCAGGACGACATCAGCGTTCACGTCTGAAGTTGCCGGGATCGAATTGTAAATCATGACCCGGCTGTTATTCGTATCGGCGACGTAAAGGCGGGTGCCGTCGGTTGAAACCCCCCAGGGAGCAGAGAGGGCTTCGGCCGACAGGCCGGGCTGCAGATCGGAGCGGCCGATCGTATAATCAGCTGGCTGGTTATTGGTCGCGGGCAGAGAATTCCAGACATAAATATTATGATTGCAGGCGACATACAGCTTCGTGCCTCGCATGAAGATCCCCATGGGCGTGTAGTCATTGGGATGGGTATCAAAATCGGGCTGGAACAGGACGACATCAGCCGGAACACCGTTTGTCGTGGGAATCGTGTTCCAGAGAAGCACCCTGTGCCAGTTGTAATCGCAAACGGCCAAGGCGGTGCCGTTCGTGGCCACGCCGCGCGGCGTCGCCATGGTGGCATTGTTCGTCGTGCCGGCCTCGGAGGTAAAATTGGGCTTGCCCACGACGACATCAGCCGCCTGGTTGTTTGCTGCGGGCAGCGAGTTCCAGATGAGAACGCGGCCATAGCTACAATCGACGACATAAAGGCGCGTGCCGTCGAAATAGACATCCCAGGGCCATTTCATGCTCGACGCAGAAATAGGCTGGCCCGTATAAGTATTAAAATCCGCCTGACCCAGGACCAGGTCTGCGGCCGCACCGTTCTGAGTGGGTACGGAGTTCCAGATAAGGACGCGGTTGTTGTTCGTGTCAGCGACAAAAAGGCGCGTGCCGTCAGAGTAGACGGCAATCGGCCAGTTTAGCCCTGTCTGCCCGCCGCCAGAATCGTTGGAGTTCATGTCCAGCTGGCCAACGACGACATCAGCCGGCTGTCCAAGAGATGTCGGCATGGAGTTCCAGATGAGGATCCTGTTGTTGCGCGTGTCGGCAACATAGAGCCGCCCGGAAGAATCGGCGCAGACTCGAGACGGATGATGAAGGGCCGAAGCGCCGCCGCTGTTGACGTTCGGGGCGAGGATTCTGTCTGCGTCCTGCCCGTTCTGAAACCAGCTTTCTTGGGCCGAACCCGGGAGCATGAGATTGAAAAAGAAGACGATGCCCGAAAACAAGGCGAAATGAACTTTTTGCCTCATTTTAATCCCCTTTTCATTCATCCAACGCCAAAACTATCGCCAGAAACCATCTCTCATGTAACTCTAAAAATGTTGCCAAGGCCCCTGGTTGTATTCAATCCCCTTTGGAGGTGAATCTATGGGGGATTTTTTGGGCAGGCAGGAGTAGCGAAAAAAAGAGGAAGGTCTGAAGAATCAGGTTTCCGGGAAGGGCGGCCAGGGGGCGCCTCAGGGAATATTTTTTACCTTATGCCTAAATAAAAGGCGACGTTAGCCTTCGGGTCAATCTTTGTCTTGATCCTTCCCGGCAGAGCGCTGAGGATCGGGTTCAGTCCAGGGCCGTGTCCGGCCGAGTCGCTGAAGCCATGGATGCAGACACCAATCGTCACCGCGCCTTCGTATCTTCCGCGGCCGTAGAAATCATAATGGTCCCTGATGGCGACAAGATCTCCCAGCCTTAGTTTCTTGAGACCAAGCTCCTCGACTGTCTGCGGACAGGTTGTCTGGATATCGTAATCGACGGTCTCGATAAACGACCCGCCGATCCCCGAGCCCATGATATACCCGGGAACTTCCATGGCCACCGGCACGATGAGCCTGCCTTCTTCGATGGAGATCCCGAGTCTTTCCAGGAGCTCGGGCGCCAGTTTGTTCACCCGGACATCCTCAAAACCTTCGATCTTAAGCCCTACTCCCTTTGCTTTGACCTGAATTCTGTCGTTTAGAGCCAGTTTTTCGATGACGTTTTTCGGAAACCAGACAAGGTCATCCGAGCCGGCATGCCTGCCGATGTAGAATCCCTTTGCTCCCCTGGCCTCGCCGCTTGCGACCTCGGCTTCATTGCCGATGCAGGCCAGAATTGCCAGAGCACAGTCGCTCGGCGAGGGCCTGTCGCGTCCCTGAATGGTGACGTCGGGCTCGACATGGTCAGCATTTGCCCAGCCGGATGTCAGACCGCCAAGTGAGACCGTGTAGTTGATCGAAGCCATGCCGATGTCCACGGTCGACCGACCGTCATAGGTAACCGAATAATCACGCTCATAGGGCGGCTGGACGACGCCGTCGACTGCCGTCACGATGAGCTCTTCTTTGTTGGTTTTCAGGGTGGCAGTTCGTCCAGCAACGCTCCTTGCGTCCGATTGCCGCCCGGCTTCTTTCTTTTTTATTTTGATCCCGAGATACCTGCCGATGTTCGCCTCCGAGTCAACCCGGCCAACGAGCTTTCCGGAGCGCGTCGACAGGATGGGCGTCACGCCTATGCCCAGGCCTGAGACATCGCTCGGCCCGCTACAGACAATTCCGACTGTCGCCCCACCCTTGAAGTAACCTTTGCCGTAATCTGTCTGGATGTCCTTGAGCAAAACGAGATCACCAAAGCGCAGTTCCTCCAGGCCGTACTTTTCGATATCAGGCGGATAGCAGGTCTGAAGGTGCCAGTTTCCCGAAAGGCTCGAACCGCCAGCGCCCTGTCCGACGATCTCTGCGGGAATCTCCTTGACCACCGGCACCTCGAGCCTGCCCTCGACTGCCCTGATCCCGATCTTTTCAAGAAGTTCTGGCGACAGGCTATGGACAAAGACGTCCTTGAATCCTTCGATCTCGAGGCCTATGCCGCATGACCTGACCTGGAGCGTATCGCCGATGGCCAGCTTCTCGAGCACGTCGTCCTCGAAATGAACCAGGACATAGCTTCCGAATTTCCCGACGACGATCCCCTTGCGACCGCGGGCCTCGCCGCTCAGGACTTTAGCTTCATTGCCGATCGACGTGTAGACAGTCCAGGCCGCGTTGAACCGGTCTTCTCCGATTCCCTCCGTCGAAACCCCGACCGTAGCCCGGTCGCCATTGGCCCAGCCAAAGACTCTTTCGCCGATTTTCAGGTTATAGTTGATGCCGCCGATCCCAATGGCCATCTTAGGCTTCCCGTCCCAGGTCGTGATGTAGGACCTGGCTGGCTGAGCCGGAGCAACACGTCCCTGAACAGCGAGAGTGAGAAGTTTGTCCTTGTTCGTCGAGATAGACTCCGTTTTTGCAGGCTGAGCAGCTTCTGCCGCCAGGCTTAATCCCACCAGGATGAAAAAGACTAAACCGGCAATTCTTCTCTTCATCCATCCACCTCCTTCGGAAAAATCAGGGAAAAGATTAATCACAGCGGGAACAAATGTCAATTCGAAAAAAGGCTATTCCAGGTAGCGGACGAGCTCGGAGAGCGCCTTTCGCCTTTTCGGTTTCCAGGAATCGGCCGGATAGCCGAGCGGGGTCATGGCAACCGGCTCAATGTCCTCGCTCAACTCCAGCACCTCCGTGGCCGCCTGAGGGTCGAAGGCCGCCACCCAGCAGGTTCCCAGGCCGAGGTCGGCCGCGGCCAGGATAAGATGGTCCATGGCGATTGTCGCATCAACCTCGGCGTAATTCTTGCCGTCGCGCCTCACCCAGCCCTGCGGCTTCACGGCGCACATGCAGACGACGAACGGAGCCTGGACGAACCAATCCCGACTGTAGATTCGCTTGAGTTCTCGCTCCCGGCCCTTGGTCGGAATGACGATCAGGCGGAAGGCCTGACGGTTGGCGGCAGTTGGGGCGAGGTTAGCCGCTTCAAGAACCTTGCGCAGCTTCTCTTCCTCGACCGGCCTGGCCTCGTACACCCGCACGCTGTACCGTCTTTGGATAAGCTCAAAGAATTCCATGACCGACTCCTCTCGAATTCTTTTTGAATTCTATTATACAGAAAAGCCGGGGCGTTTGCAGGCTCGGGCCTGGCGCTTGACAAAACCGAAAAAATCGTATAAATATTCAAAAAAATGAAAAAAGATACAAAAAAGATCCGTCAGCAGGCGCTGCGGGCCATCATCCTTGAAAAGGGCGTCGGCGGCCAGCAGCACCTGCTTGACGCTATGATAAAAAAAGGCTTTGCGACGACCCAGGCGACCATTTCCCGCGACCTTCAGGAAATGGGATTCGTCAAAATCCGCGTTGGCCCGCGTGAATACAAATACGAACTTTTAGAGAAGGCCTCTGAAGGGATCATCTGGGAGCGCCTCCGAGTTCTGTTTCACAATTTCGTGACGGATATCAAAGGCACGAAAAATCTCGTTTTGGTCAAGACGTCTCCCGGAAACGCTAATGGTGTGGCCAGCCTGATCGATGGCCTGGCCCGGCCGGAAATCCTCGGGACAGTGGCCGGAGACGACACGATTCTCGTCGTCACGGATTCAGACAGAAACCGGGCCAAAGTCGAGAATACCTTTAGGCGTCTCTTATGAGCCCGCGCCCGAGGACGGCGGTCCGGGAGGCGCGGGAATCCTGACCAGAATTCCAAGCCAGGAAAACTGAGCGGCGCCGCGAGAAACGGAGGAGGAAAGATGTCAAATGTCGTGCTTGCGTATTCGGGAGGGTTGGATACCTCCGTCATCCTGAAGTGGCTGATCGAGAAAGGCCACGACGTCATCGCCTACATCGCCGACGTCGGGCAGAACGACAATCTCGAAGAAGCCAGAGAAAAAGCACGAAAAATCGGTGCCTCCAAAGTCCGCATCGAGGACCTCAAAGAGGAATTCGTCACCGATTTCATTTTCCCGGCGCTCAAAGCCAATGCCATCTACGAAGGAAGGTACCTGCTGGGAACGGCGCTGGCCCGGCCGTTGATCGCCAGAAAACAGGTCGAAATTGCCGATCAGGAAGGAACCGATTGCGTCGCTCACGGCGCGACGGGCAAGGGCAATGACCAGGTCCGGTTTGAGCTCAGCTACTATGCTCTGAAGCCGGATATCAAAGTCCTTTCCCCGTGGAAGGACGCCGAATTCTTGGCAGAATTCAAGGGACGTTCGGATATGATCCACTATGCGGAAAAGCATCATATTCCCATCAAGGCAACGGCCGCCAAGCCTTATAGCGAGGACTCCAACCTCATGCACACCAGCCATGAGGCGGGCATCCTGGAGGACCCCCGGAGAACCCCGGACGAAAATGTTTTCAGTTCCACCAAGTCTCCACAGGACGCGCCAGACTGGGAAACCCTCATCGACATCCATTTCCAGGACGGAATCCCCACGCGCGTTGTCAACAAGAAGGATGGCACGGTCAAGGAACGGCCCCTCGAGCTTTTTCTCTACCTCAACGAGCTCGGCCGGGAAAACGGCATCGGCCGGGTGGACATGGTCGAAAACAGGTTCGTCGGGATCAAGTCGAGAGGCGTCTACGAAACTCCTGGAGGGACCATCCTGCGCGTTGCCCATATGGACATCGAGGGTATCGCCATGGACAAGGAAGTCATGCGGCTGAGGGATATGCTCAGCCCCAAGTTTTCTGAACTCGTTTACAACGGATTCTGGTTCAGCCCCGAAATGGACTTCCTTATGGCGGCCTTTAACAAAAGCCAGGAAGTCGTGGACGGAGTCGTCTCTCTATCGCTTTACAAGGGAAATGTGACGGTCGTCGGCCGAGAGTCTCCGAGTTCGCTCTATGACCAGGAGCTTTCCAGCATGGACATCGAGGGCGGGTTCAACCAGTTGGACTCCAGGGGGTTTATCAACATTCAAGCGATCAGGCTCAAGGCCCACCACGCGATCTTGGAAAAACGCGGCGTCTGGCCGATGCCCTTCATGAAAAGTCGAACGGAGGACTGAATGAACGTACAAAACAGCAAACAGGACCTTTTGGATCTTCTCCAGGAAGAAGTAAACGAGGATGGCACTCACCCGGGCTTTCCGGTGCAAAAATTCTTCGACCTGAAGGATTGGAGCCGTGTTCTCTGGTCGGAGCTGGCCTTTGACCTGCCAGCCCTGGTCATCTACGGGCAAAAAGAAGAAGGCTCAAAACCGGTCGTCGGGCTGGTCATCGCATTGAGCCATCAATCAGGAAAGACGAAGTTTCTCGTCAGATCAAAACACAACGGGCAAACCGTTTGCCACTCGATCGAGGAATCTCCGTCGGGGCTTAAGCCATCCTACCTTTTGCTGAAAAAGCATCTTCCCATGTCGGGACTCCCCTGACCGGTCATGAAGCTCTGGGAAAAAGGCGAAAGGCTCGACCGGCGGATCGAGGCATTCACCGTCGGAAACGATCCGGAACTTGACCTCGAGCTCGTCGAATACGATTGCCGGGCTAGCATCGCTCACGCCAAGATGCTCCGGGCAATCGGAATTTTCAGCGACCGAGACTCAAGGAGGCTCGTCCAGGAGCTCAAAAGGATTATCTCTTTTCACCGGGAAAAAAAGTTCAGAATCAGAACCGAGGATGAAGATTGCCACACGGCCATCGAAAATCATCTCACCCGGAAGCTCGGGCCGGCGGGCAAGAAGATCCACTCCGGGCGGTCGCGGAACGACCAGGTTTTGGCGGCGATCAGGCTCTTCAGCAAGGACAAGCTCGATCAAGTCAAAGGCTCCCTGCGAACGCTGATTGGAATACTGACCAGAATGAGCCGGAGGTACAGGAGCGCGCTGATGCCGGGATACACCCACTCCAGGAAGGCCATGCCGTTTTCTGCAGGCCGGTATTTCGGAGCCTTCAGAGAGGCGTTTGCGGATGACCTTCGGCTGCTCCAATTCGTTTCCCGCCTGACCGACCAGAATCCCCTCGGCAGCGCCGCCGGCTACGGCACAACTCTTCGACTGGATCGACAGTTGACGACCAGGCTTTTGGGCTTTCGAAAGACCCAGAAAAATCCCCTCTATGCACAGAACAGCCGGGGAAAATTCGAAAGCATCATCCTGTCGGCCTTAAGCCAGGTCATGCTCGACCTTGAAGGGCTGGCCACCGACCTCATCCTTTTCAGTATGGAGGAGTTCGGTTTTTTCCGTTTGCCCGGACGCCTCACGACGGGAAGCTCCATCATGCCCAACAAAAGGAATCCTGACGTACTCGAGCTCGTCCGGGCGAACTTCGCGCTCGTCCATTCAGGCTATCTGCAAACGATCGAAACAGTTAAAGGCCTCTCCTGCGGCTACCACAGGGATCTTCAATTAACCAAAGAGCCTCTTATCCGCGGGTTCAGAAAAACCCTGGAAACGGTTGAGGTCATGAGCCTGGTGCTCGAAAACCTGGAGGTCGATCGGGACAGGTGCCGGAGAGCCTGCACCAAAGACATCTACGCAGC
>CAZKBY010000067.1:0-11992 GCA_964550915.1 uncultured Eubacteriales bacterium | reverse complement strand
AAAGAGAAAAAACGACATCCTGCCCCTCACTGCATCACGAGCACTCTTCAGCAGGACAGTTTCCGCCTGCTCCAGTTCCCGGTAAAAAAGACGATGTCCATCGCTCAGAAGCTCTACGAGGGCCTTCCGATTGGCGAGCGCGGCTTGGTCGGGCTGATCACCTACATGAGGACAGATTCTGTCCGCGTTTCCGATAGCGCCATCAACTGGGCCAGAAAGTATATCGAGGCGAATTATTCCAAGGATTATGTCCCTGCCAAGTATCGGCTGTTCAAGAACAAGCGAAAAGCGCAGGACGCCCATGAAGCCATCCGGCCGACCTCTCCCGATCTGCCACCCGATATCGTCAAGCCCTATCTCAAAAAAGAGGAATTCGACCTTTATACGCTCATCTGGAACCGTTTCCTGGCCTCGCAGATGAGCGCCGCCGACATCGAGGAAACCGAATTTTTGATCCGGGCAGGACGGTCGGAGTTCACGGCCAAGGGCGAAGTCATCAGGTTTGACGGTTTCCTCGTTCTCTTCCCCATCTCCAAGAAGGAGGGGGAAGAGCAATTGCCGAAAGCTCGGAAAGGGGAAACCTTACGGCTCCTGGAGCTTGAGACGAAGCAGAATTTCACCCAGCCTCCGCCGCGTTACACTGAGGGGACTCTGGTAAGAGAGCTCGAAGCCAAAGGCATCGGCCGGCCGAGCACGTATGCGCCGATCATCACCACCCTTCAGGACCGCGTCTATGTGGTCAAGGAGAAGGGCAAGTTCATTCCGACTGACCTCGGGATGTTCGTCACGGATTTCCTCGTTACCCATTTTGCAGACTTGATGGAGGTTAAATTTACGGCCAGGATGGAAGAGGAGCTCGACAGGATCGGCGAGGGCGATCAGGATTGGCTCTCCTCTTTGCGCCGGTATTATGAACTTCTCAACCAGGACCTGGTCAAAGCCGGGGAGGTCAAGAGCATCAAAGGTATCCCAGTTGACGAAAAGTGCCCTCGCTGCGGCCGGCCCCTGCTGATCAAGGACGGCCGGTTCGGCCGGTTCAAAGCCTGCTCTGGTTTTCCCGAGTGCACGTTCAAAGAGAGCCTGGCCAAGAAAGAGACAAAGAACCTGGATGAGCTCTGTCCGAAGTGCGGCGCCCAGCTTCAAGAGAAGCGGGGAAGGTTCGGGAAATTCGTCGCCTGCTCGAGTTATCCAAAGTGCCGGTACATCAAGAAAGAAATAAAGGAGAAAACAGAGACCGGAATGGCCTGCCCCCTGGGTTGCGGTGGGATGATCGTGCGGAGGACGACAAGACGAGGGAAAATCTTCTATGGCTGCAGCCGGTTCCCCAAATGCCGTTTTGCCACGTGGGACGAGCCGCTTGCCCGGCCTTGCCCCCGTTGCGGCAAGCCTGTCCTTTTCCGGAAGAGCCGGAAGGGTATGACCACTGTCTATTGCCGGGAAGAGAAATGCGGCTTCAAGGAAGAGGTCAAGGAACCCGAAAAAGATGAAGCGAGAACTTAGCCAGTTCCTGGACTATCTCCGCCACGAGCGGAATGCCTCGATCCATACCCTTTCCAGTTACAGGCGTGACCTGAGGCAATTGGCGGCTTTTCTTGAAGAACGAGGCCTCGCTCTAAGTCGGGTGGATAACGTCCATATCCGGGCGTTCATGGCCGAGCTCTACGAAAAAAGACTCAAAAAATCCTCGATGGCGCGCAAACTGGCCGCCATCCGGTCCTTTTTTCAGTTCTGTGTGAAGAAGGGATGGCTGGCCGAGAACCCCGCCAGAATCGTGGCCACACCCAAACAGGACAAGCCTGTCCCCTCTTTTCTCTCCGAGGAGGAAGTGGCGGATTTTCTCGAAACTCCCCGCTCGGGCCGGACACTCGATCTGCGGGACAGGGCCGTTCTCGAGCTCCTCTACGCCACGGGCATTAGGGTCAGCGAGCTTGTTGGAATCAATCAGGATGACGTAAATTTCAAGGAACGGCTGATCCGCATCCGGGGAAAAGGCAAGAAGGAACGCCTGGTTCCTTTCGGCCGGATCGCCGGGGAGAGGATGACTGACTATGTGGGGGCCAGGCTGGCGCTCCTTAAGGGTGAAGTCAGAGAAAAGGCGCTCTTCGTCAACTACAGAGGGAAGAGGCTGACAGCGCGGTCAGTGGAGAGGATCATTGACAAGTACATCCGGCTCGCTGCCTTAAGGAGAAAAATAAGCCCTCATTCCCTCAGGCACTCCTTTGCCTCCCATCTTTTGAGCCGCGGAGCTGATCTCCGGGTCATCCAGGAACTCCTTGGCCATGAAAGCCTGGCCACGACGCAGAAGTACACGCACCTCAACCTTGGCCGGCTGATGGACGTCTACCGCAAGAGCCACCCCCGGTCCTGATGCTCTTTGCTTCCATTAATGAAACGATGAACTAAGAAAGCATGTAAATATGGGATCTTTATGATGGGCGGACAAAGCTGCCCTGAAGCCCCCCTTAGCGGAGGGGGCGATCCGTCGCTTTGGTCGACGGAGGGAACCGACCGGACTTGTTCCCCGGGGCGCGGGGCAAAAGGCAGCTTCCTGCGCCCAATTGATCACATAAACGGAGATGGCTATAAAAAGATTGCCAAATTCCAAGAATTCATCTATCTTACACTCACTCGACAATGATGATTCAATTTTGAGGAGGTTGGAGGATGAACACGATAGAAAAGGCTTTGATGCACGCCTTGTTTATCCATCTCCATCATAACATCGACAGGGCCATTGATTTTAAGGCTATCGAAGCCTTGAATGACCAGGTCGGTAAAATTTTTCCCGGTGCTCTGGTCGTCGGACCGGGAGACGATGCAGCCGTCGTTAAATTTCCCGACACGGATGGGTTGTTTGTGGCCAAGATGGAAAGTCACTGTTCTCCCTGTGTGCCGCGGCCTTATGATGCTGCTGCCACCGGGGCGGGCGGAGCCATGCGCGATGTCCTGGCCATGGGAGCAAGGCCAATTTTTCTCCTGAATTTTATCGGAACACGGCCTTTGCATGAGAAGGTCATCGTCGGAGTCTGCGGGTTTGATGGGAAGTGCACCTGCGGTAAGTGCGTCGAAATGACGAGCGGGGAAAGAGTAAATTTGATGGCCAAAGGCCTGAGGGACATGTGCCAGACCATGGATGTCTTTATCATCGGGGGCGGTTTTTCCACCTCATTCTCCGACATCGTTCCGGCCGTCGTTGTTTCAGTAATCGGAAAGTTGGTCACGGCCAGGCCGCTGACAAAGCCCGCCAAATCGGCCGGGGATAAAGTCATCCTCATCGGCCAGACGGGAAACGACGGCAACGACACTCTCTACAGGGCCGGCCTGGTCAAAGAAATGAGGCCGGCCGTCGCTCTTTTTGAGGAAGAGAGACAGGTCATGGAGGCCACCCTGGCCGCTTTTCGCACGGGAAAGGTAAAGGCATGTTCTGATCTTGGCGCAGCCGGCATCGGTGCAGCGGTTTGTGAGTCAGCCAGGTATGGAGGTTTCGGAGCATCCGTCAATCTATCCAAGGTCCCGGTCAAGGTTGACGAGATCACCCCGGAAGAAATCATGATCTGTGAAACCCAGGGCAGGATGGCTATCCAGGTGGAAGGGAAAGACGTTGATGAAGTATTGGCGGCCATCCGGTCCAAAGGTGTGAGGGCGGAGATGATTGCCGAGATTACAGATGATGACAAACAGGTGTTCGAGTACAAAGGCAGGACCATCGCCGTCATTCCCAACCATCCCTCAAAAGCTGACCTGGAAGAACTCGAGAAAAAGGCCTGACATGTCAAAGGGAAAGCCGAAGTCTGAGTATGCCAGGTCCGGAGTTGACTATGCTAAGATTGAGCCTTTCAAAATGGCCATGGTCAAGGCGGGCAAGCGGACGCTCGAATTTCCGAACAAGAGAGATGTCTATATCGAGGCTGAAAGCCTGGGACTGCACGGGGTTGTCTTCCGCTATCGCGGAGCCAGGTCTCACCTCTGGTGCAAAACTCAGGAGGGACTTGGCAATAAGAACTGGATCGCGGAATGGATGTATCAACATGCGGGGACCGGGAGGACTTATTACGAGGGCATCGGTATTGATACAGCCTTGATGGCCGCTAACGACGTGATCTGTCAGGGTGCCCTTCCCGTGATCTACACGGATGAGGTGGCGGCTGGAGACAGCGAGTGGTTTATGGATGAAAAGCGAAGCCACGACCTGGCAGAGAGCTTCTTTAAAGCCTGTGAGATGTGCGGGATGGCCCTCCCCGCCGGCGAATCCCCAGCACTGCGCTATCTCATCAAGGCTGAACCGCCGGTGAAAAGCGCTCCTTCTCTTTCAGGGTGCGTCACGGGAATCATCGCACCTGCCGAAAGAATGGTCACAGGAGAAAAGCTGCGCGTTGGAGATCATATCATCGGAGCGACATCATCCGGGCTTCATTCCAACGGCATCTCCCTGGTGATCAAGCGCGCCCTGACGCTTAAGGACAAATTCCTCCATCAGCTGCCGAATGGAAACACATTGGGTGAGGAGGCACTGATCCCAACCCGTTCCTACGTAAGTCTGGTTGAAGCGCTCCTGGAAAACCGCGTGGAAATTCATTCTCTGCTTGGTGGCACGGGCGGAGGGATTTCCAAGATTGCCTATGACAAGAGGGATTTTACCTACAGAATCAGAAGATGGGTGGAGGAGATACCGTCCCTCTTCCAGTTCATGCGAGAAATCGGGGTTAGCCTGAACGACTGCGTGACGACGTTCAACTGGGGGATCGGGTTTTATATTTTCGTGCCTGAAAAAGAAGTCGATAAAACAATTGACGTTGGTAAGAAGGCCGGGTACGAACTCCTGGACCTCGGCCAGGTGGAGGAAGGGGAGCGGCGGGTTATTTTCGAGCCAGAAGCGTTGGTACTTCCGCCGGTCGAGTAATCCACTCCGGCGTCAACGGCTGTTGATCGGGGCGGCAGAAAAAGTCAACCAGCATTGACATTGGCCGACCGAGCAAAATTCTATCTCATTGAAAATAAAATAATTATATAGCACCAAAGGTTTGGCCTCCGGTTTGCATTAGGGGAAGAAGAAAGGAGGTTCTCATGAAAAGCCTTAAGGTCGTAACCCTGGTCATCGCCCTGGCTGTCAGCCTATCGTTCCTCCCCCTTATTGCTCAGCAGGCTGGGGCCAAGGGTGGTGATCAAAAAATCAACATCAACACAGCTTCCCTTGATGAGCTCCAGAAGCTACCCCGGGTCGGGCCGCAGGTAGCCCAGCGGATCATCGACTACAGGAAGGAACACGGGAATTTCAAGAAGATCGAGGAGATCATGAAGGTCAGGGGAATCGGCGAAAGAACGTTCAATCAGATGAAAGACCTTATCACTGTCGGCGCCGAAAGCACGGGAAAGTAGGAAGGGGGCTTGAACCCCCTTCTTCCTCTATCTTTATCCCATTTTTTGCTCGCTTAGGAAGGTGGCCAGAAAGGCCTTCATCTTCTTGAGGCTGCGGCCGCGGTGGCTGACCTTGTTTTTCTCTTGGGGGTCGAGCTCTCCGAAATTCTTCCCCCAGCGGGGGTAGTAAAAAATCGGGTCATAGCCGAACCCCTTATTTCCCTTTTTCTCGAAGGCGATAAAACCCCTCACTTCGCCCCTCGCTTCCTTTAAGATCTTTCCTTTTTGAGCCAGAACAAGGCAGGAGACAAAGCGTGCCCGGCGCCTGTTCCAGGGGACGCCGGCCATCAGCCGGAGCACTTTCCGGATATTTTTTTCGTCGGTTGGCCGCGGCGCGGAGAAGCGGGCAGAGAAGATGCCCGGCTTGCCGCCTAAATGCTCAACCTCAAGACCGGAGTCCTCAGCCAGGATAAGGTGCTCCAGCTTTCTGCTCCAGGCCAGGCTTTTCAAGCGGGCATTTTCCAGAAAGGTTTTCCCTTTTTCTTCGATCTCCTCGCCCGCGCTCAGCTCATCGAGGGCAAGAATATCGACGGGAAGGTCACCCAGATAGTTTTTGATTTCTCTGAATTTGCCCTGGTTGGAAGTGGCCAGGACAAGCTTTTTCTTAGTCAATTTTGATTTCGAGGATATCGGCCAGGTCGTACAGGCTCTGGTGGAATTCTCTCTCTTTTTCCTCAGAGGAGGAAAAGGAAAGGGCGATAATCGAAACATTCCTTTCCCTCTTCAGGTTGAGCTCGGCCATCTTGAGCCCCAAATGGAAGATCAGTTTTCTCAGGTTGATCAGGAAATCCGGGCTGTCTTTGACTCTGAGGTGATAACGATAAAGGGCTTTTTTGAGATGGGTCTCTTCGACCCGACGGAAAACGACGAGAGTCGCCAGAACCAGGGCCGAGAACACAACAGCGATGCCGTAATAGCCCGCTCCGATGACCAGCCCCAGCCCGGTCACTGTCCACAGGGTTGCAGCTGTGGTCAACCCGTGGACGCTTCCTTGGGCCTGGATGATCGTGCCGGCGCCGATAAATCCCATGCCGGTGATGACGGCAGCCGCGACGCGCAGCATGTCGCTTGTTGGTGCTCCTTTCCCGGCCAGCATGAACTGGGAAAAGGCCATCATCATGGCGGCGCTCACGCAGATGAGGATGTGAGTCCTGAGGCCGGCCGGTTTCTGGCTGGCCTCCCTTTCCAGGCCGATCATCCCGCCGAGGGCGACAGCCAGGAGAAGCTTGAGCAACGTTTCCAGGATGTTCATGTCTCTAAAACCCCAAGTACGATGGTAATGTATCACAAAAAGAAGGCCAGGGCAAAGAGGGCCAGGAGCGTTAGGGTGAAGAGCGCGATCAGCGGGTGGAGAAGCAGGGTTTCTGGCTCTTCCATGATTTCCTTTTCCCGCAGAGTCTTGTGGAAAAAGAGGAAAAGATAAAGCAAAAGGAGAGGCAAGATATAAAGGAGAAAGCCAAGCCTCTGGCTGAGAGCGAAATAGACATAGCCCGCCAGGAAGAAAAGGGCGCTCGAGGCCATGCCGAAGAGCAGAGATGTCCGGCTGTATTTCTTGTGGGAAGCCCTGTAGTTGGCCGCGTTCTCCTTGAGCAGCCGGAATTCGGACAATCTCTTAGCCTCCATCAGGAAAGTTCCGAACGACCACCACGAGACGAGCAAGCTGACTGGCGGGAAGAGGGGGGGAGGCGAGAAAGCATACCAGCCGATGAGGAAGCGGACCGGGTTGTTGACTGATTCGGAGATGGCGTCAAGGAAGGGGACATCTTTTGTCCTGACGGGCTTGATGTTGTAAATAAACCCGGCCGCAAGAAGCGATAGAAGCGCGAAAAAAAAGGGCCGGGAAAAAGCTACCGCCGCCAGGCCTAAGCAGGTCAGGGTGAGGGCGATGCCCAACAGGATGAAGAATGTTTTATCGATCTCACCCCTGACCAGAGGCCGATGCCGCTTAACGGGGTGATGGGCGTCGAAAGGGACATCGACAATCTCGTTGATTACGTAATTCGCCGTGGAGATGCCCCAGGTCAGAAGAAAAGAAAAAACAAGGCGATAGAGAATCGTCAGCAGGCTAAAAGACTTTAAAAAGCCGTGGTGGAGGAAAAAGAAACCAGCGCTTCCCAAGAATATGGCGGTAGAGCGCGGCCACCGTTCCAGACGCAGAGCCCGGACATAAGCCCTCACCCGTTTCCGTCCTTTCGGGCGTAAATTTCAAAAGAATCGCCGAGGGCCAATTTTATCGGAATTCGTTTCAAAAAAGAAGCTACAACGGAATTTTCGAGCAGCCCTCTGGTGAGGTTTCTCCTGGAGAGCAAATAGTGGGCGCTGAATGTCCAGGCATACCGTCTCTCCTTGATGATCGTGAAGCCGGCTCTACGGAGCAAGGCCTCGAGAGAAGCGCGGGAGAAGAAGGCCAGGTGGGCCGGCCGCAGATGCCACCATTTCCGGCCAGCGATTTTTGCTGCCGGGCTGTGGATGTCCGGCGTCACGAGGACAAGGACTCCGGCCGGCCGCAGAATTCGACAGGCCCGGCTGGCGGCCTCGAAGGGCAAGGGCGTGTGCTCGATGAAATCGACCATCATCACGGCAGCGCAGAGATTCTCTCTGAGGGACGCCGTTTCAAAGGAGCCTTGCCGCAAGGTCAACCCGTACTTCTTTGTTGCAACTTCGACAGCCCAGGAGCTGGGCTCGATCCCGTCTGGCTGCCAGCCACGGCTGCGGGCGAGGTCAAGCAGGATGCCCGTGGCCGCTCCGACATCGAAAAGGACGCCCCTCTCCGGGATCAGCCTTTCGAGGACGTCGAGAATCCGGAGAAAATTTCGGGAACGGCCAGCCGCCTCTTCCTCGTACTCGGGATCACAGACCTGGCTGCAGAGAGAGAAGATAAAGCCTGGAGAAGGACATGGGTTGGCAAAGATGTGGCCGCAACCCAGGCAGAGGCTGAGGTTCCAAACTCTTCCGTACTGGCTGTCAGTGATCTTGATCTCATCCTGGGTCAGCCGGCCCGCGTAGGTACCCTTTTTATAAGGCCGGAGACTCCGGCCGCCACAGGCCGGACAGGCGGCCAGCTCGACGAACGGAGTCTTCGATCCTTCCATCTTAACGGTTGAGAAAGTGCTTGAACCAGAAATCGACGGTCCGGCGGCTTGAATTTTCTCTTTTTTTCCCGACGAAGCTGTGGCGCTGGTTGGGATAGAGCATGAATTCAAACATCTTGTCGAGGTCCATCAGGGCATCGATGAGCTGGACCGTGTTCTGCATGTGGACGTTGTCATCGGTGGAGCCGTGTTCGAGGAAGAGGACGCCCTTGAGCTTTTCCGCATGGGTCATGACCGATCCAAACGTGTAGCCCGGTTCGTTCTCCTCCGGCTTGTCCATGTAGCGTTCGGTGTAGACCGAGTCATAGAGTCTCCAGTCCGTGACCGAAGCACTGGCAAACCCGTGAGTGAAATAGTCGGCGCCATAGGTCAGGGCTAGGCAAGTCGTGTACCCGCCGTAGCTTCCTCCTGTGATACCAACCCTCTGGCTATCCACGAAAGGCTTCTGGCGAAGCCACTTCACTGCTTCGATGAGGTCATGCATTTCCCATTTGCCCAGGTTCCGGTGCATCAGGGCGATACCTTTTTTTCCGAAATGACCCGAACCGCGGTGGTCAACGCTCATGACGATAATTCCTTCTTGAGCCAGGAACAGAGAGGATAAAGGCGGATAGGCGTTGAAGACTCTGCCCGAGCCCGGCCCGCTGTAAATGGTAAAAAGCACCGGATATTTCCTGGCCGGGTCGAAATCCGGGGGAAGAATCCAATAAGCAGGAAGCTCGAAGCCGTCTTCGGTAGGGATGGTGAAGAGCTCTTTCTTGGCCAGGTTATATGCTTGCATCTCTTGCGTTTCGATCCTGTCGATTGTTCTCAGCCTCTCACCGTCGTTTCGGTAAAGGTCCTGCCTGGGGGGAGAGTCGATGCTGGAGAAAGAGTCTAAGAAATATCTGCCGCCCGGCGAGACGTCGAGGCGGTGACTGCCCGGCTCGCGGGTGAGTTGCTCCAAACCCTGTCCGTCCAGCCCGACCCGGAAAAGATGGCTTTCCGTTGTCTTCACTTTCCGGCCGGTGAAATAAACCCGGCTGTTTTTTTCGTCAACCAAGTTGATCGTCTCGACCTGCCAAGGGCCCTCGGTCAGGCGCCGGACCGGTTTACCCTGACGGTCGTAAAGATAGAGATGCCGCCAGCCGTCGACATCGCTCCGGATGAGGAAACCGTTTCCGTCTTTGAAGAAATAGAGGTCCTCGAAAAACTCAACCCAGGAAGGTTGTTTTTCGTCGAAAATCTCCACTTTTCCGCCGGTCTTGAGGTCCATGGCGTAGATCTTGATGTTGTCCTGGCCTCGGTTCATCCACTGGAAGGTGAGCCCGGAGCCTTCGGGAAGCCAGAATGGCCAGGCGACGTAATGGTCGGCCTTATCGTCGATATCGGCCCAGGTGATTTTGCCGTCGGGCAGGCTGACCACGCCTAACTTCACTCGCGGGTTGGGGTCGCCGGACTTGGGGTATCTCTGGATTTCGAGCTCGCCGTGAACCCCATTGGCATGGAAGATGGGAAAAGTCGGCACGGGGCTATCATCGAAGCGAAGGAAGGCGATTTTTCGGCTGTCCGGGGACCACCAGAAGGCCGCGTACCGAGAGTTCCGGCCCAGGATTTCTTCGTAGTAGACCCAGGAGGCCCAGCCGTTGTAAACCGCCTCAGAGCCGTCAGAAGTAAGCTGGTGTTCGAGCCCGGTTTCAAGCTCGCAGGCAAAAAGGTTGTTCGAGCGGGTGTAGGCTAAGTATTTTCCGTCGGGCGAGAGACGGGGATTCTTTTCCTCTTCAGCCGGCGTAGAAGTCAGACGTTTGAATTCCTGACGAGGTTGAAAATAACAGTAGAGGTCCTTTTGGAAGGAATACACCAAGATCGAATAATCCCGCGCTTCGGTCGCATGCTGCTCGGCTACCAATCCTTCGGGAAGTTGTTTTTCGAGCGATCCGTAGTCCAGAAAGAGAGATTTCTCCCCTGTCCGCGCTGACACTTTGAGCAAGCGCAGGGTCTTTTCCCGTGTGTCTCTCTCCCGGAGAAGATAGTTTTCATCGTCCAGCCAGGTAGCAGGCGTCCAGGTGGCAGGTGTGAATGATTTAAACAGGCGCGGCTCCTTGTTTAGATAAGCCTGTTCAAAGGTGATCTTTTTTGTGGGAGTCTCGGATGAGGCGGGGGCCAAGACTGCCAGAAAAAGAGATAGAGCGAAGAGGATCGGGAAAGTAGACTTTTGTTTAAACATGAATATTTCTCCTCCTTGATGGATTATTGTTTTGGCCTAAGATCACCAAGATCTTCTTGCCCGGAAAACTTCCAAAAAAGGATGATAGTATAAAACGCCGCCTGCGGACAAGTCACCTTGAACGCTCGCGAGCACCTCCGTTTATGTGATGCAATTGGGCGGAGAAGGCTGCCCTTGGCCCCTGTGCCCCAGAGAACCAGTCCGGTCGGTTCCCCCCATCGGCGAAACCGATGGGTCTCCCCTCCGCTACGGGGGCTTCGGGACCGCCTCCTGCGCCCTTCGGCAAGATCACATAGTGGGAGATGTGTCCTGAAAGCTTGGGCCTAGCGGGGCTTCAGTGCGGCTTGATGCGAAGCTTGCCCAGCTCTGTCCGGACGAACAATTTACTTCCCCATACCCGTATGGACGCAGAGCCGTCAGCCTCAAGCCCGCAGGTGACAATCTTGGGTCCCATGGACAGGCAGTCACTGGTCTCACTTCCGTGTCCACTCAGGCGCGTCACGAGACAAGCTTCTTCCTGAGGAGCAAAGACGGCCAGGGTACCTGACCGGCTCTCGTTGCTTCCTTGGAGGCTGCTGAGCCCGGCGATGATTCGTCCGTCAGAGGAGAGAGTGAGACCTCTTATCCTGCTTGCCAGGGGAGAAGTGACGGTCCGGAGCCGCTTTCTTTCGAAGTCGATTATTTTCAGGCTCGAGGCTGAAGGTTGACCTCTTCCGTTCTCGACGGAAAGAATCTGTCCCTTAAGGTAAGGCCGCATCAGCCTGACCGGTCCTTCAAGCACGGGCGTTTTCCTGAGCTTTTTCCTGTCCAGGTCCCACTGCCCGAGCTCCTGTCCCGAAGCCACGTAGATGAGACCTCTGGGATCGACGGTCAGCGCCCGGACAGGCTCGCTATCCCAGGCCAGAACGAGTATTTTTCTCTCTAAGAAATCCCAGAGGCGGACAAGGCCATCCGAGTGGGTAGTGATGAGGCGGTCGGGCGGAGAAGCGGCGATTCGGAGCGGCGGCAAACCGCTCCCGCGAAACTCAGTGATTTCATTTCTCTCAAAGGAGAGACAGAGGAGACCCCGTCCCGGGACTGTCAGGAAAATACTGCGGCCAAGCAGGCTGAACCCGTCGATTTTATTTTCGAGGGTCGTCCAGAAGATACGGTTATCCAGAAAAGTAAGAACAAAAAGGCCACCCTTCCGGCCTATTCCCGCAACCTGGTCCTGGGCATAAAAACGAATGTGCTCGGGCAAAAGGTCAGTCAGAGGAACGGTCAGGAGGAGGTTTGGTTC
>CAZKBY010000066.1:0-12089 GCA_964550915.1 uncultured Eubacteriales bacterium | reverse complement strand
CCTCCAAGCTCTTCGCTTTTAAATTCTCCTGGGTTGACAACTGCGGTCTTGATATCCCGGCTGGCCGGGCCAAACTGCTCCTCCATAATCGTCTGGCTGGCCAGAGCGATCCGGCCGACAAAGTCAGCTGGGACGGCCTCTTGAGAGTTATAGAACTCGCTCAAGCCATAAAAGATGAAAAAATTCTCCTGGGTGGAGGAAATATGTCCTCCTGTAAGAGCCCGCTGGCGGTTGATGAGCCATCGGACGACCGAAGCAAGAAGCGGGTGATCCTCCCCGGTTTCGATAAGGGTCTGAAGAATGAGAGCTGTCGTTCGGCCGCTGGACGAGTAGATCCAGCGGCCTTCGGCTCCCTCATCGTCCTCAAAATGGGCCTCGCTCGGACTGATCTTGATCTTATTGATAAGATCCTGGAGGAGCTTGGCGCGAGCGGACGGCGAGCCTTTTCCGCGATGGAGCGCCTTGAGGAGGTGAACCTTTCCAAAGAGAGAAAGGCCATCTTTTTCGGCGTAAAGCCTCTCCGCATAAGCAGGCTGAGACTTGTCGAGTAAGCTAAGGATGTACAGGGCATAAGCTTGAACCGATCTCCAGACGCGCTGACTGTAGGGCTGGCGGCTTTGATTCCACTTCGTTCGCAAATAATTAAGAAGAAAGTTAGAAGCTCTTTCCAGCGAGTCTCTATCAACCTCAAACCCTGCCTCTCGCGCTTTAATAAGAGCAAAAACCGCGTAACAGGTGAGAAAGGGTGATTCGAAAGGAGAATCTGGCCAGGCACTGAACCCTTCGCTTTCTTTCTGACAGGCAAGAATCTCGGCCATCTCTTTCCGGACGAGACGATCGATATCGCCCTCTCCAAGTCGAGTGAGCTTGAAATCAGTTAAAATCCGGCGAGACAGAATATAGGGAAGAACGGCCGAGAGGCGTTGTTCCAAACAGGCATACGGGTAGCTGTCGATACAATCTAAGCTCCCCTTAAGACCCACCAAGGCGGAGGAAGCGGCCTGGACTTCGAGCCGGCTTTGGTCAGAATACACCTCATCAGGAATCACGATGTGTTCTTCGGCGGTCTGAGTTGTTTCACCGGAGAAGGCGACTGTTTCCGTTGGTCTCGGCAAGCGGACGGGGAAGGTGATCTCGAGTCCGTCCGACTCCTCTTGAAGCCGGCCGCGAAAGCCGACAGCAGCATTGCCTGGCCTCTCCGCTTCGAAAGAAAAAAGAGCCTCGCGGCTTTCTCCTGGCTTTAAACTGAAGCGACGCTCTGCCTTTTTATCAAGGAGGCGGATGCCTGAAGCTTTGAGGGCAAGCGTGACATTCCCCTTTCTGGAGGAAAAGTTGTGGACGACAACTCCCGCGGCAAACTTATCGCCAACCCGACAGAAGCGCGGGAAAGAAGGCTGAAGAAGGAGTTCTTTAGAAACTCTGAATGATGCCTCGCCCTGGCCGAAATAAGAACTCTTGGTCTGCCCAACGACCATGACGCGAAAGGTTGTGAGGTTATCAGGAAGAGTAAAGGCAACGCTGGCTTCGCCGCGCTCATCAGTGAGGACGGACGGATTCCAGTAAGCTGTTGATTTGAAATCGCCACGCAACTGAACTTCTGCGAGGCCAGGAGCCGCAGCCGTCTTTAGAGCGCCGGCTCCGCCGCCCGGCTCCTCGCCTTTCTCCCCATATTCGCGCTGGCCGACGATATGAAGCCGCGTCTCCGAGGTGCGAACCGAGAGCGGCCTCTCGCCGTAAAAAACGGAGAACGGATCGGGCGTCTGGTAACCGATCAAGTTCAGTACCCCTGCATCCACGACAGCAACCGAAAGGCAAGCTGCGGTGCTGGCCGCAGGAGACCCTGTCACCCTGAACCTCAGTTTGACCGTTTCTCGGGGCTTGTACATGGCCTTGGCATTATCAATATCGATCGACAGCCTTTTCAAAGCCGGGTCGACGTTGAGCTTAACGTAGCCAATTTTAAAAGAGGGTTGGCCAATGTCCTCACGCTCAGACGAGACGGCAATCGCTCGGCCTTGGACAAGCAGGACCGAGACAAAGATATTCGGGATGTGCTCGGGGAGAATAGGGATTTCAATGGTGCTAGCTGTCCCCTCTATGTCCTGCACCCTGGCTTCAAAAATGGATTCGCGCTCGATTGTGATCAATGCCTTGGCCCTTTCATAGGGCGACTTCACGAGGATCCTGGCACTTTCTCCTGCCTCGTATGATTTTCTGTCCGCAACCAGCTCGATTGAGTCATCGTCTGGCCGCTCCCATGGCACATAATCCCGGCCTGTGACGTAGAACGAAGTCGTCGTTGAGACCGAATTCTTAAAGCTGTCGGATGAGGAGGCGAGGAGCAGGTAGAAGCCGGACTTATCAGGCAGGAAGGAGACGGAAGCTCCGGGTAGGCTGGTCAAGACCTCTCGGCTCTCGACGATTGTATCCTCGCGCTCGCTAAGCCAACGGAAGCGGCCTCCGACGCCCGCCTGGCGGACCGAGCGCCACTCGCGCCTGATGAGCTTCAGATTAACCTTGCGGCCCTGAAGAAGAGAACCGTCGGGCAAGGCAGCGATGACGTCCACTGAAACGGCGTTACCTTTTCTGAGAAAAGAGGTTGATAGTTTGAGTCCAATATAAAACTCGCCGCGGTGGACGAGAGTCTGAATTCGGCTCGAGATAGCCTGGCGGCTCGACCCGGTAACAGTGGCTTCGAGCGAGGCCAAAACAGAATCTTTTTCCTTGTCCGCGATGAGGGGGACCTTAAGGCTCAGCTTGCCTTCAGCACTCAGTTTAGCTTCAGCCGAGGCAACGAGGCGGCTTTCAGCGACCGCTTCATCTTCCTCGCCCCAATCAAGCTCGTTACCAAACAGAAATCCCTCGTGGCCGGGCGGGGAGAAGGACGTCCTGTTCAGGCGGAGATGCCAACTTGCGCCCTGGCCTGCCATGGCTCCTCCGAAAAGATAATTCGCCCAGATATCAGCGCTGTATTCATCGCCGAAAACAAAGCTTTCCTTGGTTGCCCGGAGGCTAACCTCAAACTCAGTCGGGCGAAAGGCCTCGACACGAAATGAGCCGGAAAACTGAGCAGGTTTCTCACCGGGCTGTCGGGGCGGCAGCTTGGCCGCAATTTGATAAAAACCGAGAGGGGAGTCCTCGTGCGTCCTAAAATCAAAATCAAAAGACCCGAACTGATCAAGAGGTATCGTATTTTTGTAAACCAATTTTTCGAACGGATCTCGGATCTCGCAATCGAGGGACAGAGGAGCGGACGAGGAGGGAGAGTTTGAGGGAAGTTGCCACTGTCCCTTGACTTTTTCCCTGATGATGCCCTTGATATGAACTTCTTCACCAGATCGGTAGATCCCGCGCTCCGTAAAAATATAGCCTTGCCAGACGACTGGCTCCGGCAGCCAGTCGTAGGGAATTCGGAAGCGGTAAGGGTCAATGCCGGTGCCCCATTCCGACGAGGAGAGGGCGGTGTCAGCGCCCCGCCAGGCAAAAACCCACTGCCGTGGTTCGGCATAGGCATCCCGGCTCGAGATGCCCAGCCCTTTCCAGCCAGGAGTCTCGGCCCTACCGGACGCATCCGTCTTGCCTCGCCATTTGACGGCGTTGGCATCGTCCCGGATTTCTATTTCAGCGCCAGGTACAGGCAGCCCCGTTTTAAGCTCGGTGACCCAGATGATGTTGTTTTCAGCCGAGAATTTGGCGCTTATGCCGAGCTCCGTGACCTGGAGGAAGGCTTTCGGATAGCGATCCCATTTATCTTCGGGGCGGCGCGTATCGATCTGAAGGAAAACAAAACCTGTCGAGGAAGGCAAGGGGAAAAGTCCGGAGAGGTCGATGGGAACTGTCCCTCTCTTGTTCCGAGGCAGGTTAAGGGGGAGTGTCTTCTCCAATTGGAAGAATCCAGCCGGAGCAGAAAATTTCTCATTCGACCAGAAAAGCTTGGGCTGACAGAGGAGAGGAATAACAGACTCCCTGCCAAGGCGGGCAGCTTGGATGAAAACGCTCTCCTGGTTGATCGCCTGGAGGGGATAGCGGGGGCCTGGAGTAGCATAGGCCTCGATAATCCCATGGCCTGTCGTCATGGAAACAGAGGCAGGGAAAGAGCCGGTCGAGAACTGGACAGAAACAGGAAGGCCAAGCTTGTTACCGAACTCATCAGCAAGATCAGATGAAAGACGGGCTGTATATGAGGTCTCGGGCTTGAGCGGAAGAGATATATAAAGGACATCACTGCTGTATTCCCATTCGGAATAATAAGACGGAATTTCGACGGGCGGCTCGAACTGGATTTTAGAAACGAGATCTTTATAAAAAACCTGATTCGTAAACTTGAACTGAAGAGGCTCGTCCGGAGGAAGTCCTTCGGCCTGCTCAAGGCCCTTAAAATCAAAAGGCAAGAACGTCTCAAAGCTGAAGGAATAATCCTTCTCCGTGCCCAAGGGGCCTTCCTTGGCTGCCAAACCCCGTTTAATGGTGATAAGACAGGTTGATCCCGGAGCAAGTTTTTCTCCCGACGACAGGGAGAGAAGAAGACCCCAGTCAGCTGGAAAGTCAAGCCCTTCGCTCTTGAGTCTTTCAGCCGAGGGATGAGAAATATTGAAGCTCAAGGACTTGGGCCGGCCAGATTCGCTTCCGGCCGTGAGAGCGGGTTCAGCTTTCCAGGTGACAAAACCGGCAGCCCTTTCCTTATCAACGGATTGGTTGAAGATGAGAAGGACTTGCGTATCGAGCTTGAGCCAGCGCTGGCCATGGGTCGGGAAATGCCTGACCAACCGAGGTTCGATGGTCTGGAACGACCAGGAGAAATCCCTCGCCAGCGAACTGCCATCCAGGGAAGTGGTCCCGGCCGGGATCGTGATTTTGATTTCAGTTGCATAAGGAAAGCGGCTGTCCGGGCTGAAAGCCAATGTCCGCGTCCCTACCCAGCGAAACCTGCCCGAGGCCGGCGGGTTAAACTTGAGAAGCGAATTTTCGAGACGGAGTCCACTTTCAACAGCTTGGAGGGCGACCATCGGCCGGTCAAAGATGACGACAACAGTCTCTGATTCGCTCGGCGAGGCCGTTCGCCCTTGGGGAGTCACCCTGAGGACACGAAGTTCACCAGGATGTGCCGGGGGTGACTGGTTAGTCGGCTTATTTTGACTATCCCGATAAATTCGATCTGTTTGATAATCTTTGTCCGTGCCGATCATCTGTCCGGGCTTGGTCGGTTCCTCCGCTTGTCGGCAGTGAAGGGCAAGGACAGAAACAAAAATCAGAAGAAAACCAGCCCGCAGGAAGGACTTCGTTCTCCTTTTTCCCATCATATTTCTCCCAAAACAAGAGTCTTCATGAGCGAATCCAAGCTCGCGACTATAAGAAAAAGCTATTTGCCTAATGATATCCAAGCCGCTCAGGCAAGATCCTGAAGGCAGGCGGTCAAGAAGGTCCAGAATTTTTCCACTGACCCGATGTGAACTCTTTCTTCCGGCGAATGGGGATGCTCGATCGTCGGCCCAAAGGAGATCATGTCCATGCCCGGGAACTTCTCGCCAATGATGCCACACTCGAGCCCGGCATGAACAGCTTTGACAACCGGCGGCCGATTAAAGATCCTGCTGTACACGTCGCTGAGCTTGCTGAGCAGCTCTGACTGGAGGTTTGGTTCCCAACCTGGGTAACCACCCGGCTGGACGAGCCGGGCGCCGGCCAGTTCAGCCGTGGCCTTGATGACGTCCTTGACCGCCTGGAGGGCAGTCGCTACTGAGCTGCGGCTGCTGCAGATGATCTTGGCTATTTTCTTTTCGGAGCGGACAATAGCCAAGTTTGTCGATGTTTCCACCAGGCCAGCAATTTCGGGATGCATGGCGATGACGCCGTGGGGCAGGCTGAGGAGGAGCCGGAGAAGGGTATTCTGGGAGGCGGCGGCAAGTGGACCGTGGTTCGGAAAAAGACTGTCGGCTTTCGTGAAAGAATAGCTCGCCTCTTTCTCGACTGCCTTGTACTCATTTTTAATCCCGTCGAACTGGACCTTAAAGAACGCCTGCAATTTCTTGGCCGCTTGCCGGTCGATGAAAAGATCGGCCCAGGCCTCTCTGGGAATAGCGTTCCGCTTGTTGCCGCCCTCGAGTCCGACCAGCTCGAAATCAAACTTCTCCTGGGCTTTGGAAAGGAGGCGAGCGAGGAGGCGAATCGCATTGGCCCGACCCTGGTTGATGTCCAGGCCAGAATGCCCGCCCCGGAATCCGGAAAGCTTGATCCGGTAGCCATCTTGGAGCGTCCTTTTTTTCCGCTTGAGGGGAAGCGTAAGTTCCGAATCTGCGCCGCCGCTGCAGCCGATGGTGAACGTCCCTTCCTCTTCGCTGTCCAGGTTGAGCAGTTTTTTCCCCTGAAGAAAGGTTCTTTGCAATTTGTTGGCCCCGGTAAGACCTGTTTCTTCATCGACCGTGAACAGACACTCCAAGGGGCCATGGACAAGAGACTTGTCCTCGAGAGCAGCCAAGGCAGCGGCCACGCCGATCCCGTTGTCAGAGCCGAGGGTTGTCCCGGCAGCCTGAATCCAATCGCCGTGTCTCTCTGCCTTGATCGGGTCCTTTAAGAAATCATGTTCCACATCCGAGTTCTTTTCGCAGACCATGTCCATATGGCTCTGCAGGATGACGCCAGCAGCTCCCTCATGGCCGGGCGTGGCCCGTTTTCTGACAACGACGTTCCCAACTTTGTCGCGCTTCCAGGATAGGTCAAGGTTTTCAGCGACAGATATGACATAGTCGCCAAGGGGTTTCTCGTTTCCCGAGCAGTGGGGGAGTCTTAGAATCTCGGCAAAATGCTTCCAGACGCCAGCGGGCTTAACGTCGTCGAAAATTATTTTCATGGATGCCTCCCTGATGACGATAATAAAAAATGAAGTGAGGGTTTTTGGACAAGCTGCAACTGATCATGAGAGAGTCTGCATCATGCCATAACTCATGGCCCAATTCAAGAAAATTCTTCGCTCAGCGCCGGCCGAGACTTGCTTCGGGCTGTCATCTCATACTAAAATGTTCTCAATTCATTTGTGATGACCATAGCGGAACAAACGCTCTTCCTCGATCTTTACGGCCGGGCAGCCGAGATTGTCGCCTCCGCTCCGGGACGAGTCAACATCATCGGCGAGCACACGGATTACAACGATGGGTATGTCCTGCCCGCAGCTATCCATCTTCGCAACTACTTTTTGGCTTCGCGCCGGCCGGATGATGAAGTCCATATCTGGGCAAAAAATTTTAGTGAGATGGACAGTTTCTCGATCGACCGCCTGGAACCGTCGAAGAGCAAGAGATGGGCAAACTACATCCGAGGCATCTTCTGGGTGCTCAAAGACGAAGGAGCAACCCTGGGCGGCATCGACAGCCTGGTCTGGGGTGATGTGCCGCTTGAAGCAGGCCTGAGTTCATCGGCGGCGCTTGAAATAAGCGTCATCAAGGGAGTCGCCGAGCTCTTCGGATTGGGTATCGAACCGGTCAAACTGGCCAAGCTTGCCCAGAAGGCCGAGCACGAATTTTCCGGCGTCCGATGCGGTCTGATGGATCAGTTCATCGCTCTCTATGGCCAGAAAAACTGCGCTTTATTCCTTGACTGCGAGACACTGGCTTTCGACCTCATCCCGATCAACCTAGAAAAAGCCGGGCTCGAAATCCTTGTCTGCGACACAAAAGTCAGGCGGAAACTGGCTTCATCAGAATACAACAAAAGGCGCAGCGAGTCTGCCTCAGCCCTCCGCGACCTCAGGAAGAGAGGTGTCCGTACCTTCAAGGAAGTAACGTTGGACGTCCTCGACGAAACAAGGTCGATAATGCACGATGTCAGCTTCCGGCGGGCCAGGCATATCATTAGTGAAAACCAGCGAGTCAAAGAGTCGGTGCAAGCCCTGAGAAAAGATGATTTCAAGCTGTTGGGCCGGCTTCTCTTTGAATCGCACGAAAGCCTTAGGGACGATTACGAAGTTTCATGCCCAGAGCTTGACCTGGTCTACGAAACAGGAAAAAAGGTCAGGGGGTGTCTAGGCGCTCGGCTCGTCGGGGGCGGGTTCGGCGGATCGGCTCTGGCTCTTGTCACGAAGGCCAAAACCGGGGAGTTTGAGAAGAAACTGACTCAGGGAGCCAAAGAGCGGGGCTTTCCGAGTCCAGAGTTTCACGAGGTCTCGATCGGGAGCGGCGCCTGCTCCCGGCGTTTGTCGCCGGGATGAGTCCAATGAAAACATGTACCGATGCCCTTATGATCAAAGCCCCAAGGAGAGTGAGGCTTGGATAGATCATTTTTTGGGGCCAGCTGTTTTGGCGCTGGCCGGACATTCAGGCTTGCTGCGGCGTTTTATTCGGGTCTTTCTATTGGTCTGATTTTTATCCTGTTTTTACCTCATGCCGCAAGTCCAGTCGGAAACGCCTCCCCTCATTGCTCCTCCTCAGCTCGAGATGTTGGCAGCGGCACCGAAAGACTTCGCATCGTGACGACCATCTTTCCTCTCCAGGAGTTCGCTCGCTCGGTGGCCGGAGAAAGCGCCGAAGTCACGCTTCTCCTCCCGCCAGGAGCAGGGGTCCATACCTGGCAGCCTCGGGCAAGCGATATCCTTCGCCTCCACTCTGCGCATCTTATCATTTCCATCGGCGGAGGACTAGAGCCCTGGCTGACCGACATCTTGCGCAGCCTGCCGCTGCCCAAGCCCGACATCTTGGCCGCGGCTGAATTCCTGCCGCTCCTCGATGACAAACATGATCATTCCGAAGAAAAAGAAGCAAGGGAAGAGAAAAAGGGGATCAGCTTCGACCCCCATGTCTGGCTTGATTTTCAACTAGATCAGATCATCGTCAGCCGCATAGCCGAAGCCATGGGTCGCCTCGATCCAAATCACGCTCTCCTCTATCGAAAAAACTCAGACGACGTGATCGCCCGGCTCGCCGAGCTTCACCGGAAATACGAACAGGGCCTTCGCTCCTGCCGCCAGAGAATCCTGTTTCTTGCTGGTCACGCCGCTTTCGGCTACCTGGCGAGCCGGTATGGGCTTGAACAGGTCTCGCTCTACGGCCTGAGCCCGGATGCCGAGCCCCCACCTAGTCGAATGATGGCCGCTATCCGCTGGGCCAAGGAGAAGGGGATCGGAGCTGTGTTTACGGAGGCTAATACGAACGACAGAATGGGCAAGGTTTTAGCCCGGGAGACAGGCGCCAAGCTCATGGTCCTGAACCCCGGCTCCAGCCCGACGAGGAAAGACCTCTCTTCAGGCCGGACATTTTTTGATATCATGGAAGAAAATCTCAGGACCCTCAGGAAAGGACTCGGCTGTGAGTGAAGAGAAGGAAGCGAATTCATCGACTGGAAAACAGGAGAAGGAGGAGCTCGTCCGCGTCGATCGTGTTAGCTTCAGGTACGACAGTGGTCCGGCCGTCCTCGAAGATATCAGGCTGTCCATTTATGAGGAAGACTTTTTAGCGTTGCTTGGGCCGAATGGCTCTGGTAAGACGACTCTTGTAAAGATTATCCTTGGCCTGCTCAAAGCGTCAGCCGGAAGGATTTTCATCAAGGGGCGGTCGATCGAGGAATTCGAGGATTGGTCGAAGATCGGTTATGTTCCCCAAAAAGCGACACATATCGATCCGTTCTTTCCCGCCTCGGTCAAGGAGGTTGTGGCCATGGCCCTCTATTCCAGAAAAGGCTTGAACTGGCAGAGAAGAAAAGAGGACGACACGGTCATCTCCGCTGCCCTGCAGAGCGTGGGCATGGACGATTTTATAGACCGCCCCATCGGCCGCCTCTCCGCCGGGCAGCAGCAGCGGGTCTTCATCGCTCGAGCCATCGTTAACTCGCCCGAGCTCCTCATTTTGGACGAGCCGACAGCCGGCGTGGATGCAGCGACCCAAGAGCGGTTCTACGAGATGCTCGAGTATCTGAACAAACACAAGGCCATAACGATCGTGCTGGTCACCCACGATATCGGGATCGTCACCAAGCATGTCAATAAAGTTGCTTGTTTGAATCAGCGTCTGACCTATCACGGGACTCATGAAGATTTTTGCCGGTCAGGGGCGTTTAAGGCCATGCTAACGGCAGGACATCTCGTTTCTCACAGGCACTGAGACATGGAAGCTGTCCTCGACTACGGTTTTTTGCAGCGGGCACTTCTGGCCGGGATCTTCGTGGCCATCGCCTGTTCGATCCTGGGCCTTTTCCTCCTTTTAAGGCGCGATGCCATGATCGGCCACGGCCTGGCCCATGTCACTTTTGGAGGAGTCGCCTTGGGCCTTTTCCTGAACATGATGCCGCTTGCAGCGGCCTTAGGAGTGACCGTGCTTGCGTCCTGGGCCGTTATCAAGCTTAAGGAAAAGGCCAGACTTCACGGCGACACGGCCATCGCCATCTTCAGCAGCGTTGGCCTGGCCGTCGGGATCTTGATGGCCAGCCTAGCCCAGAGCCTCAACGTCGATCTATTGAGCTATCTTTTTGGCGATATTCTGGCCATCGAACCGCTCGAAGTCTGGTTCTCTATCGGACTGACCGGAGCAGTGGTTGTCGCCATCCTCGTCAACTACCATAAACTGATGTTCCTGACGTTTGACAGGGAGGCGGCTAGGGCGGCGGGCCTCAATCCCCGTCACTTTGATTTCCAGCTCACCCTTCTGACGGCGGTCACTGTCGTCCTGGGAATGAAAGTCGTGGGTGTTTTACTCGTCACGGCTCTTCTCGTATTGCCAGCCGCCGCCGGCTTGCAGCTGGCTTCGAATTTCAAGCAGGCACTCGGGATATCGGCCGTGGTAGGCTTTTTTTCGGTCACGGCTGGCCTGGCCGCGGCCTTTGCTTTCGACGTCCCCGCCTCGGCAGCCATCGTGCTCCTGGCCTTTGGCATCTTTGTCATTTTTTTTCTATTCCGCCGGGGGAAGTCGTTCTGAAAGAAGCCCGGGGAAAATTTACGTAGTCATGAGTCAACGGCTGAGCCGGCTGAGTGACTTCTCGAACACAGAAAGGGCTTCCTGTCCATAAAGGCAGAAGATGATTTCCTGGGGATAATCATTTTTTTTCAAGAAATCCTTGGCCGTCTGGAGCATGATTTCACTGCATCTGGGAAGGGGAAACCCGAAGACGCCGGTGCTGATGGCCGGGAAGGCGATGTCTTTAATCTGTTTGTTCCGGGCGATCTCAAGGCTGCTCAGCGTGGCCGCGGCCAGCTTAGCGTCCTCATCGCCCTCGCCCTGAATCGGTCCGACTGCATGAATGACATAGCGGGCCTTAAGGTTTCCGCCGCCGGTGATGACAGCCTGACCGGTTTCAATGGGGCTCAGCAGATCGCACTCTTTTTGGATAACTGGGCCACCGAAGGTTCTGATAGCGCCGGCCACGCCGCCGCCAAGCTTGAGGTTCCTGTTGGCCGCGTTGACGACAGCCTCGACATCAAGAAGGGCGATATTGCCCTCGACGATTTTGATTTTTTTCCCGTCAACCGTCCATTCAGTCATTTTTTCCTCCTTCAAACTCAGCGAAACCTCAACAATCTTGAATTAGAGGACGGTGGCGCCGTACGTCTTTTCCATCCGGCGGAGCGAAAAGCGGTGTGCTTCAGGATCAAAATCAGCCACCCCGTCCTTGTAGACAGTGACGGAATAGTCACGATTTCTGAGATCGCCCACTGTATCCATAACGCAGATCGAGGTGCAAACGCCGACGACCTGGGCTTCCGAGACGGCCCGGTCTTGGAGAATCTCGGCCAGGCTGGTCCCGAAAAAAGCGCTGTAGCGGCTTTTTTCAATGATGATGTCTCCTTCGGCCACGGGAAGCTCATCGATGATTTCCGCCCCCCTTGTTCCTTTGATACAATGCGGGGGAAACATCTTGAACTCAGGGTCATCCAGGCGGTGAGAGTCTTTGATAAAAATGACCAAGTCGCCGGAACCGCGGAACTCGTCGATTTTCTGTTTGACGAAAGGGATGATTCGGCGCGACTCGTCGCCGCAGTAGAGAGCTCCGCTCCTTTCTATGAAATCCTTCAACATATCGATGACTAACAAAGCCCTCATTGCCCTCTCCTTGCTTTCATTCTAAAAACGTCTTCCAGTGAGATGCCGTTCTCATTTTAGCTTGAATTTTGC
>CAZKBY010000065.1:0-12179 GCA_964550915.1 uncultured Eubacteriales bacterium | reverse complement strand
GCTCTTCTGCCACCCGCTGGCCGAGCTCATGAGCCAATCGAACGCAATCCTCCATCGTCACTCCCGAGACCGGCACAAACGGGCAGACGTCGGTTGCACCGATCCGGCTGTGCGCCCCCTTGTGCTGGGCCATGTCGATGACCTCAGCAGCCCTGCGGATGGCCCGGAAAGCCGCCTCTTTTACAGCTTCTGGGGGGCCGATGAACGTGACAACAGTCCGGTTTGTGCTTTCTCCCGGGTCGACATCGAGCAGCTTCACTCCGGCGGTCTGCTCAATCTCCCGGGTAATGGCCTTTATTTTTTCCTTGTCCCGGCCCTCGCTGAAATTGGGCACGCATTCGACAATCTTCATTCTGATACTCCCTTGGTCAATGTATATCGATACTCGCCTTTAGCATCGAAGACTTCAATTTTTTCAAAACGATCGAGGTAATCAAGGAGCAGATTCTTATCGCCGACGATGATGACGACCGGCGGATTAAGGAAGTACCCCTGCGCCACCTCGTAGACTCTGTCAGCATCGACAACCATAATGTTTTCATAGAACTGGTCCCAGTGGGCGCTCCCCAAAGAATAGATGATAATGCCAGAGACGCGGCTGACGAGGTCGTCAGCCTTTTCAACCTGAAGGGGAAAATTTCCGATGAGGTAAGATTTTGCCTGCTCGAGCTCGAACGTCGAGACTCTTTCGCGGGCAATTTTGTTCAGTTCCTTGAGAATCTCCTGAGTGGCATCGTAGCAGGCTGAAGGCTTGAC
Organism: uncultured Eubacteriales bacterium; assembly: GCA_964550915.1. Classification (GTDB taxonomy): domain Bacteria; phylum Acidobacteriota; class Aminicenantia; order Aminicenantales; family UBA8522; genus JARYMI01. The sequence continues at coordinate 11,423 of CAZKBY010000065.1, read as the reverse complement.
TCTTGCTTTCACTGAGTAAACGCCGCAGCAGCGGAAGAACTCCAGCTCGCTGAAGGCAAAATAGGCCATCTCTTTTGTCTCCCTGAGGTTCATGAAAAGTCGGCTCTGGAGAGTTCCACCGAGGATTTGGTTGAGCACCGAAAAAGCGAAAAAGTCTGGATCGGAGATCGGGGAAATCACGTTCCCCAGGAAGAGCGTAGCCTCCTTGGCTTGGGGCAGGTCAATAAAACATACCCTTTTTTCTTTGTTCGGTTCAGGTGCTGTAATGGCTGATCGCTCGATTTCTCCGCTTCGCCAGGGATTGAAATAATGGCTAACCTTACGCGAGCCTGTCGGGAGGTTTAGGTTTCCCTTAAGGACGATCACCGCGTTATTCGGCCGGTAGTAGGTCTGATAAAAAGCGAGGACGTCTTTGCGGCTGATGTTTTTGATGACGTCCTCGTTATAAAAGCCTTTTGCATAAGGGTGGTTTTTAAACAATAGGCGCAAGAGCTGGCGCCTGCCCACAAAATCCTGATCCCTGCGCTTATCCAAAAAGTCGTAGTACTGAATTCTCTTGACATTGGCAATCTCCTTTTCGGAGAAGGCCGGCTGGAGGACCATCTGGCTCAAAAGGTCCAGGGCTTGGTCAAAGTACTCATCTAGGAAAACGAAGGAAAGACGGGTCTGATCAAGTGACACGGTTGTTGTCAGGGTGCCGCCGATGAACTCAATCCGCTCCTCTGTTTCCATCGCCGAGATCGAGAGTGTCCCGTGGTTCAACATCTCTGCCGTAAAGGTAGCCAGGCCAGGCATCTCGGGAGGAGATGAGCTTTCGCCCGCCTGGATGACCATCTCTAAGCTGATGAAGGGATGATTATTGCTAAAGATAACAGCCACGGTCAGTCCGTTGCTAAGTCGAACGGATTCGATAGACGGAAGGTCAAGCCTTCCCAGGGGTCCGGGAATCGGTGGTGATTTCCTGAACCGCTCTTGAGCCATTGAGGTCATCACAACGAGCAGGATCAGACCGCAGGAGACCGTCATTTTTTCGACTATTTTTAGCCCTCTCAGGTTGATCATCTTGTCCTGACAATCAGGCTCACGCTATTTTCTGGCCCCAGGTAACGACTGGCCACCCCGACGATGTCAGAAGGAGTGACCTTGAGGTACTTATCCATCTCTCTGACCGCATCCCCAAGACGGACAGGTGAAAAATTCATCTCGGCGAGGAAGAGGGCTTTGTCTATCGCTGTAGAGAAGCGCCGCAGGTAATCTCTTTTAAAAAGATTCTTGGCTTTTTGGAGTTCATCATCCGGAACAAAACTTGTCCTCAATTTCTGAATTTCTGAGAGGATAGCCTTTTGACAAACATCGACCATGGTCTCATTGTTTGTCACTGCAAAAATCTTTAGCGCGGCCACGTCCTTTCTTTTTTCAATCCCGCCGCTCAGGAAAAGAGAGAGGTTTTCTCGCTTGACGATGCGCCTGGGCAGGCGCGAACTCTTGCCTTTAAGGAGGATGTAGTCAAGAATCGTGAGCGAATAGAAGTCGGGGGAAGACGGCGCGGCCAGCCGGTAGCCCAAGTGAATGGCTGGCGAAGGCGCCAGCAGTTCTCGGAAAGACTGGATGACTTCCTTTTTTTCCCTGGGCTTGGGCGGCTCGTAAGGCGGAATCTCCTTCGCCGGCGGGATGCTCCCAAAATACTTTTCAACAAGCTCTCTTGTCCTGGCGGCGTTCACATTTCCGACGATGCAAAGGACCGCGTTTCCAGGTCCGTAATGGGTCTGATAGAAATCATGGACATCCTCAGGGCTGAGCCTTCGGATGTCTTCTTCCTGGCCCAGGACAGGATGGCTGTGGGCCAGGTCCGGGTAGATGAGTCGGTCGAAGGCCCAAGAGCTTTCTAAATAGGGCTCGACCGAGCGGCGTCGGGTGATTTCATCAAGGAGAGAGGCCTTTGCGTCCTCGACTTTTGCTGGAGTAATTTCGAGCAACCTCATCCGATCCGACTCGAGCCAGAGAACCAAGCCCAGTTGATTGGCGGGCACAGTTTGATAAAAATAAGTGATATCCTCAGTCGTGTTGGCGTTTGGGACCCCGCCAATTCTGTTGATGTGGCCGATGTGCTGCATCGGGCCAATGTTTATCGAGCCCTGGAACATCATGTTCTCCAGAAGGTAAGCCATGCCTGTTTTTCCGGGTTCTTCATGGATCGACCCGGCCGCGTAAGCGACAACGACCGAAACAAGGGGAAGGGAATAATCCTCTGACACGACGACGCTGAGGCCGTTCTTAAGCTTGTACTGGGTGACGGGAAAAGAGATCCACTCTTTATCCTCGCCCGCCCCTTGCAGAACTGAGACAAAAACAACTGACAACAGGAAAACGCTCCATCCGCCGGGAGTCTTTCTTCTCATTGCCTTTTCTAATGGAAGTAGCGTTTAATAAATAACACAAATAAAAGGAAGAATTCAACGCCGCCGCGCTTCCAGCCGGCTTAAGGGCCGCGGCTCCCCATTGAAAATTCGAACTTTGTGGTATAATATGGCGCTTAATTTGCCGGGCGATACACTCGAAGGAGGCAGCGGATGAGCAAAGCTGGAAAGCATTATTTCTCCTCAGAATCGGTGACCGAGGGTCATCCCGATAAGATTTGTGACCAGATCTCCGACGCCATCCTCGATGATCTCATCGCTCAGGACCCGAAAAGCCGCGTCGCCTGCGAGACTTTGGTCACAACCGGCCTCGTCTTTATCGCTGGAGAAATAACGACCAATGGCTATTGTGATTTTCAGAAAGTCATCCGCGCTGTCGTCAAGGATATAGGCTACACAAGGGCCATCTACGGCTTTGACTATAAAACCTGCAGCGTTATTTCCTCGATTCATGAGCAGTCTGCCGACATCGCCATCGGCGTTACCGAGACAGAAGACCACGAACAGGGCGCAGGAGACCAGGGGATCATGTTCGGTTATGCTTGTCGGGAAACCACGGAACTGATGCCGCTGCCGATCATCCTGGCCCATAGACTGGTTAAAATGCTGAGCCTAGCCCGACGGGAGAAAATTCTCCCGTACCTAAGGCCGGATGGAAAATCGCAGGTCACCATCGAATATGATGGAGATACTCCCAAGCGAGTTCAGGCCATCGTCATCGCCGCTCAGCATAACTCGACGGTGAAGATGGAAGATCTGAGGGAAGAGATCAAGCAGGTCGTCATCAAGAAGATCATTCCTGGCGCCCTGCTCGATAAAAACACCAAGATCATTATCAACGGCACCGGCCGGTTCGAACAGGGCGGCCCGTTGGCTGACACCGGGATGACCGGCCGCAAAATTATCGTGGATACCTATGGCGGAGTCGGCAGTCACGGCGGTGGCTGTTTTTCTGGCAAGGACCCTTCCAAGGTTGACCGGTCAGGCTCCTACATGGCTCGGTACATCGCCAAGAATCTTGTCGCGGCAGGCATCGCCGACAAGCTCGAAGTCCAGCTTGCCTATGCCATTGGGGTGGCCGAGCCCGTCTCGATCATGGTCGACTCTTTTGGCACAGCCAAAATCAGCGAAGACAAGATTAAGGAAATGATCCGGGCCCATTTTCCGCTCAAGCCCAAGGGGATGATCAACCATCTGAACCTTCTTCGGCCGATTTTCAGGAAAACGGCGTGCTACGGCCATTTCGGAAGAGACGATGACGACTTCACTTGGGAAAAGACGGACAAGGCCAAAGCCCTGCGCCAAGAAGCGGGGCTTTAGTTGACGGAAACCGGGACATGGTCTCGATACTAAGAAGCGTGATCATGTCGCCCGATCTTAATCCCCAGATAAGGACATGACCATGGATTACGATGTCAAAGACCTGAAACTGGCTGCCCAAGGCCGGCGCAAGATCGAATGGGCGAGACGGTTTATGCCGGTTTTGGAATCGATCAAAAAAAAATTTTCCAAGGACAAACCCCTCCGCGGAATCAAGATTTCAGCTTGCCTTCACGTGACGAGCGAAACGGCCAACCTGATGGAAACCCTTAAGATCGCGGGAGCTGAAGTCGCCCTGACAGCCTCAAACCCTCTCAGCACGCAGGACGAAGTCGCCGCCTCGTTGGTCAGGGATTTTCGCCTCCCTGTTTTTGCCATCAAGGGCGAGGACAATAAGACTTATTACCGGCACATCAACCAGGCCCTTGATCATGGACCGCAGATCACGATGGATGACGGTGCAGACCTCGTTTGCACCGTTCACTCGAGGCGGAAGGAAATCCTTCAAGAGATCATCGGCGGGACCGAAGAGACGACGACGGGCGTTCTTCGGCTGAAGAGCATGGCCAGGAAAGGCGTCCTTTGCTATCCCATCATAGCCGTCAACGATGCCAACACAAAACACCTCTTCGACAACCGTTACGGCACGGGACAAAGCACGGTTGACGGGATTCTTCGGGCCACCAACGTCCTCTTGGCCGGGCTGAAGTTTGTTATCGCCGGCTATGGCTGGTGCGGCCGTGGTGTGGCCATGAGAGCCAGGGGTGCGGGAGCCAAAGTCATCGTCACGGAAGTCAACCCTCTGCGTGCTTTGGAAGCAGTCATGGACGGGTTCGAAATTATGTCGCTCGAGGAAGCAGCCTCGTGCGGCGATATCTTTGTTACTGTCACTGGCGATAAGAGCGTCATCAGCCGAAGCCACTTCCTGAAGATGAAAGATGGTGCCATCGTTGCCAACGCCGGCCATTTCAATGTAGAAGTTGATATTCCTGCCCTGGAGAGGTTGGCCCGCAGAAAAAGAAGGATCCGAGATTTTGTCGAAGAATATGAGCTCAAGAACGGAAAGAAAATCTTTCTTCTAGCCGAAGGTCGGCTCATTAACCTGGCTGCCGCAGAAGGTCATCCCGCCATGGTCATGGATATGAGCTTTGCCAACCAAGCCCTAAGCATCGCTTATCTCAGCCAGAAAGGACGTTCGCTCGAGAAAAATGTTTACCCTGTGCCTCGCTCAATCGACGAGCAAATTGCCCGCCTGAAGCTTCGCTCGATGGGTGTTCGGATCGATAGGCTCACCCGCGATCAGAAAAATTACCTCACAGCCTGGGAAGAAGGAACTTGAACGTTCAAGCGCCAGAAGGACCGCGGTTCTTGATTGTCTTCAGGTAAGAATCGAGCTTCTCTTTCATCTCCCGCTCGATGACGCCGGGTGCGATCTTTTCCAAGATCTCGCCGGCTTGCTTGAATTCACCGTTTTTGAAGTAAGCCTCACCCAAGTTGAAATTGTAGTTCACGTCATCGGGAACGATCTTAACAGCCTGACGGAAACAATCAATCGCTTCGTTTAGCCTGTTCTGGTTTTCCAAAATCAACCCTTTGAGGTTATGACCCATGTGAAAACGATTGTTTAGCTTGATGGCGTTCTCGACGTAAAAGAGGGCCCTTTCCAAATCATTTCGGATGAAGGAGAGCCGGGCGAGGTTGTAGTAAGGAAGCTCCTTGTGAGCATAGCTCGGGTCCTCGATCACCTGGCGAAAAGCATCTTCAGCTCTATCGATGTAGCCGAGCTCCTGGTAGACTGTGCCCAAGTTATTACGGGCTTCTGAAAAGGAAGGGACGATCTCCAGGCACTTAAGGTAGAGCTTTATTGCTTCCTCGAGGTTTCCTTTTATCGATTGCGCTAAGCCCAACGCATTCAAGGCCAAGTGATAGCGAGGATTAAGAGCCAGTGACCTGTTCAGGTACTTGATGGCTTCGTCTACGTTATTGCTGTTCAAATAAAAAAGGCCGACATTGTACTGATACTGCGGATCTTTCTCCCTCGCTTGCTCAAGCTTTTTTTGGGACGAAGCGCAGGACACCAGGCTGATGAGGACCGCGATCAACGTCAATTTTCGAATTCTCATGGTCTACCTCTGCTTTCTCTGTCCATTTTATCCCGCCCTGCAGAAACGTCAACCCTGGAAGAGGAGGTCTCTGCACCATAACGCTGCATTCTACTCAACCTTGAGCTCTCGGGACATGAGATCTCGCAGCGAATCGCGCGGGCTTTTGTTCTCATAGAGAACTTTGTAGATTTCGGCTGAGATCGGCATGTCAACGCTCTCACGTCTCGCGAGCTGTTGGACAGAAACTGCCGTGGCGATCCCTTCGGCCACCATTTTCATCGAACCAAGGACTTGGGGAAGAGATTTGCCCCGACCTAGCTCAAACCCGACATGATAGTTACGACTCATCCTGGCCGTGCACGTGAGAACGAGATCGCCCAGACCGGCCAGTCCAAGGAATGTTTCTTTGTTTGCCCCCAGCCTGATTCCGAGTCTGGTGATCTCCGCAAGACCCCGGGTAATCAAAGCTGCCCGAGAGTTGTGGCCAAACTCTAGAGCATCTGATATACCTGTGGCCAGAGCGATGACATTCTTAAGTGCGCCTCCCAGCTCGACGCCCACAAGGTCATTGCTCGTGTAAACTCGAAAGGACAGATCCGAGACGAGCCGCTGGATGGTTTTCGCAATCTCCATGTCAGCTGACGCTGCGACAACGGCGGTCGGATGGCGCTCAGCCACCTCTCTGGCGAAGCTCGGGCCAGAGAGAACGGCCACCCGCGGGGCTCCGGAAGCAGGAAAAACCTCAGCCATGACTTCGCTCATCCGCTTGAGCGATCCTTCCTCGATGCCTTTAGTTAAGCTGACTGCTATCTGGCCGGGGCGGAGACTGGCCGCCATATCGACATAAACCTGCCGACAGAAGCGAGAAGGGACAGCGATGAAAACGATATCTGCACCTTGAACAGCCTCACCTATACTTTTTGTGAAGTCGACCTTATCCGGAAGGTTGAACCCTGGAAGGAAAACCCGATTCTGACGAGTGAATTGCAAGTCCTCAAGGATTTCGGCTTCCCGAACCCAAAGTGTCGTTTTGATGCCAAGACGACCCAAATGGAGGGCAAAAGCCGTACCCCAGCTCCCACCGCCGATAACGGCCACTTCCATCAGCCTTTGACCTCCAGCCGCTGACCAAGTTTTCTCTCTTCGCCGCGGCACAAGCGCCCAATATTGCCCGCGTGGCGAAGAGCAATAAGGGAAAAAACAGCCAGCCCGATGACTGCAAGCTCCCAGTCTCCGCGGATGAGGACGGCCAGAACGGGAAAAGAAAGGGTGGCCACAAGAGATCCAAGAGAAACATACCGAGTCCAGGCGATGACACTGATAAAAATAGCCAGGCTCAGGCTAAACGGAAGCGGAGCCAGCATAGCATAGGAGCCCATGGCTGTCGACACGCCTTTTCCCCCTTTAAACCTGATGAAAACCGGAAAACAGTGTCCTAGCACGGCCAGGAACGCCGAAGCGAGGGCCACTCGCCGGTCGTCGAACAGCCTGAGCGCTAACCAGACCGGAAGGGCTGCTTTAAAAACATCTAATATGACGACAGGAACAGCATGCCTCCAACCCTTCAGCCGCAAAACATTGGTGGCACCAGTGCTCTGACTGCCGAACTGCCGGATATCTTTTTTCTCACTCAGCCTGAAGAAAATGTAGCCGAAAGGCACAGCTCCAAGACAATAGGCTATAACGATAAAAAGAGCTTTCATCCGAGCCTGTACTCTCCAAGAATGCTGTATTCTGCACCCGTCGACTTGAGGGTGCTTTGAAGGAAAGTCAAATGCCATATATCTGCCTCGCCGAAAACAGTGACCGCCTCTTTTTGGAGCTCCTGGATGACCGGCCCAAGACCAAAAGAGGATTTGACCCGGCCCAGAGTCAGATGGGGATGAAAGCCACGCTCTTCGCTTGGAAAACCGAGTCTTTCCATCTCTCTCTCCAGGTCTTCCTGAAGAGCCTTGAGCTGAACACTTTCACTGATTCCAACCCAAAGGACGCGTGCCCTATTGCCCGGCGGAAAGGTGCCCGTGCCTACAAAACTCAGGCAGAAAGGCTTATGTCGTCTGGCCAAAACGGCGAGAGCATTCTTGATCTTGACCACGGTTTCCTCTCTCGTTTCGCCAAGGAACTTGAGTGTCAAATGCATCCCTTCTGGCCTAATCCAGCGGATGTCCCCGCCCTGACGTCGAAGCCGGCAAACCAAGCCGGCCAGCGTTTCCTTCAGGGGCTTATCCAAGTCGAGAGCAATAAAAGTCCTCATGTTTCCCCTTTTTTAATCCCGGATGTGGCCAGTCCGAGAAGGCGGCCGCGGAGCATGTCTAAGGCTTTTTGGGTCGACTGAAACTTTATATGCTGTCTGCTGCCCAGGAAAAGATTCTTTTCGATTTCTGTTTCCTCAGACGAATCCAAGGCTGTAAAGACCAGCCCGACGGGCTTGCCCGGCGTTCCACCCCCAGGACCAGCGATGCCCGTGATAGCCAGACCATAGCAGGCCCCCGAACGCTGGCGGATGCCTCTGGCCATGGCCCGGGCAACCTCAAGACTAACCGCTCCGTACTTGGCCAGAAGAGAGGGAGGAACAGCCAGGACATCGGTCTTTGCCTTGTTCGAATAAGCAACAACTCCTTCCAGAAAATAAGCAGAGCTGCCCGGAACGTTAGTTAGCCTGTGGCCGAGCAAACCGCCGCTGCAGGACTCGGCCACAGCCAATGTTTGTTTTTTCCCTCTAAGGAGGTCACCCACAACTTCCTCGAGCTCTTTGCCGTCCTCAGAAAAAACTCGATCTCCTAGCCGGGAGGTGATCTTTCTCCCTAGCCTTGTGAGTTTTTTCTCGGCCAATCCCGGGTTTTTGGCCGAGAAAGCCACGAGGTGGACCTCGATCTGGCCTGGACAAGCAAGAAGGGTAATTTTCACATCCCCTGTCCGCGGATAGAGATCCCTGATCAGGCTGTCTATCTTTGATTCTGTCAAGCCGGTTGTCTTGAGCGTTCGACGTGCCAAGTAGCCTCGCCGCTGTGCTTCCAGTCGGGGTCGGACGAACTCCTCGAACATTGGCTTTAGCTCATGCGGGGGACCAGGAAGGAGAACAATCCTGTTTGCTCCCGTTTCAACCCACTGGCCAGGCGCGGTCCCTTTCCTGTTGGGAAGCGGGATTGCTCCCTCAATGAGGTATGCCTGCTTGGCGGCCGAGGCTGGCATGGCGATTTTCCTGCGAGCGAACCGCGACTTGATCCTCCGCAAGACTTTGATGTTGAGGATCAACTCCCTTTTCAGAGCCTTAGCGAAGGCCAGGCAGGTCAGGTCATCAGCTGTCGGGCCTAGACCTCCCACTGCCACGATTAGGTTAGCCCGGCCGAGGGCCAAATTGATGCAAAGGAGGAGGTTTTCCCAGTCATCTCCAACAATCGTTTTAAAAGAAACATCGTAGCCGCAATCGTTAAGCTGCTGGGTTAGGAAAAGCGAGTTCGTGTCCTGGTAATGAGGAGTAAGGAGCTCAGAACCGACCGCGATGATCTCGACTCGATCGAGAAGCTGTTTTCTCACCCCCGGGGCCCCAGCAACACAAGAATCACGAAAAGAATAAGTCGGCACAACAGCCCGGCCAGCAGGTCATCGGTCATAATGCCCCATCCGCCGGGGAGCTTTTCCGTTTTCCGGATCGGATAAGGCTTGACGATGTCGAAAAAACGGAAAAGTAGAAAGGACAGACCAACCGCTGTCCAGGTCGCTGGCACGGCCAAGAGGGAGACAAGCTGGCCAGAAGCCTCATCGATAACAATCCGCCTGGGATCATTGTGACCGAGTTCAGCGGAATAAATCGCCGCGGCGAAAAGGCCAAGAATGCTGAGGATGACAAGAAGGAGGAGATAGAGTGGCCAGGAAAGCCGGAAAAGGAATAATTTATAAGCCAAGGCGACAGCTAAGCTGGCCGCAGTGCCGGGAGCTACCGGAACAAACCCGATGCCGCAGCACGTCGCCACGACTCTCCAGAGTCCTTTCATCCGCTGATCACACCGTGTAAATCATATACATCCGCGTCTGTGATTTCAACTTTTTCAATCGGACGGAGACGCCGGCCGGGAGTCATCGCTGGGTGAACATATACAACGCCATCCACCTCAGGCGCCTGAAATTGGCTCCGACCAAGGACAACTTCATTCCGGCTGGCAGGCGAGTGAGTCGAAGATGGAGACCCAATCAAAACATCAAGGTGCTGGCCCAAGTATTTCTTGTTGTTGGCCAAGGATATTTCTGCCTGGAGACTCATGATTTCGTGCCGCCTTCTGGTCTTAATGCTTTCCCTAACCGGGTCACCCAAGCGGAAGGCTGTTGTTCCTTCTTCAGGAGAATACGTAAAGACGCCCAGGTGGTCAACCTTTGCTTCCCGGACGAAATTTTTTAGCTTCAAGAACTCTTCCTTGCCCTCACCCGGGAACCCGACAATGAGCGATGTCCGGATTGAAGAGTTTGGAAGCTTCTCTCGTATCCTGTCTAAGAGCGCTAAGGCCTCCCGTCCTTCCATGCTCCGCCCCATTCGCCTGATAATGGCCGAATCGACATGCTGAAAAGGAAGATCAAAGTACGAACAGATTTTCGCTTCTCTCATGATATCAAGGAGATCAGCCGTGATTTCCTCCGGGTGGCCATAAAGAATGCGAATCCAGCGAAGCCGGGGGATGGAAGAGAGTCTTTCCAACAGCTTTGGCAGGCCATCTTTCAGCCCGCGGTCACGGCCAAAAGAAGTTGTGTCCTGGGAGATGAGGTTGATTTCCTTGACCCCAAGCTGGACAAGGCCGGCCGCTTCTTTGACAATCGAACCGATGGAGCGCGAGCGGTAGGGACCTTTGATCGACGGGATGGCGCAGAAAGAGCAGCGGTGCGAACAGCCCTCTGAGATCTTTAGGTAGGCCCATGAAGAGGGAGTCGAAAGGAGGCGCGGCGATGCGTGGCTGTAAAGGAAAGCCCTCCGGCCAGGACGAAAGGGCACTCCCTCGATTGCCTGAACGATCTTGTCATAATTTTTAACATCAAGCCAAATATCGACATCCGGAAATGTCTGCTCGAGGCTGTCTCTGTATCGTTCTACGTAGCAGCCCGCCACAACGAGAAGGGGTGGTTTTTCTTTTTTTTTCAACCTGACAGCGTCTTTTATAGCTCCGACTGCTTCTTCTTTAGCTGGCTTGATGAATCCGCAGGTGTTGAGGATGATAACATCAGCATTTTTGGTGTCTGGAAGGACGGCGTAACCGGCGCTGCTGAGATAACCAAGCATGACTTCACTATCAACCTGGTTTTTGGCACAGCCGTAGCTGACAAGGGCGACACGTTTTTGTTTGCGGGCGCGAGCCTTGAGCAGGCGATCCATCACGGATAAATTCGGTAGAGGAGGCGGGGAAAGGGGATTGTCTCACGGATGTGTTTGATTCGACAGAGCCAGGCTAAAGTCCGCTCCACGCCAAGGCCGAACCCGGCGTGGGGAACGCTGCCGTACCGGCGCAGGTCGAGGTACCACTCGTACGCTTGGCGAGGCAAGTTGTGATCCCTGAGCCGCTTCTCTAGGAGGATGGGGTCATGAATGCGCTGCCCG
>CAZKBY010000064.1:0-12179 GCA_964550915.1 uncultured Eubacteriales bacterium | reverse complement strand
CTCCTAATCTGGATGGTCTTGCCGCTCGGAGTGTCGTCTTAATCAGGGCTTTTACCCATAATACGACGACTCTTCCGGCGCACGCGAACATCCTTTTAGGGACAACGCCCTCCTTCCATGGGGTCCACGACAATGCCAATTTCGTGGTCAGGCCGGAATTCCTGACTCTGGCCGAGCTCCTAAAAAAACAAGGATACAGGACCGGCGCTTTTGTCGGCGGTTTTCCATTAGAATCGCGGTTCGGCCTTGACCAGGGTTTCGACGTCTATGATGACGACTTTAGCCAGGCCGAGGCCGGCATCGAAAAGGGCCGGGAGCGCCGGGCCCAGGCCGTCGTCGACAGCGCTTTGAGCTGGTTGGCCGCTCAGTCGCCGCCCTGGTTCCTCTGGGTTCACCTGTTCGACCCTCACGATCCATACACTCCGCCCGAGCCTTACAGGACGCGGTTCGCGGCAAACCTATATGACGGCGAGGTGGCCTATACCGATGAGGTCATCGGAAATTTTCTTGGCCGACTGGAGAAATATGCCCGTCTGGCCGACACGGTCATCGTCTTTACCGGCGACCACGGTGAATCGCTCGGCGAGCATGGCGAAAAGACGCACGGCTACCTGGCTTACAACACAACACTCTGGGTTCCGCTGACGATTTTCGCCCCCGGGCTCAAGCCCCGCCTCATCAGAACAAATGTCGGGCACATCGATATCTATCCAACAGCCTGCGAACTGCTTGGCGTGAGCAAACCTGACTTTCTCCAGGGCAGGTCCCTCCAGCCGCTCCTAAGAGGGAAAAAAGCAGCCGAGGAGGCGATCTACTTTGAGTCTCTATCTCCCTATTACAACATGGGCTGGGCGCCGATCACGGGTTTTATCGAAGAACAGGAAAAATTCATGGACTCTCCAGTTCCCGAAATCTTCGACCTGAACAAAGACTTTGAAGAAACAAAGAACCTGGCAGCGGGCAAAAACTTGGACGTTTACCGGGTACAGCTGGAAAAGCTCATCCGCGAGCAGTCCTCCCAAGAGAGTCTCAAAGCCGGAAAGAAGCTCGACCGGGAAACACAAGAAAGATTAAGGAGTCTGGGCTATCTGGCCAGCCTGTCGGGCGACCGGAAAGTCGCCTTCGGCCCGGATGACGATGTCAAAGCTCTTCTTCCCTACCACAATCAATCAATGGAAGCCCTGGACATGTTCCACGCCGGGAGAGTCAGGGAAGCCGTGGAGAAGTTGCGGGAGGTCATTACTGCGAAAAAGAACATCAGCACAGCCTATCTGAACCTGGCCATGATTTTTAAGAGGCAGCAGCGGCTGAACGAGGCCATCGCCGTCCTCCGGAACGGACTCGAAAGCCTGCCTGAAAACTATGATCTTTTTTCCCAGCAGCTTGCTTTCCTTTACGAAGCCGGTCTGTTCGACGAGGCCATCAAATCGTTCGAAACAGGGCGCTTCCCTCAATTCGAGTTTGACCCGGTCGTCTGGAACTACGCCGGGCTGGCATACTGGAAAAAAGGAGAGGCTCAGAAAGCTCGCGACTGCTACGAGAAATCTCTGGCCATCGACCCAAAATTTGCCATTCCTTGCTACAACCTTGGCACGCTTGACGCTTTTGAATTCAAGAGGACCGGCGACCGAGCTCTTTACCTGAAGTCGGTGGAGAATTTTGAGAGAGCGATCGCACTCGACTCCAGTTACGGCGCCGCCCACCACGGCTTGGGTGTCGTCCATTTCCAGGCAGGAGACTGGTCACGGGCCATCCCGAACCTGGAAAAAGCCCTGGAGCTCGAGCCTGGCCTTGACGAAGCCCTTCTCTTTCTCGGCCTGGCCAACCTAATAGCCGGTGAAAAGGAAAAAGCATATTCCTGGTTTATGAAATACAAGGCCACGCCGTCCTACGAGCATCTCTCTCCGCAAGAGAAATCCCGCCTCGAAGAATACATCTCAAGGTCCAGGCGCGACTAATCCTGCAAAAATCAGAGCCGAAACTATTTCAAATACGTAATCTTTATGATGCGTGCAGGAGGCCGCTCTGGAGCCTCCGTAGCGGAGGGGCTCCCCGCTCGCCCGAAGCCTCACGCCGCCTCTGCCATTCCCCCTCCAGCCTCTTCCGGGAGCGGAGGCGAGGACGGACGGGGAGAAGCCGTGACAGAACCCTATTCTTGATCTCCGGCGTCATGGAGATGCTACCGGTTGGAGCTCGCGGTTTGCCATCTAAAGCCGGCTATGGTATAAGCAGGATGAAAAAATCGAAACGAGGGCGTCACCTCGAAGGACGGAGGCGAACATGGACTGGGGGCTCGAAAACAGACTTTCCCGGATCATCAAGCCAGAAACAGGACGGACCGTCATGTTGGCTGTAGACCACGGCTATTTTCTCGGACCGACGAGCGGGCTGGAAGTGCCGCGCCGGACGATCGAGCCGCTTCTCCCCTACGCCGACTCTCTCATGCTCACCCGCGGCGTGCTCAGGACGTCTGTCCCTCCCGAGACGGGCGTGCCCATTGTCCTCCGCGTTTCGGGTGGGACGAGCATCCTCGGCGAGCTCTCCAACGAGGGCATCACGACTTCCATCAAGGAGGCTCTCCGGCTGAATGCGGCGGCCGTGGCCCTTTCAATTTTTGTGGGCTCAGCTCACGAAAAGGAAACCCTGCTTTCGCTCTCCCAGCTCGTCAGCGATGCTGAAGAATACGGGATCGCTGTCCTGGCCGTGACGGCAGTGGGCAAGGACATGGTCCGTGACGCCCGTTATCTCAGCCTGGCCTGCCGGATCGCGGCTGAATTGGGCGCCCATTTTGTCAAAACTTACTACTGCGACGACTTCGAGATTGTCGTCAGCACGTGCCCTGTGCCGGTCGTCATCGCCGGCGGCAAGAAAACGCCCGAGAAGGAAGCTTTAGAGCTTGCTTCAAACGCCGTCAGCCGTGGAGCCGCCGGTGTCGATATGGGCCGGAACATCTTTCAATCCGAAGCTCCGGTGGCCATGATCAAGGCGGTCCGCTCGATCGTCCATGAAAGGAGGAGAGCGGACGAGGCTTACGAGTTCTTCCTCAAGGAAAAAACAGGTAGGGAAAAGGAAACGTGACTGCGGCATGGCCGTCGATGCGCGTGGCTGTGTATTACAGCAACAAGGATATCCGTCTTGAAGAAAGACCGGTCCCGGCAATCGGCCGGGATGAACTCCTTGTTAAGATCATGGCCTCGAGCATCTGCGGAAGCGACGTCCTCGAATGGTACAGGATCACCCAGGCTCCCCGCGTCCTCGGCCACGAGATCGCGGGCATCGTCGCCGAGGCTGGCGAGAGAGTCAGGAAATTCAAGGCCGGCGACCGGGTCACCGTCACACATCATGTCCCCTGTCACACCTGCCGCACGTGCCTAAGCGGGCATCCGACGGCCTGTGACACTCTCCACCGGACAAACTTCGATCCGGGCGGATTCGCCGAATACGTGCGCGTCCCTTGGATCAACGTCGACCGAGGGACTTTCCTCCTCCCTCCGGAAATTTCTTTTGAGGAAGGGACGTTCGTCGAGCCGCTGGCTTGCGTCCTCCGCGGCCAGAAAGTGGCCAACCTGAGACCGGGCCAGACGCTCCTCGTCCTGGGGAGCGGAGTGTCGGGAATCCTCCATATCAAGCTGGCTGCAGCGATTGGAGCCGGAAAAATTGTCGCCACGGATATCTCTCCGTATCGTTTGAAAATGGCGCGAAAATTCGGAGCCCATTTCGCCTTCAAGGCCGACGAACTCAACCCTGACACCTTGAGAGCAGCCAACGACGGCCGGCTGGCCGAGCGGGTCATCGTCTGTGCGGGATCGCTGGCTGCAGCCGAGCAGGCCCTCCAGTGCGTGGAGAGAGGTGGCACAATCCTCTTTTTCGCCGTCCCCCATCCTGACGATAAGCTCGTCATCCCGATCAACGAATTCTGGCGAAACGACATCGCGCTCCTGACCTCCTACGCTGCCGACGCCGCTGATCTTACTGAAACGATCGAATTACTAAGGTATAAACGGGTTGAAGTCAAGGACATGATCACCCACCGGCTTGCTCTTGGTGAGACAAGCCTCGGTTTTGGCCTCATGGAAAAGGCGGCCGAGTCCCTCAAGATCATCATCGAGCCGCACCGGAAGGAGTAAGTCCAAATGGGGAAAGCGGTCATCGTCCTGGCTATGCACGGAGCGCCGCCAGCCGACTTTCCGCAATCTGAGCGTGCCGAATTCATGAGCCTTCACGGAAGAATCGGCCACAGCCATAAAACCCCGGAGGAATCGCTCAGGCTCCGCTACACTGAACTCGAAAAAAAAATGAGAGCCTGGCCCCGAAACCCTCACAACGACCCCTTCTTTGCCGGCTCAGAAGAGCTGGCCGAGCGCCTGAGCCGCCAATCAGGGTTCAGGGTCATCCTCGGGTTTAACGAATTCTGCGGCCCTTCGCTCGACGAAGCCCTCGACCAGGCCGCCGCGGAGGCGGATGAGGTCGTCGTCGTGACGCCCATGATGACGCGCGGCGGAGGGCATTCTGAGGCCGATATTCCTGGCGCTATCGAACGAGCCAGAACCCGCCATCCCGGAAAAAGGATCGTCTATGCCTGGCCGTTTGCGGTCGAGGATGTCACCCGCTTCCTTGCTTCTCATCTAAAGAAGTACGTTTAAGCTTTCACCATCGCCTGGCCTTCTCCGCTTCCAGGCGCCCGAGGTCGAAGCCAAGCTCTGTGGCGCCGAAGCGATAAAGGCAGATCTCGCGGAGACTCGAGATATGATGGAGGGCTTCCGAAAGTGACCGCTGGCCTGCGGTCCAGGCTCCGCCGCCCCTGACGACAACGGCTTTGTGGTCATGGAGAAGCCTGACGATCTCAGCAAGAGCGGTCCGGGCAGGAACGACCGGAATAACGGGATAGAGAAAGCTTCCCTCGGCGTCGATCGGCACAATCCTGGTTGCTGGCCCTTGGCTGCCCGGCAACTGCCAATGGGAATGAGCCTCTGCCTCCGGCACATAGCCGTGGATGATCGCCTGAAAATCGCTGGCCGCATAAATCTGTTTGTGGAGCCTGAGCTCGGTCGAATCGGCGGCCCCCTCTTCGAGCGGACTCTCAAGAAGGGGCCCGCCGATCTCGCGGGGCATAGAACCCTTGGGAGCGTAGAGCAGGCTCCTTGCCCTCCGCACCGACATCGAGCCCGTGTGAAAGGGCGAGAGACGGGACTCGAATATTCTCGCTCCCGTTTTGCGGAACTCGCCCTGGATTTCTTTTTTGTCCGGAAACTGGCAGAGATCATCGTCGTCGACCGTGTAGGCCGGCGGCGCGCCAGCGAAGGAAGAAAGGGGGTCGGTTTCGATATGGCGGCGCATCGCGCTGACGTCAACTCCAATCCGGCGGCAAAGCCGGACAATGGAACCGGAATTGTTGGCGAGGCAAGCCACAAAAAAGGCTTCCTTGAGTGTCCGACCGCGAGTGAATGTCCCATGAGCCTGAACGACCGTGGCCGGATGACGGCCGAGCCGGTCCGGGATAAGCCGGGCCATTTCGGCTGAGCCGCTCGGCACCTCAACCCAATCCACGGGTATGACACCGAGATAGAAATGACCGAGCGGATCGACTGGGACAAACGGGGCGGGCTGACTTGGCTTGTCCGCGTCGTCAAGAGTGACGATGGTCAGGTCTTTGGTGTGGGCATGCATCGAGGCTGCCACACCCTCGAGGCTTAGAATCCGGGCGTGTGTGTTTGTTTCCGAAGAGGCTTTATGACGGCGGAGGTCAGTCTCTGCTGCTGAGAGAACACAGAGCTGGCTCGCTTCGAGGTCCCCTTTCTGAGAACCCGTGGCGGTGATGACGATCCATTCGCTGCCGTCTTCGTCCCTGTGCCGGACGGCCATGTTCCCGCTGTGACTGTTCTGGATATCGCAGAGAAGGGAGGCCCGGCCGACAGTCTGGAAAAGCCGCAGGATTTCCTCGCTCACCTGCCGGTTGTTTTTGCTCATGTTTTCTTCTCAAGGGCGCTGCTCAGGATTCTCTCCACTAAGGCCGATCCGTTCTTATCCCTTTTGATATTAATGATTTCGGTCCGATTATGACTGATCAAGTCAAGGACATCACGGAGGATGGATTGTCTCACCACGAGAAGATAGCGGCGTGACGGATTCCTCAAGGCCGCCGAAAGAGCCGGCCAAATTCCTCCCCCACAAACCTCGAGTGGACCCACCTCATCGACAATGAGAAAGTCTGGCTGAGCGCAACAGAGAATTTTTTTCTTGGCTCGGGCTAACGCTCGGGGGATGAAAAAAAAGGGGCCGACCTTTGGCCAATTTTTTTTCCCCTCTTTTCTGAGATATGGAATCGCTTTTCCCGTTTTTAAATCAAACAGGTCATACCCCGCTAAGTCCTTGCCGTTGTGAACAGCCAAGCTCAAGAAGCCGTCCGCACGGACACCCCGGCTTTTTAGTTCTCCAACGACTTTCTTGAGCAGGCTTGTCTTGCCGGAATGAACCGGGCCGGTTAAAACGAAGATCATGGCTCCAAGATAAAATAGAGCCGGACCAAAGTCAAAGGCTTGGACTTCAGCGGACGATGACGCTCGATTCCCGGCCGGTGAAACTTAAGGGAGTGCCGGTGGGAGCGTTGGCCGTGATGCCTGCCAGCGAAATCTTGGTTTCGCCCTGACTCACCGCTTCAAACACAAGGACAGCGAAGTTACCTCCGCCCTTGAACCCGCGACTCGGCTGGGGACTGGAAAGGCCCAGGGTGCAGCTTCCCCCGGCAATGTTCTTTAAAAAGGGGACTTTATCCCCTAATTGCCTGATAAATCCTCCCTCGATGGCATCTTTGAGCCTGACGATTTGAGGGTTGAAGCTCAAGTTCACGGACAAACTGCCGATCTCTTGCTGGCTCCTGATGTTGAGGCTGACGCGGAATTCCCGGCCCTGAGGAATTTCAAGATGAGCCGGGTCAAGAGAGAGGACGTTCGCTCCAGCCGTTTCCGGCTGTGCCTCCGGAATCTGCTCCTCCTCAGACCTTCTCATGATCTCCTCCGCCGTCAAAGCCACCGCCTCTTCCAAGCTTCTCTCACCCCTCGCCGGGCTGGAAACTCCCTCCAGTTGAATCCAGACGGGACTCTCGTCCTCGGCTGTCCGCGGAACTGTCCGGATGATATAGGGCGTAATGGTCAGGACGACATCCGACTGCTCGATTGTCTGGTCGGTTGCCCCAAACAGGTGACCCAGAACGGGGATGTTCTTCAGGCCGGCAATGCCTTTCATCGTTTTTCTTTCCTCGTCCCTGAGCAAACCGGCCAGAAGGTTTGTCTCGCCATCTTTTAGCCGGATCGTATTCTTTATTTCCCTGGTCGAGATGATGGGAATGTCAGCGTAGCCTGTGCCGGCCAGCGATCTGATCTTTAGTTCAATCTCCAGGGTGACTTCTTTCTCCAGGTGGATTTTTGGCTTCATTTTTATATCCAGGCCGACTTCCTCAAAAGTAAACGAAGTCACCGGCTGCTGGCTGACACCTCCGGCAGCAATCGGCGTGAAAGTTGTCTGGGGAATAGGGACTCTCTGCCCAACCAGGGTCGTGATTTCTTCATCCGCCACACCCCTCAACCTCGGCTGCGCCAGAATCTTGGTGTCAACATCCGATTCCAGAAACCTGACCAGGGCAGCGGGCAGGGAGATCTGAAAGCTCGTGCCCATGCCCAGGTCGATCTCTCCCAGGTTATACCAGCCTTCGTCCTCGCTGGCACCGGGGCCGGCGTAGCGCAGCCCGAAGTAACCCTGATCAAGGTCCAGGCCGATCTGCCGCAATTTTTGCCGGGAGACTTCCATGATCTCCAGGTCGATGATGACTTCTCCCTTGGGCTTGTCCCACTTCCTGATAAGCTCTGAGGCCAGCTCGAGGTTGGCGGGCGTGTCCCTGATCGTGACCGTATTAAGACTTTTGTCGACAAAAATATTTGGCGCCCGGTACTGTGTCCGGAGCATCTGAGTCAAGGCAGCGAAGATGTCCTGAGCGTTCAGGTTGGAAAGATAAAAAACCTTGATGGCGTTTTGCTCGTACTGGAGTCTTTTGATAGGCTGGTCTGGGACGATGATCACCGTTTTCTCATCGATGAGCCGGTAGAAATTCTTACTGGCCAGACACAAGTAGCTGATGGCCTCCTCAAATTCCTTGCCGGAGAGGTCGATGGTGATGGGCATGTCCTTGAACAGCTCGTCAAAGATGATGTTCACGCGGGCGTGCTTGGCCAGAGCCTGGAAGATTGAGCGGAGGGCGGCCTCGGCGAATTTGAGCTCGACTTTTTCCGGGCTGACTTTGAGCTTCACCGGGGATTCGAGCTTCAGGCGGGCGGGTGCCTCGGTAGGGGCCGGCTTTTCGAGGAAACGCCTCATCTCCTCGGCGACGGCCCTGTTGCGGGGATCATAAGATAGAGCTCTCTCATAGGCCTTGAGGGCGCCATCCTTATCCCCCTGTGCGGCGAGCTGTCGGGCCTCCTGGAGATGGAAGAGGCTGGCCGAGTACCTGGCTCTCGTTAGGGCCAACTTGAAAGCATATTCCCGAGGATTCTCCTGAACAGCCTGCTCATAATAGCGGATAGCCTCGTCCCATGCCTTGTTTCTCTCGGCCTGGCTCCCCAGCCTGTAGTAATGCTGCCCGATGGTCGCGCACCCCCAGAGGAACAAGGATAATATGATAATCAGCCAGAACTTTATTCTCATCCTCATTCTCCTTCTAAAGAAAATTTCCTGGTCGTGGAGTCGGGCAGGATGACTTCGATTTCTGCCCGCGAGATCTTGCCGATCCTGATGCCTTCACTGATGACCTCGCCTTCAGCCACAGCCAGGGTCTGACCTTCAAGGATGACCAGGGCAATCATCCGTCCTGATGACTCGATGTAGCCGATATAACGGAGGTTGACGTTAAAAGTGGGCCTCTCCTGTTCCTTCGACGGAGGCGTCGCAGCCTCGTTTAGGCCGAGGTCATCCTGAGGCTGAAGAGGAGGGAAGGGACTGGAAGGAGAGCGGGGCGCAAAGATGTTTCTCTTGGGCAGCCCGGTTTCAGTTTTGGAAAGGCGCAGGAGGTCCATCCTGATGAGACTTTTTGCCTCCTCCTTTTGGGGAGGCTTAGGGGCGGCTTCCTGAAGGCCGGCCCCGACCAAAAAGCTTAAGCCTAAGGAGAAAACTACGACCAGAGAGCAAAGCCTAAAAATTCTCATGGTATCCTGTCAGGCTGATCCTCAGCTCCAGCCTGCTCCCCTCTCCGCTGATTTTAAGAAAATCAATCTTTTCTATCATCAGAAACTTGGGGAATCGCTCGACAACTTCCAGGAATTTCTTGAGGTTGAGATAGGAACCGGAAAAGGTGAAGCCCACGCTTGTACTCTTTATCTTCCCTCCCTCCAGGCTGCCGTAGTCATACCGGATCGACGAGGCGCTTAGACAAGACTCGGACAGAATCTTCTCGAGGTCGAGACGGAGCTCGTTCATCCCTTCTTCTTCCCCGTAGAAATAGGCCTTTCGCAATTCGTCGATATCGCGGTAGGCGCCTTCCCATCTCGCCCACTCGTCAGCGCTTGATACTCGCCTTGTTTCAAGCTCAGCCAGCGCCTTTTCTCTTACTTCCAGCCGGCCGAGCAGGCGGACAGTGCTCCGCCTCTGGCCCAAAGAAACAACAAGGAGAAAAACAAGGACCAAAAGGACAAGCAGGCCAAGCAGGCGGATGATTTTCTTCTCGCCCTCGTTCAGTTGATTAAAAAGTTCTTTCATAGCTCAAGGTGATTTCCGAGGTTAACATTCCCTGGGGATTCCTGTCCTCGCTCTCAACGCGAATCTGGCTGAAGTGCAGCGACTTGAGTTTGTCGACGAGAGCCAGGAGGTCATCGAGGCCGGGAGAGACAACCTTAAAGCGCATCTGGATTCTGGCATCGTCAATAAGCGTTGGAGTCAGAGACAGAATATAGCTTGATTCAGGAAGGCAGTCTTCAAGCTCGGAAAAAAAACCACTCCAGGAAAAGGATTTTTTCAAGATGAGGCTGTTCACCAGGTCAATCTCATCCTTATCTCTTTTCTCAGCCTCTTGAATTCTGGAGGACAACCTCCTTTCTTCCCGCTGAGCCGTCAAGAGCGAGGCCTCGACTTTGGCCAGCGCTCGCCTCGCCGCTTTCGCCTTGAGATAATAGCGGATAAAAAGTTGCCCGGAGAAAAAAGTGGAGATGAGAAGGCCCAGGCCAAGGAAAGCCGAAAGAAAATAGAAAAACCTTCGATTCCGCAAGGGATGACAGGCTAAGTTGAGGTTAATCCTTTTCATTAGAGCTGACCAACAAGAGGCGCTAGCACGGCCCTGTCTGCAGGGCTGGCTCCGGCAAGCCAGGGTGAATCCACGAGCTTGACCGGGAAAGGAAGGCGCGATTCTAACTCAGGAAGAACGCTGTTTAGGAATTCTGCTGAGCGCGAACGAAGCCACAGGACATTCAGGCCACGCTTTTCTCGGTCTTCGAGGAAATGGACGGTGTTTTCTATTTCGGTGACGATATTCCCAAGAGCCTGTTTCTCCTGAAGAAGGCCTGAGCCGGGGGCCGAAAAAGCCTTAACCCGGAAGAGAGTAAAGTCGGCCTCGGTCGCGGCCGCCAGGCCGACGGAGTCTTCCTCAATGTTGACGAGGATAAAATTCTTTGCTTCATCCCAATTGACAAGGTTGAGCAGGCTCAGGGTGGGAGAGGTGATCACCCCGACTTTTGCCCCCGCTTGTGAAAACACGTCCTCATACTCTTGGAGGACGGCTGTCCGGGCCAGAGACAGGAGAACTTTTACCGAGGCGTTGGACTTCATTATCTGGTAGGATAGGCGGACATCCTCGGGGAGAACAGGGAGTTGTTTCTTGGCCCGCCACATAAAGAGAGCCAGCCTTTCCCGCTCGGATGAAGGGAGGGAATCAAAAGGAAAAACGAAAACCTTCAAGCAGGCTTCGGGCAGCAAACAGGCGACTTTCTCGCCCGAATAATGGAGCCTGGCAAGACCTTCTTTGAGGACGGCGGCGAAGCTTCCAGCATGCTTAATGTTCGGTTTGTCGAAATGGGGCTCGAGGAATCCGGCGGTCAGGGTAAAGAAAGCGCGATGTTTGATTTTCTTCTCGCTTTCTGAGACGCTGATCCCGCTCAAGGCTGTAGCAGCCACCTGCAAGATGACGTGGGGGAAAGGCTGAGCCATAAAAAAAGTCTTAATTTTCCGGTTCCAGGCAGTCCGCGGGTCCAGAAAGCGGCTCGTTTTCATGGCTTGCCTACTCGACAAAGGTCACTTTGTTCAGCTCTTTCAGGCTCGTCGTCCCGCGGAGAACTTTGTCCAATCCGACCTCTCGCAGGAAGATAATGCCTTCATCCTTGGCTCTTTTTTTCACCTCAGAAAGAGGCTTCCTCTCTAAAATCATCTCGCGGATCACATCGGACAATTCCAGCAACTCCGCGATGGCTGTCCGCCCTTGGTAACCTGTATAATTGCAGTCTGAGCAGCCACGGGCCTCAAAGAAGACTTGATCTTGGTAAACAAGGGGGTCTAGGCCAGACTCGATGAGCTGGTCCTTCTCGTACTTGACTCCACCCTTGCACTTCGGGCAGAGGACCCTCACCAGCCGCTGGGCCAGGATGCAGTTCAGGGCGGAGAGGAAACTATAGGGGTCAACCTGCATGTGGAGGAAGCGGCCGATGACGTCGAAGACATTGTTGGCGTGGACGGTCGTAAAAACAAGGTGGCCCGTCAGAGCCGACTGGATGGCGATCTGAGCCGTTTCCGGGTCTCTGATTTCGCCGACCATGATTTTGTCCGGGTCGTGCCTTAAAATGGACCTCAAGCCCCTGGCGAAGGTCAGGCCTTTTTTCTCGTTGACCGGGATCTGGGTGATGCCATCGATCTGATACTCGACCGGGTCCTCGATGGTGATGATCTTGTCCTCGGTCGATTTGATCTCAGTCAGGGCGGCGTAGAGAGTCGTCGTCTTGCCGCTTCCCGTGGGGCCGGTTACAAGGATCATGCCGTAGGGCTGCGTGATGTAGCGCCGGAACTTCCGGAGGACGTCCTCTGAAAAGCCGAGCAGGTCCAGCCTCAGCTCGGAGATGGCCTCGGTGATCATCTCCTTGTCCAGAATCCGGATGACGGCGTCTTCACCGTAAATGCTGGGCATGATGGAGACGCGGAAGTCGATCGTCTTATCC
>CAZKBY010000063.1:0-12243 GCA_964550915.1 uncultured Eubacteriales bacterium | reverse complement strand
CCCTTCTTCTATGCTCATGTCAACTCACCCATCACGTAACTTTGGGACAAGCCCAGTTTTTTATTTTTCTGATATCAGTTTAAAATTGATGGGTAAATTTTGCTCCACCCAAAATTTGCCAAAAAATAAATCGGCGGGAAAAAGAATTTTGTTTTTTCTTCCTGCTTCGCCCAAAAAAGGGGAGCTGGCTCTGATCGCAGGCAACGGAAAATAGCCGAAGGCTGGCTGAAGTTCGAGCACAGAGACAGCGGATGGGTGGGGAGAAGATTCGGCTTCTTTGCCCGACAGAAGCCTTTACTTCTCTGATTGAGGGCAGAGGCGGACGAGCCCTAGCAAAAAATAGTCTACGCAAGGCTTTCCGAGTTCAACGTCGAATTCTGGCTGGTAGAAAACTTCCTGCCGATTGATTATAACAGAGATAAGCCGGGGCAGGAAAATGAGTTGAAAGGCCAGTCGCCGGATGTGTTATCTCGCCGCCCGGGAACCCACCGTTTAGGCCGATTTTCATGATGCTGTAAATTAGACTTGACTTTTTTCTATGATTATAGAAAATAGTCACATGACTATCAAGCCGGTCATCGGCAACTGGGCTTTATCTAAAAGGCTCCTGCATGGCCGGATGTCGTTTATCTGCGGACCCCGCCAGATCGGCAAGACAACCCTCATCCAGAGCCATCTTCGAAATGTCCGTCAGGAGGCGAACTACTTCAACTGGGACAGCCTCTCCGTAAGGCGGGAATTCGCCCGGAATCCGCATTTCTTCATCGAGAATCTGCGCCTGCCGTCGGGTGGGAAGCGCCCGGCTCCATGGAACAAGCGGCCGTGGGTGGCCTTTGATGAAATCCACAAGTACCCCCGCTGGAAGAACCTGCTCAAAGGATATTATGACGAATGGAGGGGCGACATACGGTTTGTCATCACCGGAAGCGCTAGGCTCGATTTCTTCCGGCGTTCCGGGGACAGCCTGGTCGGTCGCTACTTCCTCTTCCGGATGAACCCTCTTCATCCCCGCGATATGAACCCGGCCGTATTCAATCCGGAAATCGCCTGGCATCCCCGGCGTGGAATCCCTGAATTCGATTCTGTCGGCTCTTCGTTCAGCGCCGGCGCCCGGGTCCTCCTGGAAATCTGCGGCTACCCGGAACCCCTGTCTGTCGGCACTCGGGAATTCTACCGACGCTGGAAAGATAACCACATCTCCCTGATCACCGGAGAAGACCTCCGGGACCTGACAAAAATCGCCAGCATTCAGAAGCTCCAGACGTTGCTTTTCCTGCTTCCAGAGAGGGTTGGTTCTCCGCTTAGCCTTAACAGCCTTAAAGACACTCTGCAATGCGCGCATGCGACCGTCCAGAGCTGGCTCGAGGCGTTGGAAAAAGTGCTTCTTCTATTTTCGCTATCCCCGTTTGCGGGAAAATTAAAGCGCTCGGTGATAAAAGAGAAAAAATACTATTTTTGGGACTGGGGCGTTCATGACGAGCCGGGTAAGAGGTTTGAGAATTTCCTTGCCGTCCAACTCCAACGGGCTGTGTCTGCCTGGAACGAATGGGGAAAAGGGGACTACCGGCTCATGTTTGTCCGCACCAAAGACGGTCGCGAACTGGATTTCGTCATCGTTGACCAGAACAGACCGCTTCTCCTCGTCGAGGGTAAATGGGGCGAGAAGAGCCTTGCGCCGTCGGTTGTTTATTTTAAGGAGAAGCTCAGCGTGCCGCTGGCCATTCAGGTCAGTGGAACGCCGGGGGTCTTAAGGCAATACCAGCGTGGAGTTTTTATTTCCGGCTACGATCGGTTCCTGTCCGTGCTGCCTTAGCTATCGCTTTTAGCATCCGCGGTTTTTCGGGGATCTATCCTCCGCGACATCAGCTGCAAGTTTTTTTAAGGGCGTCATAGTAAGAACCATCCTTCCGGGACTTTTTGGCTTGTCCGCGGCTTGGTTTCCGCCTTGCCCTGTTTCCTGCCATTTCTATTCTCCTGGTCAGGCGGTAACTCCGGTTGACGTTTTCCAGCCTTGATTCTGGCTTCGAGGCCGGGGCTTTTCCCCCTCTTTCAGGGGAACCCGGCCAGCTCCCTGACAATGGCCTGTTTCTTGAAGCCATTCTCCCCTCATGGCCGGAGTCTATCGCCCCCAACATCCCGAGCGCACCGTCCTCTACCGGGTGTTGTTCCATTATTTCGACAGGTTCCTCTCTGACTATGAGGGCCGCTTTGAGAAGGAGTATGGGTTGCAGATCGTCTTCACCATCCCCAGGTTGCTCGGGATCTTCTTACGCTACAACCGCCGGCTGCTGGGGGAGCTCTGCCGCTTGGCCCTCAGGTCCCTAACCCATTACTTCGAAGCTGTGGCCGCAAGCGCGCTTGCGCCCAGAGTCATCGCCGCCATCCAGACCTTCGGGGACCGCATCAATTTCCACCCCCATTAAAGAAGGCAAGCCTTGGTTCTTCTCCTCTCCGGATTGTGGAGGACGAGCTCCGGCCTATCCCTTCCAAAGGCTGGGCCGAGATGATTCGGAAGGTCTATGAAGTTGACCCGATGGTCTGCCCCGAGTGCGGCGGGACAATGAAGATCATCTCTTTCCTCGCCGACTATGCCGTGGTGGACAGGATCATCGACCACCTCAAGCTGACGTTTGTCGCGGACAGACCGCCCCCACCGCATATCGCCTACCAGGAAGTCCTGATGGCCGCCGAGAACTCGACTGAATATCTTTTGTAATCTTCTCTTGCCCCCGGGAGGAGAGGTCCGGCGGATTTCTCGCCCTCTTACGCTCCCCTTCGTCTTTTGACCACGCCTATCCCAATTTCTTGTTCAACTGGACATCCGACGACGCACCGATGTATCATTCCCAACAATGGGGTGAGGCAAAATTGGTGCTTGAACAATTATTCGACCAGCGCAGCAGAAAAGCAAATTACTATATTCCCGGAATACTACCCGTCCGGAATAATAACGGGGCCGGCCTTATTCCCTCAGCCAGGCATCGAGGAGGGCTTTCTGGCCGGATGTCGGAGCGTCGAGCGGAGTGATACGGAAACTTGTCTCCCTCTTCTGGCTCAGGACGGCTTCGGTCTCGCGGACGCCCCCGCGACGCGCATAGAGGATCTTGACCTTATCGCCTGGCTTGCGGGAGTTGAGGGTCTCGGCAAGAGAGCGCTGGGTGACGCGAGCCCCGTCGATTGCCAGGATCTCATCCTGAACAGTCAGGCCGGCGATTGAAGCGGGAGAACCGGGTTCGACGGCCGAGACGACCGCGCTCCCGTTCTGGTCCTGGGTCAAAGCCCCAAACCATGGGCCCGAGAGCGCTCTTGACTCGGTGTCGATGGTCAAACCCGCATAGCCGAGATACTTGGCATAATCCCATTCCCTGACCGTCGCGGCATAAACATCGAAGATCTCGGCCAGGGGGACGCCTGCGGCGCGCTCGCAAACCTCACGTAATTCCTGGTCGGTGAAGCCGCGCTTTTTCTCCTTGTGGAAGGTCCGGTAGAGCGTCCGCATGACGTCATCGAGAGAAGCGCGACCCTTCGACGCCTCCCGGATCTTGAGGTCGAGCAGGAGCCCCAGCCCGCAACCTATGTCATAGTAGGAGATTGTCGTATTGGCTGCGTGCTCGCTGCGGCCGAGGAATCCTGTCCAGGTATCGAAGCTCGAAAGAGTTGCCGGCTGATGGCGTCTCCCCGGGGCGTTTTCGTACTTGGCGATGATCGAACTAAGGCGCTCGAGGACCTCGTCGCGGGTCATCAGACCGGCCCGATTGAGGAGGAGATACTCATAGTAGACCGTCACGCCTTCCGAAAACCAGAGCATGGTCGTGTAGTTCTCACGATCGTAGTCGAAGGGCCCCAGGGCAATGGGCCTGATCGTCTTGACATTGAAGAGGTGAAAGTACTCATGGGCGATGAAAGCCAACCAGCCCTGGTAGCCGCGCGCGTCCGCAAGAGAGACCGGATTGAGCGTCACGGCCGTCGAGTTCAGATGCTCGAGGCCGCCGCCGCCCGGGCCGATGATGAGGAAAGTGTAGTGGCTGTAGGGAAGCTCGCCCATGAGCTCGGCCGCAGCCTCGACGATTCTCTTGAGGTTGCCCGTCAGCCTGTTCCTGTCGAGGAGGCCTAGGTCGTAGGCGGCAACGGTGTGCGGAAGACCAGCGGCTTCGAACGTCAGGATCTCCGGATTTCCAACGAGGATCGGGCAGTCGTAGAGCGTATCGAAATCGCGGGCGAGAAATGTGCTGGATCTGCCCGCAACCGGGTCGAGCCCCGTCGAGACCTGTTTCCAGTCAGGATGGGGCACGACCGTGACCGTCACGGCATCCCGGAGGCGGCCGGCGATGTGCATGAAGACCCCGGCCGGCGTGATGAACCCGCCATCGTCTCCGAGGTAGCTGTCGGCGACGAAGCGGTTGAACGCGTAGACATCATAGTTCACGACCACGGACGCTGTCTTGCCTGAGTGGACGCGCCAGGTGTTCTTGGCTTTCTTCTCCCATGCCAGGGAGCGGCCGGCGGCATCCTCGGCCTTGAAGTCCTTGACATTCTTGGCGTAGTCCATGATCCGGTAGTAGCCCGGCGTCCAGACCGGCATCTTGAAATCAAGGCTCTCGGCTTTGAGGTCATCGGCACGGAAGATGACGTGGTAGTAATGACTTGTCGGCTTTTCCATGGACACGATGATGGACATGGTAGGCGCTAGTGCGGAGCGGCTTTGGGCCTCTGCCAAGAGCTGCGCGGCGCCGAAGATCGTAACGACAATAATGAATATGATTTTGGCAATGATCCTGTGTGATCTCGTGTTCATCAAGGCTCCTCCTCGGCCGCTGTTAAAGCTCAAGTCCCACGACTCTCATGCTTCCGGGCAATCGCGGCCGGGTTTTGTATACCGCAGCCGGGACCGAGAGTCAACCATGTCCGCCGACGGCGACTGTCGCTTTGAGAAAGAATTGTCAGGTCAGCTCTTCTGTCTCTCGAACCACCGGTAGCCCGAGCGCGTCAGGTAGAAACCAAAGAAGATGATCAAGGCTCCGATGACTTGATAGACTGTGATCCGTTCGGAAAGGAAGAGATGGGCAAACAGAACAGTGAACATGGGAGTGATGTTCCCGTAGATGCCCGTCTTCGTGTTGCCGACCCGCCTGACGGATGAATACCAGATGACGTAGCACAAAGCGATGGCAAAGACGGCCGAAAAAAGGAGCGCCCCCCAGCTCCTCGGCGAAAGAGATTGCCAGGAAAAGCTGAGAACGTCCCGGGCCGTGATGGGGAGATAGAAAAATGTCCCGAAGGCCAGAGTCAGGCTCGTCAGCTTGAGGGGCGATAGTTTTTTCAGGAGAGGCTTGGAGAAAACGGTGTAGGTGGCCCAGAAAAGATTGCCCAGGAGGATGAGAAGGTCCCCCCGGAGGTCCCGGCGGGAGAAAGATGCGGCCAGCGAAGGACCGAAGATGACAAGATAAAGCCCGAAAAAGGAGATAAGAATTCCCGCCCAACCGGCCCAGTGGATCCGCTCACGGATGAAGACCGCGCTCATCAAGGCGATAAAGATGGGGGTGGTGGTCATAACGAGCGAAGTGCTTGAAGCTGAGGTCAGGTTGATGCCGTTGATAAAAAGGGTTTGATAAAGCGTATTCCCGATGATGCCGAGGATGACAAGCCGCACGACTTCTGGTTTGCTCAGAGAGAAGCCACCCTCTTTTTTCCAGAGGAAAAAAAGGAGAAGGACCGAGGCCAGGGTCAGCCGCGGCCCGTTGAAGCTATGGGGAGTGAATTCCCGGAGAGCGATCTTGACGGCGGAAAAATTCATCCCCCAGATGAGCACGGTCAGGAACATGAAAAGGTCGGTAACTCCAAGCTTAGAGCTATTCTCTTGATTCATGTTCAGGGAAAGCCTCCGCAAAGGGAAAAGATGAAGGCAGCGTTTAAGCCAGCGACGCCGGCTGATAAAATGAACGGAATCTCACGCTTCTTTTGACTTCTGATTGCCGCGGGGATAGTGAGCCTCAACAATGGACTTAATTCCTCCTCTCGGGTTGAACTCGCCTCTGACAGTTGCCTTCACCGGCCGGCAGGCTTTGACGATATCTTCAAGAATTCGGTTGACGGAATTCTCGTAGAAGATCCCCAGGTTCCGGTAGGCCAAAATGTAGTTTTTCAGGGATTTGAGCTCCAGGCATGAACCCTTGGGCACATAACGAATTGTCATCGTCCCGAAGTCGGGAAGACCAGTTTTCGGACAGACAGAAGTGAACTCGGGGATTTCAATCGTGATCTCATAATCAAGAAACTGGTTAGGGAAGGTCTCTAAACGAGGCAACCTGGCCTTGAGCCCCGCCCGGGCTTCTCTTTCGCCATAACCTGGATTCTTTTTCTTCACTCGGCTCATCCTGAATCTTCGTTGGAGAAGTATATACCAACGCTCCCCTGAAGTCCACCGGAGGCGGTCAG
This sequence comes from uncultured Eubacteriales bacterium, assembly GCA_964550915.1. GTDB lineage: Bacteria > Acidobacteriota > Aminicenantia > Aminicenantales > UBA8522 > JARYMI01. The sequence goes on along the minus strand of CAZKBY010000063.1, from coordinate 5,808 downwards.
ACTGTGGGGGACCGTCCTCATAATAAAAAGGGGGTTGTTATTGAAAATAATTTCTATTATCATTTTAACCTTAGCCATGAGCGGCCCTCATAAATGGAGACACCGGTTTAAGAGCCAAGTCTGCCGCTGGACTTTGCCCCGCGAAGCCATCCTCGACCTCCTCAGCCGCACTTCCAGACACCTGAGCGCCAAGGATATCTACGTTTCCCTTCACAGGACCCATCCGGCACTCGGGCTGACGACCGTTTACCGCACTCTGGACCTCCTCGTCCGGTCAGGCCTGGTGAATAAGTACGCTTTCGGAAGCGGTGAAAGCCGGTATGAGTTCAACCCGGGCGAAAAAAAAGAGCACCACCACCATCTCCTCTGCACGCGCTGCGGAAAGATCGTTAACTACAGCGATTTCGTCGAGGAAGAACTGGAGCTCGTCAAGAAAACGGAACAGATTCTGGCCAGGAAATACAAATTCGTCATCCGGGATCACAATGTCGTGTTTTATGGCCTGTGCGAAAACTGCAGTCAGGAAAAAGGAGGTTCAGCTTGAAAGAACAGACATTCCGCAGCCCTTATACGAAAGTCATCCATGCCCGTCAGCATCCCGACCCTCTTTTCGGCGGCGTCTCCGTCCCCATCTTTCAGTCGTCCACCTTCGCCTTTCAATCCGCCGAACAGGGGGCGGCCCGGTTTGCAGGCGAAGACGACGGCTACATTTACACCCGCATCGGCAACCCCACAACCCGGGCTCTGGAAGACTGCGTAGCCGCCCTTGAAGGCGGCTGCGGGGGGCTGGCCACAGCCTCGGGTATGGCCGCCATCACGACCGTTTACCTATCCTATCTCAACAAAGGAGATCACATCATCGGCACAGCCGCCGTTTACGGACCCACCCGGACTGTCCTGGAGAGAGAATTCTGCCGCTTTGGCGTCGAAGCCGATTTCGTCGACACCTCCGACCTCGACAACATCACGGCCTGTCTCAAGCCGACAACAAAGATGCTCTACATCGAAACGCCGGCCAACCCGACCTTGACCTTAACGGATATCCGGGCCTGCAGCCGTCTGTCCAAAGAAAAAGGGCTTGTTCTTGTCGCAGACAACACCTTTTCCAGTCCTGTTGTCCAACGTCCCTTAGAACTGGGTGCCGACATTGTCATCCACAGCCTGACCAAATTCCTTAATGGCCACAGTGATGTTGTCGGCGGGATGATCATTCCCAGGGAAAAAAGCGACTTCAGCCGCCTCCGGAAGGTCCTGACCCTCCTGGGAGGCACGATGGACCCCCATCAAGCCTGGCTCATCCTGAGGGGAGTGAAGACGCTGGCCCTGCGCCTGGACAAGAGTCAGAAAAACGCCTTCGAGGTCGCCGGCTTCCTCTCGTCGCATCCGAAGGTAAGCTGGGTAAACTACCCGGGACTCAAATCTCATCCCCAGCATCTGTTGGCCAAGGAGCAGATGGACGGCTTCGGGTCGATGATCTGTTTTGGACCCCAGGGAGGCCTTGAGGCGGGCCGGCGCATCATCAACTCTGTGAAGCTCTGCACCCGCGCCGTCTCGCTCGGAGGCGTCGAGACTCTAATCGAACATCCGGCCAGCATGACCCACGCCGGCGTGCCGAAGGCAGAAAGAGAAAGGGCGGGAATCACCGACGACCTGGTGCGCATTTCCGTCGGCTGCGAAGGAGCGGACGACCTGATCGCCGACCTCGACCAGGCCCTGGCCCAAATCCCATGACTGAAAAGAACTTGACCAATGAGGCTCCCATGTCAGAAGAAAACGACGTAGAAAAGTTTGCCCGCCAGCTCCAGGCAGAGATCATGGAGAAAATCCGGCGCCAGTACACAGCGGCTGTCATCGACCACTGGCAGAATCCCCGAAACTTTAGAAAGATCGAGTCCCCCGACGGTTACGCTCATGTCAAGGGCTCGTGCGGCGACACAATGGAGATGTTCCTTCGTTTTAAAGACGATCGCATCATCGACTGCACCTTCCAGACAGACGGTTGCGGGACGACCATCGCCTGCGGCAGCACGGCCACCGAGCTTGCCCGCGAGAAAGAGCTCACAGAAGCTCTTGCCCTGGTCAGCGCCAGGGAGATTCTGAACAAGCTGGGCGGATTGCCCGAATCAGACGTTCACTGCGCCCAGCTGGCCGCTGAGACGCTGCGCCGGGCTCTGGCTGATTATCTCTACCAGAAAAGAAATCCCTGGAAAAAGCATTATCGGAAAGTTCAGTCAAAACCGGGTTCACAACGCAATGGAGACCGACATGGACAAATGCCGTAGCCAGGACAACCTGGCCCGCTGCAACTGCTCTTATGAGCCGTGCAGCCGAAAGGGAGTCTGCTGCGAATGCCTCGCCTATCACTGGCGAAACCGGGAGCTTCCGGCCTGCTTCTTTCCCGATCAGGTGGAAAAAACATACGACCGGTCGCTCGGCCGGTTCATTTCTCTTTATAAAGATAAATGAGTGCGCATGTTTACGGCCCCGTGCCATCAAGAAGGCTCGGGTTCTCGCTCGGCATAGATATCATCCCCCCGAAAACCTGCTCTTTTGACTGCATCTACTGCCAGCTCGGCCGGACGAAAAAAAAGACCGTCTTAAGGCAAGTATTTTTCTCATCTCAAGAAATACTCCAGTCCATAAGAGCAGCCCTTCGTTCCGGCCGGAGGATTGATTTCATCACTTTCTCCGGTTCGGGTGAGCCCACCCTCAACCGGTTGATACGGAAGCTCATCCGAGAGATTAAGAAACTCACTCCCATCCCGGTCGCCGTCTTGACCAACAGCTCGCTTTTATCGCAAAAAGCCGTCAGGAAATCTCTCATTGAAGCTGATGTCGTCATCCCTTCGCTCGATGCCGCTACAGCCCGGACGTTCAGAAAAGTGAACCGACCGGAGCCCTCGCTTAAGATCGAGGCCATCATTGAAGGCCTGGAGAACTTCCGCCGGGAATTCAAAGGGCAGGTCTGGCTTGAGGTCATGCTCGTCAAAGGAATTAACGATTCTCCGGCGGACATCGAGGCACTCAAAAGAGCCATCGCCAGGATCAAACCGGACCGGGTGCAGCTCAACACGGTCGTCAGACCGCCGGCTGAAATGTGGGCCCGCCCCCTGAGCAGGCCAGATCTTAAGGCTATTAGAGAGAGGCTGGGTGGGCAGACCGAAGTCGTGGCTGACTTCCGGAAAAAACCGCAGTCCGAAGCAGCCAGTTCACTCAAGAAAGACGTCCTCTCACTCGTCGCCAGGCGACCGGCTACCGTTAAAGATATCGCCGCCGCACTCGGCAGCAAAGAAACTGAGGTCGGCCGGCAGCTCAGGGGCCTTTTGCGGGCGGGAAAAATCAGGATTATCAGGCACAAGGGCAGAAATTTTTATGAACCGAAATGACCGAGACAAGCTGACAAGGATGGAATCATCCAAATATGTGAGTGTGATGATGGCGGCAGGAGGCTGCACCCAATTGAATTGCGTAAACAGAGATGCTTACCACAAGGACGAGGAGTTTGCAATCTACTCGTCACTTGTGCTAAATTCCTTTTTTTAACTGAGAGGACCGCCTTCAAGAAAGATAAAAGAAGACTCACCCGGCTCGTCGAGCCGACCAAGGGGATTAGCTTTACTCATTTCATCCCATCTCAATCATAATCCAAGGAGAGATCGATGTTCGATACGACCCACTTTCCTAATGCCCGAAGATACTGGCACAATGGGAAATTCTACGACTGGTCTGACGCCCATATCCATCCGATGGCTTTTGCCCTTCATTACGGAGGTTCTGTTTTTGAAGGAATTCGCGCTTATAAGACGGCCGATGGCCCGGCCATCTTCCGGCTCCCCGAGCATGTCGAACGCTTTCTCTATTCTGCGGCTGCGATCGGCATGAAAGTTCCTTACACCAAAGAGGAGATCATCGAGGCAATCAAGCTCACGCTTCGTGAGAACAAACTCGAATCCGCTTACATCCGGCCTCTCCTTTTTTACTCTTACGGGAACTTGGGCCTCGTCCCCAAATTTTGCCCTGTCGAGCTCATCATCGGAACATGGGAGTGGGGCGCTTATTTGGGCGAAAAATCCCTGATGGGCGTGAGCGTTCTTATCACCAGCCGGCCTCGAGTTCATTACAGCCAGTTAGACATGAACGCAAAACTGGGAGGGGCCTATGTCCAATCAACGATTTCGGGCATGGAGGCGAGAGCCAAAGGATACGATGAAGCAATCTTCTTGAACCTCGAAGGGAATGTGGCTGAAGGCCCCGGCGAAAATATCTTCATCTGGAAAAACGGCCTGCTCAAGACGAACGATAGCTCAGAATCTATCCTGGAGGGCATAACCAGGACAAGCGTGCTGGAGATCGCTAGAGACAACGGCATCAAGACCGCTGTCGGCCCCATTAGCAAGGAAGAATTCTTCAAGGCCGACGAAGCTTTCTTTTCCGGCACAGCGGTTGAAGTCGCGCCGATCATCGAAGTCACCGATGCATCGGAACTCGAAGCGTCACCAAAAAAATATACGATTGGCTCCGGCCGGGTGGGCGAAACGACGGCCCGGCTCAGGCAGATGTTCGGGGATATCGTCAAGGGAAAAATCGCCCGATATAACAAATGGCTAACCTATGTCAAACCCTGAGAGGCGACATCCATTTTGTTTTAATTCAGGCCAATTTTGGATATAATCCTTTGTTCTTAGGGGAGCCAACTTGATCAGATCGAGGGCGTTCCTGAAGAAGATCAGTCCCTACAAACCAGGCAAACCTATCGAGCAGGTGGCCCGCGAGCTGAGATTAAGAGGAGAGATCATTAAGTTAGCATCGAACGAAAATCCTCTGGGCCCTTCTCCTCTGGCAACTCAAGCAATCAGAAGGGCCTTAAAAGAAGCGAACCTATATCCCGACGACAATTGCCATTATTTCAAGGAAAAACTAGCCGGAAGATTGGGGCTCGACTCGGACAACATTTTCGTCGGCAACGGATCGGTGGAGCTCCTTCCCCTGGCTGCCCTTGCCTATCTCGACCCGGAGCACAGCGCTGTGGGAAGCGAAGGTGCGTTTATCTGGTTCAAGATCGCCGTCCGCATCGCTGATGGCGAGCTGATCGAAGTGCCCATGGCAAACCACACCCACGACCTTAAGGCGATGCTCAAGGCTATCAAAAAGAACACTCGGCTGGTCTACATCGCCAACCCCAACAACCCGACGGGGACCATGGTCACCAGGGACGAGGTCGAGGAATTCTTCAGGGAACTCCCCGAAGATATCCTGGTGATCATGGATGAAGCCTATTACGAATACATCGATGATCCCCGCTACCCGGATTCATTCGCCTATCTTCGCCGGGGGAAGAATATCCTCATCCTCCGCACCTTCTCTAAGATCTATGGCCTAGCCGGGGTCCGCCTCGGGTATGGAATCGCCTCCCAGGAGGTCATCGCCGACCTGTCCAAGCTTCGCATCTCCTTCAACGTCAACCGTCTCTCCCAAATCGCCGGAATGGCCGCCCTGGACGATGCTGAACACGTCAGAAAAGGCAAGGCTGTCAACGACGCCGGAAAAAAATATCTCTACGACGCCTATGAGAAGCTGGGGCTATTTTATCTTCCGACGTACGCTAATTTCATCTTTGTCGATTTTGGCCGGGACAGCCAGGTTGTCTTCGAGGCTCTCCAGAAAGAGGGAATCATCACTCGAACGATCAAAGAATACGGATTCCCCCACGCTTTGCGGATCACGATCGGCACTGAGGAGCAGAACCGAAGACTCATCAGGGCGTTAAAAAAGGTCCTCTAATTTTCTTAACATAAAGGAGGTCTGGAA
>CAZKBY010000062.1:0-12278 GCA_964550915.1 uncultured Eubacteriales bacterium | reverse complement strand
CACCTTCTTGAATACGACGACGTGATGAACAAACAGAGGGAGACGATCTACCGGATGCGGAAGGAAATCCTCGAAGGAAAGGACATGAGGTCTTACATCCAGGAGCTCGTCGAAACGCTCGTCGACTGGCACCTAGACAATTACGCCAATAAAGAAAAAGACCTGGAGGAATGGGATATCGAGGCTCTGCGGAAAGCTTTAGGACCTCAATTTGGCCTGGATATCGATGAGCTTGGGATCGACTGGCAGGCCATAACCTACGATGAGCTGAGAGAAAAGCTTGTCGGGACGCTTCAGGCAAGATACGAGGAAAAAGAAAGGTTACTCGGCCCGGCGAGGATGAGGGAGTTCGAGAGAATCATCATGCTTCAGATCATCGATTCCCAATGGAAGGACCATCTGTTAGGGATGGACTATCTCAAGGAAGGCATTGGGCTGCGCGGCTACGGCCAGCGCGATCCTCTTGTCGAATACAAGAAAGAGAGCTACGACATGTTCCAGGCAATGATGGACCGCGTCGAGGAGGAGACTGTCCGCTACATCTTCCTCCTCCAGCCGGTCATCGAGGAGGAGCTGCCGCAACGAAGGCCGCAGGAGCAACCTCTCTACTACCAGCAGCCGCACCAGGGGGCTTCCATTTCTCGGGGCAAACAGGCCAGGTCCGTCATCCCTAAAAAACGAAAAAAACGTTAGGCCGAGGAAGGAGGAGACATGCTGGAAGCAAAGATCAGGGAGGGGCTCACCTTTGACGATGTCCTGATTCTTCCGGCCAAGTCCACTGTCATTCCTGCCGATGTCGACGTGACGACAAGGCTGAGCCAGAATATCGAGCTCTGGATTCCCATCGTCAGCGCAGCCATGGACACGGTGACGGAATCCAAGATGGCCATCGCCCTGGCTCAACAGGGCGGCATCGGCATCATCCACCGGAACCTGCCCATCGCCGTCCAGGCCGAAGAGATCGATAAGGTCAAACGCCACGAGAGCGGCATGGTCGTCGACCCCATCACGATGAGGCCGGCGGACAAGATCTACCAAGCCCTCGAGCTGATGAAAAAGTACAAAATCTCCGGCCTGCCCATCACCGATGAGAACAACAAGCTTGTCGGCATCCTGACAAACCGGGACATCCGTTTCGAGACCAGGCTCAACCTGCCCATCCAGGAAGTCATGACCAAAGACCTCATCACTGTCCCGCTGGGAACATCCCTGGAAGAAGCGGAGAAGCTCTTCCACAAGCACAAGATCGAAAAAATCCTGATGGTGGATGAAAACTTCCATCTCAAAGGCCTGATCACCTACAAGGACATCCTCAAGAGAATCCAGTATCCGAACGCCGCCAAGGACGGCTTCGGAAGGCTGCGTGTGGGCGGCGCGATCGGCATCGGCGAGGATACCCTGGAGAGAGCGGAGGCTCTTATCAAAGCCAAGGTTGACGTGTTGGTCGTCGACACGGCCCACGGTCACTCCCAGAGGGTTCTCGATGCCGTTAAGAAGCTGAGGTCAAAATTTCCTTCTCAAGAAATCGTCGCTGGCAATATCGGAACAGCGGACGCAGCCTTGGACCTGATCGAGCTAGGCATCAATGCCGTCAAAGTCGGGGTCGGCCCGGGTTCGATCTGCACGACCAGGGTCGTTACGGGAGCGGGCGTGCCCCAGATCACCGCCATCGCCGATGTGTTTAAGGTGACAAAAGCCAGGAACATCCCGATCATCGCCGACGGCGGGATCAAGTTCTCGGGCGATATCGCCAAGGCGATCGCAGCCGGAGCCAGTTCAGTGATGTTAGGCAACATGCTCGCCGGCACGGATGAAAGCCCGGGTGAAGTCGTGATCTACCAGGGCCGTTCTTATAAAACATACCGCGGCATGGGGTCGATCGAGGCCATGAAGGAAGGCAGCCGTGACCGCTACTTCCAGGATTCGCCCCTCAGCGAGAGCAAGCTCGTGCCCGAAGGAATCGAAGGACGCGTCCCTTATAAAGGCAGTGCTTCCCGCATCATCCAAATGATGGTCGGAGGGTTGAAGGCCGGCATGGGATACTCCGGCTGCAAAGATATCGAGGAACTCCAGCAGAAGGCAAAATTCATCAAGGTCACCCCGGCCGGGCTGAGAGAGAGCCACGTCCATGATGTCGTCATCACCAAGGAGGCACCCAATTACCACCTCGATTAAGCATCAAGGTTAGAAGAACATTAAAAAATATTGGCGCTGTTTCATCTGCAACGACATTCATTACGGCGCTAAACCGCCGGAGATCTGCCCCACTTGTCTGGCCAGGAACGCTTACGTCGAGATCTCTTCCCTTGAAGCGGGAAAAGTCATAGAAGCGGCCGGGACGACCATGACCAGGGAAGAATTCCGTCGGGCCATCCAAAAATTCACCGAAAAGAATGAATTCGAGGTCAACCCGGATGAGGGAAAAGTCGAGCTTCTCCTGGACGGATTGTTCGCCAACGAAAAGAACCATGGGCTCAAGTACTGCCCTTGCCGGCTCACCAGCGGCGATTTCGCCGAGGATTTGAAACTGGTCTGCCCCTGCCATTTCCTCATCCATGAAACCTACAAGAACAAAAAAGACGGAGAGTGCTGGTGCGGGCTATTTGTGAGGAGGAAAAAATGAGCAGGCTCATCATGTTCTATGCGCGGGAATGTCCCCACTGCAGGGCCATGATGCCTCATGTGGAAAAACTGGAAACCGAGGAGAAAATTTCTTTCGAGAAGCTTGAAGTCTGGCACAACGAGAAGAATGCCGACCTGATGAGGTCCTACTGGTCGGTCATTGCACCCAGGTGCGGCGGCCAGCTTCGAACACCTACTTTCTTCAATCCTGAGACAAGCGATGTCCTCTGCGGCGAGCTTCCCTACGAAAAGCTCAAGGAGTGGGCCCTGAAGCAGAAATAGGAACAGGGGTTTTAAAAATCATTTAACCTCGGCGATTTTGTTGTCCGCGTCGAGGATCAGGATTTTGGGCATGAAAAAATCGGTCTCCTCTTCATCGATGATGGCATAGGAGACGACGATGAGCTTGTCTCCCACTCTTGCCCGGTGGGCGGCGGCACCGTAGACGCCGACCTTTCCCGACCCTTTCTCGGCTTTGATGAGATAGGTGGCGAACCGCTCGCCGTTGGAGACATTATAAACATGGACTTTCTCATAAGGAATCATGTCGGCAGTCCTGATCAAGTCCTCATCCAGGGCCAGGCTTCCCTCGTAATCGACGTTGGTCTCGGTTACCCGGGCATGATGAATTTTGGCCTTAAGCATGACTCTTTTCATGGCAGTTCACCCTCATTTATCTCCTTTTGATTTCCAGGATCATGTTATCGATTAACCTTGTTTTGCCTATAAAGACGGCCAGGACGATCAGGACATTCCGGTCGATCGTCCCGACCGGGTTAAGCTCCTCAAGGTCGACGATCTCGACGTAGTCAATCCTGGCCAGCGGTTCCCCGCCTATCAGTTCTTTCATTCTGGCGATAATGGGGATTGCCCTCCGCTCGCCTGCTTCAAACATCAATTTAGCCTGAGCCAGGCTTTTCATCAGAACAAGAGCCGCCTGCCGCTCCTCCGGATTAAGATAGGTATTCCGGGAGCTCAGGGCCAGCCCGTCGTGGTCGCGGACGGTCGAGAGGACGCGAATCTCCACATCAAGATTCAAGTCCCTGGCCATTTTCTTGAGGATAATGGCCTGCTGGGCGTCTTTCTGGCCGAAAAAAGCCAGGTCTGGCTGGACAATGTTGAAGAGCTTTAAGACGACAGTCGTCACTCCCTTAAAATGTCCGGGTCGCGACCGGCCGCAGAGCTTATCCTGAAGTCCTTCGACTTCGACTGTCGTTCTGAACCCGTCAGGGTACATCTCATCAGCGTGCGGATGGAAAAGAAAATCAACTCCCTCCTTCTCCAGAAGTCTCGCATCCTTGTCGAGGTCCCTGGGGTAATCTTTGAAATCCTCCTGGGGGCCGAACTGGAGAGGGTTGACAAAAATGCTGACCACGGTGACGTCGGCGCTTTTCCGGCATTCCCTGACCAAGCTCAAATGCCCTTCGTGGAGGAAGCCCATGGTCGGGACAAACCCGATGCTCTTGGATCGAGCTTTGAGCTCCCTGACGACAGCCTTCATTTCTGCAATCTGCGTGAGGGTTCTCATTTTCCTTTTTTCCTCGTCGGGTGATAGGAATGGGTTTCATCAGGAAAGATTCCTTGTTTGACCTCTTCGGCATAAGACCTGACTGCTTGGCCAATCACGGCCTGAATATCCGCAAATTTCTTGACGAACTTGGGCTGGTAGCCGTTGGAATAGCCCACCAAGTCATGGAAGACGAGAATCTGTCCATCGCAGTGAGGGCCGGCACCGATGCCAATCGTAGGCACTCTTAGCTTTTCTGTGATTGTCCTGGCTAAGTCCCGGGGGATGCATTCCAAGATGATGCCGAAAACGCCCGCGCTTTCCAGGTTGACGGCGCCGGCGACAATTCCTTTTGCCTCCTCCCTGTTAGCGCCCCTGACCTTGTACTGACCGAACCGGTAGAGGGACTGGGGTGTCAACCCGACATGGCCAAGAACGGGGATCTCCGCCTCGACCATCGCTTCGACAAGCTTTAACCTTTTTTTTGAGGCGCCCTCGATTTTGACTGCTTTGGCCCCGGCCTCCTTGAGAAAACGGGAAGCGTTGGTGATGGTTTCTTCCACACCTAAATGAAAAGAAAAATAGGGCATGTCGCCGATGACCAGGGCCCGGCGGACCGCCCGGCTGACAGCCTTCGTATGATGGATCATTTCATCCATGGTCACCGGAATGGTCGACTCGTAACCAAGGACAACCATCCCCAGGGAATCGCCCACCAGGATGATGTCCAGCCCGGCCTCATCCAGGATTTTGGCTGTGGGAAAATCGTAGGCGGTCAGGGCGACAATCTTTTCGCCCCTCTCCTTTTTCGCCTGCAGGAAGGGAATTGTAACGGGTAAGGCTGGTTTTTCTAACATGGTCAATCCTTTCTCCCCATCCCGCCTTGCGTGCGGGATTGAGGTAAAGTCTATTTTTTTAAGGCTCTACTTTTTCCGGCTATCTTTGACCTCAAAACTCTGAGGGACATAATAAAGCGAGCCTTTCTTCATCTGGCTAATTTGGTTAACCACATCCATGATTTCCTCTTCACGGGTCAAGTCGAGCTCGTCTGCTTTGACCACCAGGAGGGGCGTTGCCTGGAAGTTGAAGAAAAAATAGTCAAAGGCTTCAACCAGGTCACTTAGGTATTTCTCCGAAATGTTCTTTTCCCAGGCGCTCCCTTCTTTGGCAATCCTTTTAAGAAGCGTGGGCAGAGAAATTTGAAGGTAGATCGTCAGGTCGGGCCGGGGGATCCTTTCTGCCAGGATCGTGTAAATGCGCTCGTAGACGACGAGTTCGTCATCACCAAGAGTCTGGTAGGCATAGATTTTGTCCTTCTCGAATAGGTAATCGCAGATGACTCTCTCTTCAAACAGGTCTCTCTGGGAAAGCCGGAGCTGCTGGTGATAGCGGTTAACCAGGAAGACAAGCTGGGCCAAGAAAGAGGCTCCTTCTTTCTCGTCGTAAAAATCCTTGAGATAAGGGTTTTCTGTCTTGTCGAGGACCACCTTTCCACTGATGAATTGGGCGAGAATCTGGGCAAACTTGCTCTTCTGACACTTCGGCGCACCCTCGACAGCGATGTGGCGGAAGGGAATCTCGCCTTTGTTCATCCGTACTCAGGTCAACTGAAAAAACGCCTAATAAATACCCGATAACAGGAGATAAGTCAACGCCTCAGTCTTTGCCCGTTTCTCCAAGGGGGACGACAATCCAGGCGATAAGGTAGAAAATGAGCATCGGGAGGAGAGCCGTGATGAGAGCGATGCCAACAAAGATAAGCCGGACCAGGGACACATCAAGATCAAAATATTCAGCCAGGCCTCCGCAGACACCGCCGATCATCTTCCGTCGGAGCGAACGGTAAAGTCTCTTGGCCATTTCGAACCTCCTTTTGTCTTAAATACCTCTTAAGTGAGTTTATATTTTAGAGCAGACAGGACAACGGGGATTCTTCTCGAGGCTGACGACATCGAACTTTAACTGGAGTCCGTCGTAGATCAGCAGCCGGCCTAAAAGAGAAGGAGTGATCCCCAAAACCCACTTGACGGCTTCGGTGGCCTGAATCAGCCCGATTGTGCCGGGCACTGCTCCAAAGACCGGAACAACTTCGGGTTGAGAAATGTCTGGCGGCATCAGACAGGCCAGGCAGCCGGTCTGAGGAGGATAAAAAAAACCCGCATAGCCGAGCCAGCCATGAACGGCTCCATAAACATAAGGAATTCTCCTTTTGAAAGACTCCTGGTTCAGGACAAACCTGGATTCCAGATTATCGAGCCCGTCAATGATGACCTGACATCCGTCGGCGAGCTCGCCGGCTGTTTGTGAATCGAGAGATAGGTTGAACTTCTCGAGCTTGACCAAAGGGTTCAAAGCGGCCAGTCGCCTGACTGCTTCCTCAACCTTAAGGAGCCCAAGAGAAGACTCTCCGTATAGGACTTGCCTGTTTAGATCAGGCCGTTCGACTCTGCTCCTGTCGCAGAGGCGCAGCCTCCCTAAGCCCGCCGCGGTCAGGTAAAGAGCTGAGGCCGAGCCCATACCTCCGAGGCCGACGATAAGTGCGGTCGCTCGCTTGAGTCTTTCTTGATTCCAGCCAGGAAGAAGGAGCTGCCGGTTGTAGCGTTCTCTTTCCTCTTCTTGACCCATCCTTCTCCTGTCAGCCTCCGGAAACGGGAGGCTGGAGCGTTATGACATCTCCCTCAGAAGGGACATAGTCAAGTCTCTTCAGCTCTCCATCCTTGAGAGCAAAAGCGACAAAAGCAGGGTTGATGCCAATTCCGGCCAGGATATCTTTCAGGCTTTGGCCTGCTTCCGTTTCCACACGCCGAGTGTAATAATCGATGTCGGGCTGGAGTCTTGCTCTTAACTCGCCACCGGCCTTAAGATAGATAATCATCGCTCGGTCTCTCCCCTTGCAAGACTAAAAAGCCTTGGGTTTGTATTTTTCTCCCCGCACAGCTGGAATCCCGCCCGGAATCGACTCTCCCAAGAAGCCTATCCTCTCCATGTTATCCGCCGCGTCACCGATCCCGAGGTCTTCCAGCAGCTCCCTCGTCGGGTTCCCGTTCCTGTCCCAGCCCCGGGCAGCATAGTATTCATCCAGCATTTGGTCGATTTGCGCCAGGCTGAGCCCTTTTCCCTTTCCCGGCCCGGTGGGGATTTTGTCTTCCCAGGCCCGGGCCGGAGGATAATCAAAAGTCCGGCCGTGGGCCCGATTGCGCTCGATGAAATGGCAGCGGTTGAGATTCCAGATTTTTTCAGATATTCGCAAGACCTCATCCACGGAGACGCCCCAGCCCGTGATGTGATTGAGCGATTCGACAATCTCTTCTGGTGTGATATCAAGCTCACCCCAGAAAAGCCGGCAGATGCACCAGGTATCGAAAAGGGGCCGGATGTGCTGGAGGTAGACGACGATCTTGGCCCTTCCCTCGACCGACTCCCGGCCCTCGGCCATATCCACAGTGATCGTCCAGGAGCGATTATGATGAGCCCCGATATCGGCTGTCATGTAGGAGAGGAGCATTCCCGGCGCCCAGCGGCCGTCGTAGCCCGACATCTCCTGACCTTTAACCTGCATGGCGAACTTCTCCGAGCCCCGGCCGATCTTGGCCGCGGCCCGCTTCGTCCCTCCCGCAAACCAGTCTCCGATCCCTCGTCTAGCGGCGACCATGTCAAGAAAGTGCTCGACATCATCGACCGATCCCCACTTCAAGGTATGACCCTCGAGATCTTTCTCCGTGATCAGGCCTCGCTCGAAACATTCCATGGCAAAGGCAACAACCCCCCCGCCCGACATCGAATCCATGCCCAGGTTATCGAACAGCCAGTTGATATAGGCCACATGGTTGATTTCTTTCATCCCCAAGTTTGAGCCGCAAAGAGCGCCGGTCTCGTATTCAGGCCCTTCCAAGTGAACCTCCGGCTTTCCGGGAATGACGGCCCTGGTGTACTTGCCGCAATTCATCCAGCAGCCAAAACAGGCTTTGTGGGTGATCAGGCACTTCTCCACGAGCATGTCTCCATCGATCTTATCAATATCTTCATAAAAGGTTGTCTGGAAGTTATAGGCAGGTATGACAGCGTTTGAGTTCGACCACTGGATGAAGAATGCTGTCCCGTATTTCTGCCAAGGAACCATGTTGGGATGTTTCTTTGTCCGGAGGATGATATCGGTCACCTGTTTTTTCAAGGAATCCAGGTCATGGACGTGGAGAGACCTCGTGCCGCGGACGGCGATCGCTTTGAGCTTCTTTGATCCCATGACAGCACCCTGACCAGTCCGGCCTGCCTGACGGCCGAAATCATGGGTGATGCAGGAGAAGAGGACTCCATTCTCTCCGGCCGGCCCGATCGTGACGATCTCGAAGTCCTCGCCCAGGTCCTCTTTGAGCTTCTTTTCGCAATCTAGAGATTTCATCCCCCAATAGGGTGCTGCGTCCCTCAGCTCCACGGTCTCGTTGTCCACAAAAAGATAAACCGGCTTGGGCGAAACACCATCAAAAATAATCATGTCATAACCGGCAAACTTAAGAACCGGGCCGAAATGCCCGCCCATGTTGGAGTCTCCCGGACCGTTCGTCAACGGCGAGACCGAGCCGAACTCCACCTTTGACCCGGCTGGGATATAGCAGCCGCTCATGATCCCGGCGTTGATGATGAAGAGATTCTGGGGGCCGAGGGGGTCAGCCTCACGGGGGATCTCATCATAAATCAGCTTGGCCGTTATCCCTCTTCCGCCATGCCAGCGGCGGTAGAGCTCTTCGTCGGTCGGCAGGCGCCGGATGCGGCCCGTCGAAAGATCAATCCTCAGGATTTTGCCGGCCAGTCCGTTAGCCATCTCAGGCCTCCTTTGATTCGAGGCGCGCCTCTCGTTCCCACTCGACAATAGCGCCGGTGTTGCAGAGCTTTGTGCACTCCATGCAGAAATCGCAGATGATGACAAAATCACAATCCGGGTGTTGGAAAACGACTCCCACCGGGCAAGCTGTCACACATTCGCCGCAATTCGTGCATCTATTCCTGTCAACGATGTAGGCGCCGGAATCGGCGCGGCTGATGGCTCCCTCTGGACAAACCTCGGCGCACTTGCCGCACTGAGTGCAGACATAAGGGCGGTACTTCCCCGGCTCCGGAAACTTAGCTTCGATACGAAGAGCGGCCTTGGCCGGGTTGATTTCATGGAAATGCTCGATGGCGCAGATCTGGAGGCAAAGCCGGCAGCCCGTACATTTATCCCTGTTGACTTTGATTCTCACGATCGACTCCTCAGCCCGCCATTCGCCCCAGCGTCCAGAGGAGGGTCAAACCGGCGGCCGCTCCGGCAGAAGACAAGCGGGGATGCTTTTCGAGGACGGGCCAGCCCAGAGAACCGAGTTTATACCCGAGTGGAACGAGAAAAGCCGCCCCAGCAGCGGCCAGGCTTCCGTTCGCAAAGATGTGGCTGACGACCTTGACCGGCCCAGCCCCAACCCAATACCCATAGCGAACGACATAGGTAATGATCAGGGCGAAAAGAGCAAACCCGCTGTAAGCTCCGAGAACGCCAGCCAGGCTGTATCGGAGAGCGGATTTCCTTCCTTCCCTCATCAACAGGCTGGCCGTCGCTTCGAAAGCGGCTCCGAGCAGGAAGATGCCCAGGAGATGGCAGAAATACGGCGACGCGTTAACCAGCTTAAAACCCGCAGCAATGCTCCCGACAACAAGAGAAGTCCCGGGCTTATTGACAACCCCCCTGGCTACACCCAGGATGAAAAAAGCTCCCGCCGCTAACCAGACTGAAGCGAAAAACGCTTGGCT
This sequence comes from uncultured Eubacteriales bacterium, assembly GCA_964550915.1. Taxonomy (GTDB): domain Bacteria; phylum Acidobacteriota; class Aminicenantia; order Aminicenantales; family UBA8522; genus JARYMI01. The sequence continues at coordinate 2,371 of CAZKBY010000062.1, read as the reverse complement.
GCGGAACAGGATCTCGCCGGTGATGACCTCGTTAATCCCCCAGAGCGAACCGAAAAATAATAGCCAGGCCCACATCCTAATCCTTTTCATCCTCTCTTTCTCCTTCCCCGAGCGTCACAGGTTTGTCCCATTCGTCTATTTCTCGGCCAGAAAAGGATACCGGTAGTTCCGGGGCGGGTTCAGGTTTTCCTTGATGGCCCGGGCGCTCGTCCAGCGGAGGAGGTTCAGGTAGGAACCGGCCTTGTCGTTTGTCCCCGAACCGCGGGCTCCGCCGAAAGGTTGTTGGCCGACCACAGCGCCGGTTGGCTTGTCGTTGATGTAAAAATTGCCGGCCGCCTGGCGCAAAACCGTCATCGCCTCGACAACGGCTTTCCTGTCTTCCGCGATGATGCTTCCTGTCAGGCCGTAAGGAGACGTCGAGTCGCAGAGTTGGAGCGTTTTGCTGAACTCGACCGCCGGGTAAACATAAATCGTCAAGACCGGCCCGAAAATCTCTTCCTCCATGAGTTTGTGTTTGGGATTCGTGACTTTGACGACCGTAGGCTCGATGAAATAACCCTTTGATTTATCGTAGCCTCCGCCGCTCTGAATCTCGGCCTCGCCCGATTTCTTGGCGTGTTCGATGTAGCTGATAATGCCCGAGAAAGCGGCCTCATCGATAACCGCGCCCATGAAGTTCGAGAAGTCGGTGACATCTCCCGTCTTGATTGTCCGGAGCTCATCCAGCAACCGTGTTTTGATGGCCGGCCAGAGGTTGTCGGGGATGTAAGCCCGGCTGGCGGCCGAGCATTTCTGGCCCTGATATTCGAAGGCCCCCCGGATGAGCGCGGTCACGACAACATCGACATCGGCCGAAGCATGGACGAAGACGAAGTCTTTGCCGCCTGTCTCGCCGACGATCCGAGGATACGTCCTGTATTTCATGATGTTGGAGCCGATCGTCCTCCACATGCCCTGGAAAACGGCCGTGCTGCCCGTGAAATGGACGCCGGCCAGGTCCCGTTTCTCGAGCACAGGGTCGCCGACGAACCGGCCGGACCCTGGGATAAAATTGATGACTCCGTCGGGCAGGCCCGCCTCCTTCCAGAGAAGCATCAGAAAATAGGCGGAATAGACCGCTGAAGAAGCTGGCTTCCAGAGCACCGTGTTTCCCATTATCGCCGGCGAAGTCGGCAGGTTGCCGGCGATCGAAGTGAAATTGAACGGCGTCACAGCGAAGACGAACCCCTCCAGAGGCCGGTATTCCAGGTAATTCCAGGTGCCCGGCGCCGAGTCCGGCTGCTGGGCGTAGATCTGAGTCATATAAAAAGGATTGAACCGGTAAAAATCGATCAGCTCGCAGGCAGAATCGATCTCAGCCTGATGGACTGTTTTGGACTGCCCGAGCATGGTGGCCGCGTTCAGGATGGGCCGATACTTCGTGGCGAGGAGCTCGGCTGCCCGCAAAAACACAGCCGCCCTCGACACCCAGTCCATCTCCGACCAGTCTTTCCAGGCGGCCTTGGCTGCAGCCACGGCCAAGTCCACTTCCTCGGCCCTGGCCTTATGATAGCGGCCCAGGAGATGGCGGTGGTCGTGCGGACAGCGGCAATCCGCCAGGTCGCCCGTCCGGACCTCTTTCCCGCCGATAAGGAGGGGGATTTCCACCTCTTCTTGAAGCATCTTCCTGAGCTGGTCTTTGAGCGTTTTCTTCTCCGGCGTGCCGGGCGCGTAGCTCAGGACAGGCTCATTCACCGGCACCGGAATCTTGGTCAGGGCATTGATCATCATATCCTCCTTCCAGAAAATGAAAAATAATGTCTTTTGAGCCTCCTATTATACATAATTTCGGCGCCCAAATCATTCCCCCCGCCGATTCACAGATTCCCCGCATTCTGCTAAAATAATAGACCTTGCCATGAACCGTCTGATGAAAGATGTCGAATTCGCTCACAGGAGAACTAGAAAAGCCTGGCTCGGCCTGTTGCTCTGTCTCAGCCTTTGGCTTTCAGTTTATTCGCAAGAACAACAAGAGAAAAGCCATCCGAAGGAGAAAGGCGAAAAGATAACGGAAGAAATCGTGGTCGTCGGCCAGGCGCCCCGGGACACCCAGGTTTCTACGGTCACCATCATCGAGAGCGGAGCCCTGGAAAGGAGGCGGCCGCTGGACCTCGCGGAAGCCATCAAGTCCGTGCCCGGCGTTTATGTTTCGGTGGGAGAGAAAAACGAGTTCACACTTAAGCTCAGGGGAATGGATTCCCGCCGCATCGCTCTATTTATTGACGGCCTCCCCTCTTATGAGCCCTACTTCAACACCTTCGACCTCAAGACTGTCGAGGTTGCTTCGGCGCGGTCAATTCAGGTCACGCGCGGACCGGCCTCGGTTCTCTAC
>CAZKBY010000061.1:0-12442 GCA_964550915.1 uncultured Eubacteriales bacterium | reverse complement strand
GTCCAAGAGAAATTTTCTCTGGACACGGTTATCTTTGTTCCCTCCTACATCCCTCCCCATAAACTGACAGCCGAGATGGCCTCTGCCGAGGACCGCTTGGCCATGGTCAAGCTGGCGCTTGAGAACCGGCCGCGGTTGGCCGTTTCTTCGATCGAAATCGAGGCCCGGGAGACGTCCTATTCCGTCATCACGCTCGAGAAGGTCAGGAAGACCTACCCGGCTGCCCTGCTTTTTTTTATTGTCGGCGTTGATGCCTTCTTGGAGATCGAGACCTGGAAATCATACCGTAATGTCCTCGAGCTTTGCCGTTTCATTGTCGTCAACCGGCCGGGCTATCCCTTCGACCAGGCCAGAAAAGTGGTCCCGGGGGACTACCAAGGCAAAATTCTCGATGCCCGCAGACGGCGCCGGGTTGAGGAAGGCCTGATTTTCGAGCATCATATCTTCCTCGTCAAAATCCGGGCCCTGGATATTTCCTCAACAGAAATAAGGCGACGGATCAGGGAAGGCCAGTCTATCAGAGGCCTCGTCCCGGTCGCCGTGGAAGAATACATCAAGAAAAGGAGACTTTATCAGGAGTAAAATGGCAGGAGCGAAAACACCAAAATTCTCCCCAAGGAGCCTTCCGCCTGAAGTCAGACTCTCGGTCAAGGCCGGCCAGGCCAAGAAAGCCGAGGATATTCTCGTCCTTGACCTCAGGGAAATTTCCACCTTTACTGATTATTTTGTCATCATGACCGGGAACTCTTCCCGGCAGAACGTGGCCATCTACGAGAGCATCGAACAGGAGTTGAAAAAGGGCAAGCTCCACCCCCTGGGGGTCGAGGGCAAGGGACTGGCGGAGTGGATCTTAGTTGATTATGGGAACTTCATCGTCCATGTTTTCTCCCGGAGGACGCGGGATTACTATTCCCTCGAAAAGCTATGGGGGGATGCCCCCAGGATTTCTTACGGGAACAAAATTTTTAAATAAAATATTGACATTTCCCCTCCAAATCATTATTTTTTATTGACCCTTTTCAAGAGGAGGGCCAGGCAGTGTCAATCGGGAATAGCGCGGAGGACTTGCCGTGAAGCTCAAAATCATCTGGCCAGGCAAGACGAAGAAGAGGGAATGGCGGGCTCTGGAGGGCTTTTATCTCGAAAGGATCCGCCAGATGGAGGACTGCGTTCTCATCGAGACAAGAGAGGCAAAGGGCTTGAAGGACAAGCAGGCTGAGAGAATCCAAGACATCGAGGCCGAGGGCCTTGAAAAACATTTCCGAGATGGCTATATTGTTTGCCTTTTCGATAAAGGGGCAGAAATGAGCTCTGAGGATTTCGCCCGATTCCTGGGAAAGCTGGCGGTCTCATCGCGGCCGGTCACTTTTGTCGTCGGCGGGTTTGCTGGCCTGGCCGAGAGGGTTTTGCGGAGGGCGAATTTCCTTCTGTCCTTTTCCCGGATGACTTTTTCTCATGAGTTAAGCCGGGTCGTGCTGCTCGAGCAGATTTACCGGGCTTTGACCATCCGAAAAGGAATGCCCTATGCCAAATAAGGGGGAAACGTTGACCAAGAAAGAGAAACAGGCTTACCGGAAGACGCTCCTTGAACAGAAGGAGAAAATCGTCAGAAAACTCAGCCAGTTCTACAATGAAAGCAAAGAAGTAGAAACCGATAGCGCCCAGGATGTCGTTGATAAGGCCGAGAGCTCGTACACCAAAGAGTTCCTGCTGAGTTTGTCTGACGCGGAGCGAGAGCAACTCCGGCTGCTCGACGCGGCTCTCCGTCGGCTGGAGACCCCGGCGTTCGGCCTCTGCCAGATGTGCGGCAAGCAGATTGGCAAGAAGCGGCTGAACGCCCTCCCCTGGACCCCTTATTGCATCGACTGCCAGCAAAAAAAAGAGCAAGGGGTGGGTTGAAACTTCCTTTTCACCGGCTTCTTTCCTCGGTGGGGAAAGCAGCCGAGCTCCTTTTTTACCCCTCCTATTGCGAGCTGTGCAGAGCTTTTCTTGAAGAGGCTCAAGAAAAGGTTATTTGCCGACGCTGTCGGGAAAAGATCAGGCGGTCCGCGGCCCCCTTTTGTCCTTGTTGCGGAAGATTCTTCGAGAGCGAAGTCGAGCCCCATCTCTGCGGAGCTTGCCTGGAAAAGCAGCCGGTGCTGGCCAAACACCGCTCTTTTGCCCGGTATGAAGGGCTCGTCAAGGATGTCATCCTGCTCTTCAAGTACAGGGGTTTCAAGACCCTGGGGAAGTGGTTAGGAGATCTTCTTGCCGAGAGCCTGGAGAACGAGGAGGATCTCTGGGAGGGTGTTGAAGCCGTCGTTCCCGTACCCCTCCACCCGAAAAAAGAGAGGAAGCGAGGCTTTAACCAGTCTCAGGTTCTGGCCAGGCGTCTGGCCAAACACAGGGCGCTAAACCTTCTCGAGCGCAGATTGATAAAGGTCAGAAACATTCCGGCGCAGACTTCTCTCGAAGCGGGGGAAAGAGAAAAGAACGTGCAAGGTGCTTTTCGGGTCAGGAAAGCAAAGGATTTACAGGGAAAGATAATTCTCTTGGTCGATGACGTTTACACAACTGGCTCAACCCTGCGGGAATGCGGGCTTGTCTTGAAAAAGGCGGGTGCGAGAGAGGTCAGAGCCGTGACGATCGCTCAAGCCTAAAGGCTCGGGAAAGCGAAAATAATGCCGGCGCCCCCAACGGGCGGCCGGCATCGAGCGAGGATGAGTTAGACTTATTTCTTTTCTTTGGCTTCCCCTGCCGGTTTGAGAATCTTGACTTTGCGCGGCTTTAGCTCGGGTTTCTTGGGCATGGTGATCTTCAGCAAGCCGTTGGCATGCTCGGCCTGAATTTTTTCCTGGTCGATATAATTGGGAAGAGTGAAAGACCGGGTGAAGGAGCCGTAGGCTCTCTCAATCCGGTGGTAGTTCTCTTCCTTGGTTTCCTTTTCCATTTTTCTTTCGCCCTGAATGCTCAGCGTGTTGTCTTCGATCTTGATCTCGATGTCCTTTTCCTCGATCCCAGGAATCTCGGCCGTCAGCACGAGCTGATTTTCATCCTCATAGATGTCAACAGCGGGCGCCCAAGAGCTGGTGATGAGGTCTCGCTCTTCGCCGCGGGCAGAAGTGAAGACATCCTCAAACAGGCGGTTCATCCTCTCTCTCAGGGTTACCAAGTCCCTGAAAGGATCCCATCTGATAATAGCCATTTTAACCTCCTCTGTTAGATTCAGCTCATAAATAATATAATATATTAGCATTATTTTGTCAAGTTTATTTAAAAAAAATTTTTTAATATTTGTTCGATAAGCTCATATGCCTTGGTTTGTAGGAGTTTTCTAATCTAAAAAGGCAGATTTCTCAGTTTTTTTATTTTCCGCTGATAAGAAGCGTAGCTTCTCCTTTCAGGGCCTTCCCGGCTAACTTCTCTCTCATCTTCCGGATGTCGGATCGAACGAATTCTTCGTGTACCTTGGTCAGCTCTCTAGCCAAAACCGAGGGGCGGTTTCCCAAAACTCGTTCCGCATCCTCGAGGAAACGGACCAATTTCCGCGGCGGGACATAGAAAATGAGGGTTGCTTCCTCATCCTTAAGAGATTCCAGGACTTTTCTTGCCCGCTCCCTCTTAGCAGGCAGGAAACCCAGGAAAAGGAAGCGGTGGGTGGGTAGCCCGGCCGCAGAAAGAGCTGCAATAAGCGCCGATGGACCGGGCACGGGAATGACTTTTAATCCCCGGCTTATGGCCTCTCTGACCAACCGGAAGCCTGGGTCAGAAACACCGGGCGTTCCGGAATCCGATACCAAAGCCACATCCTTGCCTTCCTCAAGGAGACCGATTATCTGGGGAATTTTTTGTCCCTCTTTCGGTTGATAATAGCTGATCAGTCTTTTCTTGATATTGTACCGGGTGAGGAGCTTTAGGGTCTGTCTCGTATCCTCGCAGGCGATGGCTTCGACCTGGCTGAGAATCCTGAGGGCCCGGAAAGTCAGGTCTTCCAGGTTACCGACTGGCGTGGCCACGACATAGAGGTTTCCGGCCATCCTTCATCTGTTCCGGTCGTAAGGAAAAAGAAAGTCGTGTCCCACGGTGCGGGAGGAGATTTTGGCAATCGGGGGCATTTTTCTCTTGAACTCAGAATTCCTGATCAGGAAGACAATCTTCTCCACGGATTCTCTTGGAAACCCGGCGGCTACGACAGCTTCCGGGGTCTGCCGGCTGTCAACGAGCCGGAAAAGGATTCGGTCGATCTCCCCGTAACTGAGGCCGATTTCTCCCTCGTCTGTCTGTCCGGGCCAGAGCCCGGCGGTCGGCTTTTTGGCAAGAATTTTCTCCGGCACTCCGAGGTAAGCTGCCAGCTCTCTGATCTGGGTTTTGTACAAGTCTCCGAGCGGATTAATGGCGCAGGCCATGTCGCCGTGGATGGTCCCGTAGCCAATCAGCAACTCGGTTTTGTTGCTCGTCCCCAAGATAAGAGCTTTTTCCCGAGCTGAGATGTCATACAAAATTGACATTCTTTCTCTGGCCATTTTGTTCCCGATCCGTATTCTATCCCTGGTCGGGAAGCGAGAAAAATAGGCATCGACCATCGGGGCAATGTCGATGAGACGAGAGTGGATGCCGAGGCGGCGCGCCACCGACCGGGCATCCTTGACGTCCTGGCTAAAAGTGTTTTTGTAAGGGAGGATCGCGCCAATGACATTTTTCGGGCCGAGCGCCTCGGCGGCAAGAAACGCACAGACCGAGGAATCCAGGCCTCCCGAGAGGCCGATCAGCCCTTTTCTGTATTGAAATTTGGACAGCTCTTCTTTGATAAAGGCGCAGAGGACCTTTTCTACGAACGGCGGATTAATCGTCATGCTCGCGAACGATCCTTTGGAGGGCCTGGAGCAGAAGCTCGGGCCTGTCCTCCCTTTTAAAAGGCCAGGCTTTCCGGGCGGCCCGCACTTCCTCAAAATCGAGGTCGGCAATGATCATCTCCTCCTCAACCGGCGGAGCTTTGGCGATGAGCTGGCCCAGGGGGTTAAAGATGAAAGAGCCTCCGGCAAAGGCCTTGCCGTCCTCAAAACCGACTCGGTTGGCGTAAAGGACAAAAGAAGAAGAGAAAAATGACAACGCCTCTCCCATCAGCTCCCACATCCGGCTTGTAGCGAACCCGCCTTCGTTTGAAAACCCCCGGCCTGGAGCTGCGCTGATGACGACGATGACCTCAGCTCCTCCGGCAAAAAGAAGGTAACCAGCGCCGAAGCTGAGGAAATCCCGGCAGATCATCAGCCCCGTTTTCCCGAAGGGAGCGGGAAAGGGCCGAAAGCTCTTTCCCTGGGCGAAGAACTTTGCTTCTTCGAACATCCCGTAGGTGGGGAGGAAGACCTTCCGGTGGATGTGAAGAATCTTGCCCTTGGAGAGATAGGCTGCCGAGTTGTAAAAAAGCCCGCGCTCTTTTTCCTCGACAAAGCCCAGGACAATGTCGATATCGCAGCTCCAGGCCCTGAGGCGCTTGAAGGCGGGAGATTCAGCCGGGTTGAGCCCGACTTCTTGAACCATGTCCATGAGGGTGTAACCCGTCAGACTCAGCTCGGGGAAGACGATAAGTCCGGCTTTTTTCTTCCTGGCTTTTTCGATAAAATAGTGATGGAGGTTGAGGTTTTTTTCGATATCGCCGAGGTGAGGCGCGATTTGAGCAAGACCGATTCTCACAGGACACTAATTACCATATTTTGGGGGGGTTTGCAATTTGGGAGCGGGCTGGGCTATAAATAAGAAGTGGATAAGAAAGACATGAATCATATCGCCCTTTATCTTCGCCAGGTCTATTTCAAAAAGATCAGCGGGCAGATCATTTTTAAGCGTGGCTCGGTCCAGAAGATTCTTTTCTTCGAGGGCGGGGACCTTGTCCAGGCCAAAACGAATGTTCCCGAGGAGAGACTGGGAGAGATCCTGTTCAAGCTCGGCAGAATTTCTGATGAAGCCCACTCCAAGATTGAGCGCTACATCGAGCCCAATCAAGCCATCGGCAAGAGCCTGATCAAGAAGGGCTTGACTTCCCAGAGGAACGTCGAGGATGGAGTGGCCTACCAAATTCGGGAGATCGCCCTGAGCCTTTTTCCGCATTTCGACGGTGACATCATTTTGCAGGAGAAAGCTTCCCTGGTCGGGCAGAGTTTCGAAAACCGGATTAACGTTCCCTATCTGATCGAAGACGGGATTAGACGGATGAAACATTCCCCAGCGCTCCAGGAATACTTCGCCAAGAGAATTCTCTTTCCAACCGGGACGGCGGAATTTCAACATCTGTTGACCGAGGAGGAAAAGCAGATGTTGAAAAAGATCGAAGGAAAGGAGAACTGCGGGACACTTTGGCACAGGCTGAAATACAACCCCGAGTTTTTCTGGAAAACCCTGTATCTTCTGTATTGCTTGAACATGATCGATTTCCAGGATAAGGATAAGCCCCTGACGGAGATAGAAAAGGGGGAGGAAAGCGCCAGGCCGGAGGAAACGCAGGCGCAAATCGATGAAGTCCTGGCCTTCCGCGAGAAGATCTCTTCGATGAACTATTACCAGATTCTTCGTGTTTCCAAAGAGGCCTCGGAGGACGAGGTAAAAAAGGCCTACTTTCAACTGGCGCGAAAATTCCATCCTGATCGTTTTGACCGATCAGTCAACGATCAATACAGAGCTCAAATCGGAGAGGTCTTTAACGTCATCACAAGGGCCTACCGCACGCTAAGCAACAAGCTGTTGAGACGAGACTATGATGCCAAGGCCCCTATCGGGACGAAGGAGGACAGCCGCGATCTATTGCGAAAAGCTGACACCAAGTTCCGTCAGGCTAAAACGCTCTATAACGTGGGAAGGTATGAAGATGCCCTTATCCTTCTTGAGGAAGCCATCGGCCTTAAGAAAGACAAAGCCGACTATTTTCTGCTTCTGGCCATGACGGAGGCGAAGATTCCCTCATTTCACAGAAAAGCCGAAGAGCACTTCCTAAAGGCGAAGGAGCTGGAGCCGTGGAACTCCGAGGCTTATGTGGGCCTGGGTCTGCTCTACAAGACGGAAGGTCTTCTGACAAAGGCGACGAAATCATTCCAGAAAGCCCTGGAGCTTGATGCCGACCATGACCTGGCCCGGCGGGAGCTGGAAGCGCTCGGGAAAGGAGTTAAGAAGGGGGGAATCAAGGGCCTCTTCTCCATCAACATCTTCGGGCCCAAAAAGAAATAGCCTGAAGCTACTTGATGCCCAGCCTTTGTTTTGTCTCTTCTAAGAGTTTGTTGAACTTGGCGATAGCCATGCTCTGCTCGATCTGGAGCTTTTCCAGCGCTTTTTTCTCGTTGTCGATGCTGACCAGGAGGTCCTTCATCTCTTTTTTCTCGGCGTCGTTGAGGTCCTCTTCGTCCTTGCCGCCGAACTTCGTGTTATAAGTCGCGGTCAAGTCCTCAATTTTCTTGCTCCGTGCCTGAATCTCTGTTACTGTCTCGTTGTACTTGATCTCCTTGTTGGACAGGAAGAAAAGAGTCTCAGCCAATTTCATGGCCTGCTCAGACTGAGAGGGATAGGTAAAGCTCGCTTCAAGCAGATAGCGGATGGCTTCAGGAGCCAGGGAGGGATTGGCCTTGGCATCTTTGGCCAGGATGATGCCGATATTGTAAGCGATCTCGCCGTTTTTTTGTTTGGCGTAGGCTTCCTTAAAGTAAGTCAGAGATTCTCCGTTCTTGCTATTCCGGTAAAGCGATTTGGCGTAAAAGACGGTGCTGTCAAAATCCTTGGTTGCTGTGTAAGCGGCCTTAAAGGCTTTTTCGGCGTCCCCGTAGGCCTTGGCGTCGTAAAGCATTTTTCCCAACATCTTGATGCTGACCATGATCTTGGCGTTTTTTAGGAGGTTATAGGAGTTGATGTAGGAATCCACAGCTCCCTTGTGGTCTTTAGCTTTTTCCTGCGCCTGGCCGAGAGTGAAATAGCCGGCGCCGATGAGCTGATTCCATTGAGTGGCGCTTTCCGTCCCTCCTTCTTTTGCTTTGGCGGCTTTGGCTGTCTCTACCACCTGAATGGCGTAGGTTTTGGCTTTTTCCAGGTTCTGACCGGACTGGCTGTACAGGGCTGAAAGCTGGATCAGAACCTGGCATTTCGTCAGGTCATCCAGCCCGCCGAGAGCCAGTGCTTTTTCCCCATAGTCGATGGCGTCTTTAGCGGTCTTTCCAGGATATTCCATGAGCGAAAGATTGGCGTAGGCGAAATTCTCATTCTGGATGCCTTTGCCGCCGCACTTGCTGATAAAATCCTTGAGCAGTTGAACTCTTTGAGCCGGCGTTTGAGCCGTCATGGCCTTGATGTAGGCTTCGTCGCATTCACTGACTTGAGCTTCTAAAGGGCTGAAAATCATTAAAATAGGGATGATCACAGGAGCGATCTTCTTGATCATGGCTGAACCTCGCTCTAAAATTTTTAGCATAATAACCTGAACAGTTCTGCTTGTCAATATGAAACCGTCTCAAATTATAGCAAAATTCGTGCCAAGAAGACATGGGCAGCCTCCTTTGCCCGTTTTAATCACATAAAAAGAAATGCAACCGGCCCCTTCCTTTTGCAGGCCGTATCAGATAGAATTGACGCCGTGAAAGCCAATTACGCCTCCATTCCCCTTCTCTTCCGGCAGGAAGCAAAACGGACGTTGCGGCGGTTGGTTAGCCTGCGGCTCTATTCAAGCTTCAGGATCGGCGGAAGGGCAGACTTTTTTTTTGCTGCGCGGTCGCAGGAAGACCTCCGAGTGTCCATCCGTTTTGCTCATGGCCACGGAATTCCTTTTTATGTGATCGGCTCGGGCACAAACATCTTGTTTGATGATGAGGGGTTTCGCGGGCTCATCATCAAGAGCGAAGTCCGGGGGATTGATACGTTAAAAGAGGGCGCGTTCGAAGCCTTTTCTGGGACGGCACTTTCCGACATGGTGGAGTTTGCCGCGGCGGAAGGCTTGAGCGGCCTGGAGTTTGCAGCTGGAATTCCCGGGACAGTCGGGGGAGCGGTTTTCGGCAATGCCGGCGCTTTCGGCCGATCGATCGGAGATGTCTTGGAGGAAGCGGTTCTCCTCGATGCGCAGGGTCAAGAATTCCTGGCGGATAACACGTACTTCGAGTTTGGCTACCGGCATTCCTCACTCAAAAGGAGGCATTTAACTCTGTTGAAAGCCGTTTTTCGGCTCACAAAGGGCGACAGAAAGAAGATCAGGCGCGAGATTGAGAAAAACCTGACGAAAAGAAAGGCTCGGCTTCCATCGTTGAAAACAGCTTACGCCGGCAGCTTTTTCAAGAATCCTCACCTCGCCGACGGGACCAAAGTCGCGGCTGGATATCTGCTTGAGAAAGCAGGTGCCAAGGGCCTAAAGGTGGGGGATGCAGCTGTATACCCGGGCCATGCGAATTTCATCATCAACCTCGGCCGGGCTAGCTCCAGGGATGTCCTTTCTCTTGCTCAGGAGCTTAAATTCAGGGTTAAGAAGGACTTCGGGATCGAGCTTGAAGAAGAGGTTATTTACCTTCCAGCAAGCTTCTCAATGCCTTGACTTTAGAAGGAGGCAGTCCTTTGGCCTTCGCCTGCTCCAGCGCCAAAAGGGAAAAAGCCTTGTAGGCTCTGGCGTATGCCGGGATTCGGCCAAGAGCTTTAAGGTGGGCTTCGACTGAAGCGCGATCTCCCCTTGACACGGGGCCTGTCAGGGCAGAAGTAACATCAAATTTCTTGACATTCCGTAAAGTTCCTTTCGCAAGGGGGAAAAGCAGGCGACAGGCTTTTTTCTCTTCGATCCCAGCCAGACCGAGGAGCCCGGCTGCTGCCCCAAGAAAAACAACGAGAAAATTGGAGACCATGGCACAGGCAGCATGGTAGGCCGGCTTTGCCTCCGGGGCAAGAAGGAAAGCATGGCCGCCGAGCCCGCGGGCAATGGCCCTGCCGAGGCGGCAGGCCCTGCTATCGCCCTCAAGGCCAAAATAAACACCCTGAAAATGGGAGGGCGAAGTCGTCTTCCGGGCGATAGACTGGACCGGATGAAAAGAAGCCACCGAAGCGCCTTTTTTACGAAGAGAAGCCAGAGCCTCTGCCGGCAGCAGGCCGCTCGTATGGAAGACGATTTTTTGGGGCCATTCGATTCGCAAGCGGGAGAGCTCAGCGGCAGCCTTTGGAATTTCCTCATCTGGAAGGCAAAGAAAAATGATGTCTGCACGGCTCGCGGCAGCCCGGTTATCCGTTGAGCTTATCCCCTGGCCGATGATCCTCCGGCTTTCCCTGGCTGAAGCGGCACTGCGGCAGGTAATAGCCTTAATGACATGCCCTTTTGCCGCCAGGGCTCGGCCGAGGCTTGTCCCCAGGCGCCCGGCTCCGATAATGACGATGTCAGCCATTCTCTTAAGTCCAGCGAGAGTCTGGCACGATCGACGACGTTAGAGGGTAAAGGATTCACCCGGCTTGAGAATAATGACCTCAGCCAGGCTGCCGACGCGGCGTTTGAATTCTTGGGGATCGGCTTTGACGATCGGGAAAGTGCCGTAATGGATGGGGATTACGCGCTTTGTCTGGACGAATTCGACGGCCTTGGCGGCTGACGGAATTCCCATCGTATACCTGTCGCCGATGGGAATAAAGCTCAGGTCCGGATGGAAAAATTCACCGATGATCTTCATGTCATAGGTGAGTCCGGTGTCTCCAGCATGGTAGAGGCGGAGGCCGTCCATCTCCACGACCACTCCGGCCGCGCAGCCTTTCTCCGCCGAATGGAGAGCCTGGACCATATGAACCCTGACTCCTTTGACCTCAACTGTTCCGCCGATGTTCATGCCTTCAGCCGCAATTCCCTCGGCTTGGGCGTCAACGGCGATTTCGTGGATGCCCACCAGCGTCGCCCCGGTTTTCTTGGCCAGGGCAAAGGCATCTCCCGTGTGGTCGCCGTGGCAATGAGTGATGATGATGATGTCTGCCTCCTTTATTTTGTCCGGGGCGATGGCCGCGGCGGGGTTGCCGGTCAGAAAGGGGTCGACGTAGACCGTTTTTGATCCTTTGATTTTAACGGCGGCATGGCCTAACCAAGTGACTTCCATGCTTGATCCTCCTTATTTTTTTAGGTTTTTATTCTTTCGATAGAGGTGCCGAGAAGCTTCAGTTTCTCCTCAATTCTTTCGTAGCCGCGGTCGAGGTGTTCCACATCGTTAATGACTGTTTCTCCCCGGGCGATGAGGCCGGCCAGGATGAGCGAAGCTGACGCTCTCAGGTCGGTAGCGATGACTTCAGCTCCGGACAGGATTGTTTTGCCTTTAACGATGGCCTTATCCCCGCGGACCTCGATCGAGGCGCCGAGACGGAGGAGTTCGTTGACGTGGGAGAAACGCCGGTCGAAGATCGTTTCGGTGATGATCGATGTTCCCGAGGCCTGGGTCATCAGGACCATAAACTGAGCCTGCATGTCGGTGGGGAAGCCGGGATAGGGCGAGGTCGTGATATCCTGAGGCTTGATCTCTGCGCTTCCCACAACCCGGAGAGTCTTGCCATCGAGGCCATCGACCGTGGCGCCGGAAAAAAGGAGCCTCTCGATGACCGTCACAAGATGGCGGGACTGGACATTTTCTAAAGTGATATCGCCCTGGGCGAGCGCACCGGCGACGAGAAAGGTGCCTGCTTCGATCCGGTCGGGAATGATCTCATGAGTGGCGCCGCCGAGCTCTTTAACGCCGCGGATGCGGATGACCTCCTCACCGACGCCGTCTATCCGGGCGCCCATCTTGAGGAGAAGCTCGCAGAGGTTGACGACCTCAGGCTCCAGCGCGCAGTTCCGGAGGATTGTCTCCCCCTGGGCCAGGGTGGCGGCCATGAGAAGGTTTTCGGTGCCGCCGACTGTCTTCTTCTCGAACTCGACCTCCGCTCCCCTGAGCCTCGGTGCCTCTGCTTTGATGTAACCGTGTTCGAGCGAGATGGAGGCGCCGAGTTTCTGCAGGCCGCTGATGTGGAGGTCGATCGGCCTCGACCCGATGGCACACCCTCCGGGCAAGGCAACAACAGCTTTCCCATAACGGGCAAGAAGTGGTCCGAGCACCAAGATGGACGCCCTCATTGAGCGGACGAGCTCGTAGGAGGCTTCATCGGAGGTTATTCTTTTGGCCTGGATGGAGATGGAGTTATCCTTGAGCTTGGAATCCGCCCCGAGCTCTTTCATCAAAGTCAGGATGGTGAAAACATCCTTCACGCGGGGAATGTTGTCCAACTGGAGGCATTCCTGCGTGAGCAGAGAGGCGGCGATAGCCGGGAGGACGGCGTTTTTTGACCCGCTGATCCTGACTTTTCCCCCCAGCCGAAGAGAAGGATTGCCCAGGATTCTGATTTTTTCCATCCGGGATGATTTTAGACTAAGACAGGTTGAATTTCAAGGAACGGTCACATCCCTAGATTGCCGATAGAAAATGCTATTGAAAAGAAAAGCCTCCTGATATAAGGT